>NZ_CP151837.1:2455543-2762486 GCF_046736275.1 Luteolibacter sp. AS25
TCAAGACAAAGTCCGGCGGACTCGACTTCCCCTCCTCAGCCGCTCATCTCCAGAAAATAGCCGAGACCGAATCCATTTTCCAAATCGCCAAACGTCTCGACGCACTCGAATCACTCCGACGGACACTCGAGACAAACGCCTCGGAGCCTCTCGCCCTCGAAGTAGGGTTCCTAAAAGCCTTCGCGTAACCTCCTACTTGATTGCGGAAATAAAAAGAGCATTTAAACACCCTCCCATCCCCATCGGAATCAGCAGGGTCCAAAAAGGCAGCTCATACCGAACATACAGCATCACGAACAAGAGTAGTAACGGCACAATCAATAACGCCAGCGGGGCCACAAAGACTAGGATCGGAGTCATGGAAACCAGAGCAATCGCGGCCCATACGGATTCCACCGAGAAATCACCCAGCACCACACCACTTGCCGCACCTCCTGCAAGAACCGCAACCACACAGCTCGCTACCCTGCCGAATGTCGAACCAAGGGTTTCGAAAAACACATCTGCAAAATCGTAGCTTTTGGGCGCTTTCATCTCCTCAATAATCCCCTCCGGTAGCCACACCCTCTTCTTCCGTCACAGACACCGTATCCAGTAGCTGTTCCAGCCCGTCGAGCAGCACCTCCAACCCCAGCTCCCATTTCCGTGATTGGAAAGCGGGACCGGACATCTCCAGCAGGTGATAGAGCGCCTCCTCCTTGAGTAGAGGCTCCAGCCCATAACCCGGAACGATTGCCGCCTCCTTCCGGTAAGGGTCAATTGCGATCATTAGCGCGAAGTTGTTTTTCCCACGCTTCCCCTCTCCAGCGAACGCCCCCGCATTGAATAGCCAGAAAGCATGCATCGGAAACGGGTGCTCTTCCGGAAAACGGTGCATCACCACCTGCACAAGAACCTGCGGAAAACGGCGCTGTATCTTACCGATCCGCTTGCTGATTTTCCCCGCCTCCCCGCTTCTCAGTTGTGCCGTCGTATCCGCCACCACCGGACTCAGCCGCGGCGTTGCGCCCACCAGTGCGATGGTTCGCGGAAACGTAAGCATGCACCCCGCACACTCGGCAGCATCTTGGGGAATAGCAGTCTGGCAGTACGGGCAATGTGGCACAGCAGCAAAATAAACAGATTCACCCTCCTCGGTCGAAGAGAAAACACCACCACAGCCCCTTCTACGCTTGACCCACACCCCACCTGCAAGCTCCCTCCCATACAGTGAACTTCTTCATTACCGGCACAGACACAGGAGTAGGGAAAACCTACGTCACCAAGCTCATCATCGAATCCCTCCGCGCGGAAGGCACCTACGCCATCGGCTACAAACCTATTTCCTGCGGAGACCGCGATGACGCCACCCTCCTCGCGGAAGCTTCCGGCGGCCTCGATATCGATGAGATCAACCCGATGCATTTCCACTCCGGCCTTGCCCCACACGTAGCCGCCCTTCTGGAAAACACCACGATCGACCCACAGGAAATCCTCGCATCCTATAAGGAAATCGCAGGAAAATACTCCCCTATTCTCGTGGAAGGAGCAGGCGGCTGGGAAGTCCCCATCACCGAGAAATACTTCATTTCAGACCTAGCCAAAGACCTCGCTCTGCCAATCATCCTTGTCGCCTCAAATCGCCTCGGATCGCTCAACCACATCCTCCTTACCATCGCCGCCATCCGCGCTAAAGGTCTCACCTGCGCAGGTATCATCCTCAACCAACTCGAGGACGAGATGGACACCCCTATGATCACCAATAAAGGCATCATCGAGTCACTCACAGACGTGCCACTCCTCGATCACATCATCCACGGCCAGGACTTCCTGTCCCCGGAGCTCATCGATACCCTCACAGCTATCTAGCTCCCTCTCTTCCTCTTCATAATAGAACTCACCGACCACCGTGCCTGCTAAAAATTTCCACGTCCGCCAAGCCGCCGTCTCCGCCCTCCGTGCCTGGGCGAAAGGCCACGACTATGCGGAATCCCTTGTCGAGCGCCACTCCCAGCGCCGGAAACTCTCTGCCTCGGATCGTGGGCTTCTTCAGGCCATCCTCTTCGGCGTTCTCCGCCATCGCCGCCTTCTGGACCACTGGATAAGCACACTCCGCGAGGGCAAGCTCGATGCGGAAACCCGCGACGTCCTCCGTGTGGGACTCTGCCAGATCCTCATCCTGCAGATCCCCGACCACGCCGCAGTCAATGAAACCGTCGAAGCAGGCAAAGCCCCGGTCCGTTCTCTCATCAACGCCTGCCTGCGCAAAGCCATCACCAACCGCAAGAAGCTCATGGAGGATCTCGATGACCTCCCGGCACCAGTCCTTTACTCGCACCCGGATTGGCTCTTCAACCGTTGGCGGAAATCCTTCGGGAAACAGCGCGCAATCGCCATCATGGAGTGGAACAACCAGCCCGCTGAAACCTATTTCCGCACCAATCCTCTTTCAGCAAACACCCCGGAAGACCTCCCTGGCAAGAAACTCAAGCACGCATCTGACTACTACCTTTTGGAAGGCAAAATTCCCACCGCTCTCCTCGCCTCCGGCGATGTCTACATTCAGGACCCAGCCACCCGCCACTGCGTGGAGCTTCTCGCTCCGCAACCTGGCGAAAAGGTCCTGGATGCCTGCGCCGCCCCAGGCGGAAAAGCTTTCCTAATCGCCGCAGCACTCGGCGGAGGAAAAGGGCTCGTCTGCACTGATTCCAACGACAAACGCATCCCGCGTCTTGAGGATAACCTCAAGCGACTTCACATCACTCCTGATGAAATGTTCGTGCACGACTGGCGCAAACCAGCCCCCGCACACCTCCACGGCACCTTCGATGCCATCCTTCTCGATGTCCCTTGTTCCAATACCGGCGTTATCCGCCGCCGCGTGGACGTCCGCTGGCGCCTCCAGACCAAGGACATCGAAGACCTCGGCACCATCCAGACAGAAATTCTCGAAAACGCTCTCTCCTGCCTCAAGCCGGGTGGCCGCATCGTCTACTCCACCTGCTCCATCGAGGACTTGGAGAACATCGAACTGGTCCAGGCTTTCGTCAAAAAGCACCCGGAACTCGTCCTGGAGAAATCCGTGCAGATCACCCCTGAGAAGCACAGCACGGACGGCGCCTTCGCCGCCCTGCTCCGCCTTAAATAAGCCGCTTATTCGTAAGTTCCGCGGATTGGGTAATCATTCTCCTTGATCCACTCCACACTCTCCACCAGCTCGCTCAAATCCGCGCGGTTGAATGGAGTATTGGAAATTTCAATGAGCTGAAGCTTGCCATCCGCATTCAAAGCGTAGGTGGCAGGCTCGGCAAAAGGCCGATCCGTCTCCTCCTTGCTGCGAGGCTCGGAAATGTAGAGCCCCAATTCCTTCATCTGCGCAATACTCAGATCATATGCCACGGGAATCGTTAGATTGTGCTCTTCCACCATTTTTTGCGCCTTCTCCAGCGGATCTCCGGAGACAGTGAGAAGCTCCACATCCAGCTTGGTAAAATCATCCTTAAGTTCCTCCATCCGTGTCAGATACTCATGGCAAACCGGGCAGTGCAGCCCACGATAGATCGTCACAATCTGCCAGTTTCCCTGCTTTTTCACTGATCCTAATGTGACCTCGCCATCGTTGACGGTTGAGAGCGTAATGGCTGGCAGTGTTCCTCCTGAAATTAATTTCTTTGTCATAATCTTGATTGGTTTCTGGTTTATCGCATTCCGCATCCGGGCAAAATTCTTCCCGAAGCTTTCGGATCGACGTCCCAACCTCCACCGGAAACCCACCCGGTCAAATGGCATCCTGTTTTTCCATATCTATTCAGTTGCCCTCATCTTGAAAACGTCTTGCCCAAGCACCCCATTCGTGGCTACCCCCCTGTCCGGCACCGCACCCTGCGCGCCTCCTCAAACCACAAGCACCATATCATCATGCCAGTACTCGTAGGTAAACCAGCCCCGACATTCTCCGCCAAAGCCGTAAAAGGTGAAACCATCATCGAAGGATTCTCCCTCGAACAATACATCGGCAAAAAATACGTCGTATTCTTCTTCTACCCGAAGGACTTCACCTTCGTATGCCCTACCGAACTCCACCGCTTCCAGGAGGAACTCGGCGAGTTCGAATCCCGTGACGTAGCTGTCGTAGGTTGCTCCACGGATTCTGAATTCTCCCACTGGGCTTGGCTCCAGACTCCCAAGAACAAAGGCGGCATCCAAGGCGTCACCTACCCGCTCGTAGCCGACATCAACAAAACCATCTCCGAAGACTACGACGTCCTCGCAGGCAATTTCGAAGTTAACGAATTCGGCGAATCCGTCGTCACCGGAGAGCTCGTAGCCTATCGTGGTCTTTTCCTCATCGATAAGGAAGGCATCGTCCGCCATCAGGTCATCAACGACATGCCACTCGGCCGCTCAATCCGCGAATGCCTCCGTGTTGTCGATGCCCTCCAGCACTTCGAATCCAACGGGGAAGTTTGCCCGATGGACTGGGAAAAAGGTTCCGACGCCATGACTGCGGATCACGCAGGTGTCTCCGGCTACCTCTCCAAGTAATCTTTATAGATCACTGATTTACCAACGGCCGCCCCCGCAAGGAGGTGGCCGTTTTTTCGTTCCCACATCACCTGAGCTTTCCCCTCGCCAATCCCCCCAACCCACTGCCATCCTCCTCCCCATGAAATCCTTCTTCTTCCTCCTGTTTACCCTAATCATCCTCCTGGCAATCATCGGCGGCAGCGGCACCCTCTACTACCTCGCCCAAACTTCCGAATACACCCGCAGCGTAAAGGCTCAATAGATATTTCAGCGTCGAAAAACACCCCAAATGTCTGAGTCTAAATTCAGTAATGTAAGCTGCCCTCAGATTGATTCGGCGTCAGCCAACGAGAAGCTGTATGTCATCTTGTCTCTATTCCTAGCCAGCCGAGGCATATCTGACGAATGTAATGACGAAATTGGATGTCCTTTTAGGACACTACTTGATAGCCACGAAGAGGAGCTTCTTACACGATTGCTTATTGAATCGGCGGTCCTAATTAGAATGAAAGACGATCTATTTCAGAAAAACCACGGGATCTCCTCCCATGCATCTTTGGTAACTGTAGGTTCACTATTTAAGAAAGAAAAATCAGAGCAGACTGACTTAAACCTAAGAGAATCGTGCAATAAAATTATCCATGCGAAGCAACTCACATTCGACAGAGATCGGGAAGAAGAGATCTATCGGAGTTGTTTGAACCCAAGGATTTATCTATATGGATCAAAGGACAATAAAAATTGGAAGGCTGAGCTCGATATTAAGCGTTGGGTGGCACAAGCATCACGAATGTTTGTCTAATCTTTCCAGCACCTACCACTCTTTTCTCATAATCCAGCAATCCTTACATCAAGCGCCCGTAGATACCCTTCAGCGTCCCGCGCCATTTCTCCAAAAAAACCAGATCACGCATCACCTTGGCCGCATCTTTACCCCCGGTCTCTACTTCAGGAAAAGCAGAAACCCTTGAGGTAATCTCACCCTCCACCTGAGCGATCAGCTCTTCCACTCGCTCCCGTTGGCTCATTAGTTTCACCTCCGCCATCGCCTTGGCCAGCGCGGATTGTGCCACTTGGCCCTCCTTGATCGCTGCCTCAGCAGCGGACCCACACTCCGCCACCTTCTGGAAAAGATCCATCAGCCCAGCCTCGATCTGCCCGCGCGCATCAACCTCCAGCCCCTGCGCCGCCAGCCATTCCTTCACCCGCCCCGCAGGACTCAGCAAAACCTCTCTAGCCGCCTGCATCGTGGAAAACTCCACTTCGTCGCCTCCCGAATCAGGGTGCGCCACCGCCGCTCTTTTCCGGAAAGCCTCACGGATCTCCTCATCGGAAATCACCAACCCCACCGGCAATCCCAGACTTTCAAAAGCATTCATAGCCTAAGCCGCAAAACTTTCCCCGCAGGAACAGGTCACCACCGCATTCGGATTCGTCACCTTGAAGCCACCCTGCTGCAGATCATCCGAGAAATCCAACTCACTACCACTCACGAAAAGCGCGCTTTTCGGATCGATCACCACATTCACCCCATTGCTCGGAACCAGAATATCCCGGTCCCGCGGCCCATCCACCAGATCCATCTTGTATTGGAGCCCAGAGCATCCGCCGCCGATCACCGCAATCCGCAACCCACCATCCGCACGGCCCTGCTTTTCCAGCAGACCACGCAAATGCACGGAAGCGTTATCCAGCACCTTCACCAACTTCTCATTCCCGATCTTGTAATTCACTGCACTCAACGACGAAAACCTGCGGTCGCCTGAATCCGCAGTCAACCTAAGTCTTACACCGATCACTGATCACTTGGCACCGGCCACTCTCTCTATTATCCATTTCCCATGCCCGAGCAAGAAATGGACCTCTTCCCAACCTCCGACTCCCCAGCCAAGCGCGTCCCCGAGCTCCACCAGCTTCTCAACCACCATAATCACCTCTACTACACCCAGGCGGAGCCTGAAATTTCCGACTCGGATTACGACAAATTATACCGAGAACTCGAAGACCTCGAAAAATCCAACCCGGACCTTCTCGATCCGAATTCCCCCACCCAACGCGTAGGCTCAGTCCCCAATACTGCCTTTACCCAGGTTACCCACCCTGTCCCCATGCTCAGCATCGACGATGTTTTCGAGCTGAAGGATTCCGATACCCCGGAGGCAGAACTCATCGCCTTCTACAAGCGCCTTCAGAAAAATCTGGGCCGCGAAAACATCGACGTCACCCTGGAGCCGAAAATCGACGGAGTAGCTGTTACTCTCTTTTACGAAAATGGCTCCTTGAAATATGCCGCCACCCGCGGCGATGGCACCATCGGAGACGATGTCACCCAAAACGTCCGCACCATCCGGAATATCCCGCTCACTTTCACGGGAGATGCTCCCGCCATCCTCGAAGTCCGCGGCGAAATCTTCATGCCCAACTCCGCCTTCGCCACCATGAACGAAGAACGCGATGAACAAGGACTCCCCACCTTCGCCAACCCACGAAACGCTACCGCCGGCACCCTCAAGCAACTTGATTCCCGCATTGTCGCCACCCGCCCGCTTGCATTCCTCGCCCACGGCCTCGGCGCCTACGACGGACCCGATCTGGAAGCCGAAACCGATTTCCATGAGCTACTGGATAGGGTTTCCATCCCGAAAAACCACCCCGTCCGCACCGCCCACAACCTCGAGGAACTCCTCGAGGGCATCAAACTCTACAGCACCGAACGTCACGATCTCGATCACGCTACCGACGGAGTGGTCATCAAAGTTCTCGACCGCAATGAGCGCGAAACTCTCGGAGCCACCGCCCGCGCACCACGCTGGGCCGCAGCCTTCAAATTTCTTCCGGAGCAGCAGGAAACCACTCTGAACGCCATTTCCATCCAGGTTGGCCGCACAGGAGTCCTCACCCCCGTCGCAGAGCTCACCCCAGTCCTCATTTCCGGCTCCACCGTCTCCCGCGCAACCCTCCACAATCAGGATGAAATTACGAAAAAAGGCATCTACATCGGCGCAAAAGTCCTCGTCGAAAAAGCCGGCGAAATCATCCCTGCCATCGTAAAAACCATCGATCCGGATCCCGACGCAAAAACCTACTCTCTCTTCGATGCAGTCGAGGGCAAGTGCCCATCCTGTCAGGCACCCATCACCCAGGAGGAAGGCTTCGTAGCCTGGCGCTGCACAAACTTCGAATGCCCCGCCCAAGCAGTCACGGCCATCACCCACTTCGCCGCCCGGAAAGCCTTGGATATCGATTCCATGGGCGAATCCGTTGCCGAAGCACTCGTCCGTCACGGCCACGCCACCAGCCCGCTCGACCTATTTTCCCTCACCGAAGAAACACTGGCCAATCTCAATCTGGGCACCGAAGAATCACCCCGCCGCTTCGGAGAAAAAAATGCGGCAAAAGTCATCTCCTCCCTCGAAGCCGCACGCTCTAAACCCCTCAACAAATGGCTCTTCGCCATGGGCATCCGCCACCTAGGAGAATCCGCAGCCAAGGAACTCGCCCGCCTCCACCAGACCCTAACGGAAATACCCACCTCACCCATTCTCGCGGAACTAGTCAAAGACACCCGCGCCACCGCGAAAAAACAAAACGAGTTCCTCGTCCAATACGCCATCACCGGCGATGTAGGCCCCTCAGTAGCGGAATCCATCCTCACCTTCTTTCAGTCCGAAGCCGGCCAACACATCATCAGCCGCTTCTCAGAGCTAGGGCTGGACCCGAAGTCTGAAAACTACGCACCAAAGCCTACCGACGCGCCGGTGCTGACCTTCACAGGAAAAACCTTCGTCATCACCGGCACCCTCTCCGAATCCCGTGATCACTTCAAAGCCATCATTGAGCAGAACGGAGGAAAGGTCTCCGGCTCAATTTCGAAGAAAACCAACTACCTCCTCGCCGGTGAAGCCGCAGGCTCAAAACTAGACAAAGCCAAATCCCTCGGAGTCACAATCCTCGACGAGCCCGCCCTCGCAGCCCTTTTGGATGAAGAGTCACCAAGCTAACCCACCCGCAGCGCAAAACCCGTTGCCTAAGCGCCACTTTGCAGCTCAATTGTTCGTATCCCATTTTGAAACCCACATCTCTAAAACTCGAATTCGATACTCCACAGTTTCTGCAAGGTCTCATTGCCAATGATCGGCGGAATCTCACCTACCTGGAAGATGCACTTGAATTGAAAGTCGTCACCCGCGACGGCTGGATCGCCTTCAACGGCTCGGAGCTCGCCACCAATTTAGCGGAAAAAGTATTCCAGGACCTCGAAACAACCCAGCGGAACGGGCGCCACATTACCGAACGTGATTTCCACCTCGCTGTCGACATTGCGAAAAAATCAGGAGAAATCCCGCTCAATTCCCTTTCGACCATCAAGCTGGTAGGCTCAAAAAGCCGGAAAACAGTCTCACCCCGCACGCCCAACCAGCTCGCTTACGTCAAGGCCATCCAAGACAACGACGTCTCCTTCGGCCTCGGTCCCGCCGGCACCGGCAAAACCTATCTCGCCATGGCCGTGGGACTTCACATGTTGAAAAAACGTGAAATCCAGCGCATCATTCTCACCCGCCCCGCAGTTGAGGCTGGAGAAGCCCTCGGATTTCTCCCCGGTGATCTTAAGGAAAAAGTAGCCCCATACCTCCGCCCTCTTTATGACGCGATCAATGACATGCTGGATCCCGAAGAAGCACAGCGCTACCTCGAAGAACAGATCATCGAAATCGCCCCCCTCGCATACATGCGCGGACGCACACTCTCCCGCGCCTTCGTCATTCTGGATGAAGCCCAAAACACCACCCGCGAGCAGATGTTCATGACACTCACCCGCCTCGGTGAGCAGTCGAAAATTGTCATCACCGGTGATTCCTCCCAGATCGATCTGAAACACAACATCCCTTCCGGCCTCCACGAAGCCGAACACGCACTAAAAAACATCAACGGCATCTCTTTCACCCGCTTTGCCGCCACTGACATCGTCCGCCACCCGATCGTTGAGCATATCGTCACAGCCTACGAGAAATTCAGATCCTAACTCCCTAGATCACCCATTTACCGGCCTACCGCGCATCCACCAATTCGTTGTGCGGGCACAAGTTTAGAGTTCCCTCAATCCAGCAGTTATGCAAACTGCTTGGACTGCTTCACCCGCATCCCCCCCTTACATGTTCCGTCAGTCACGTCCACTTGACCCTGACCAAGACCTCGTCTCCCGCGCCAAAGACGGCGATACACGGGCTTTCGATGCCTTGATCCTGAAGTATGGTGATAAACTTTTTGGACTGGTCTACAGCATGACCTCACACAAGGAGGATACCCACGATCTCCTACAGGAAATCTTCGCCAAGGCCTATCAGTCCCTCCCTAAATTTCAGGGGAAATCCACCTTCTACACCTGGATCTACCAGATCGCCACCAACCGCACCCTGAACTTCCTCAAGAAGAGAAAAAAGCGGGTCACCAGCAGCATCAACGAGCTGGAAGAAGCCATCCAACAAGATCCGGCACTCATTGATACCACCTCGAACGCCAACCCCGAGAGGCAATCGAATATCAATGAACTCCAAATAAAATTGAACGAAGCCATAATGAAGCTGTCTGAACCCCACAGAATGGTTGTCACCTTGTTTGACGTTCAGGGCATGTCTCACGCAGAGATCGCAAAAATCCTGAACGCCTCCGTAGGGACCATTCGCTCCAGACTCCATTATGCGCATCTGCAACTTCAATCAGCTCTCCAAGAGACCTGGGAAGAAAGATTTTAAAAAATCTTGCGGACGGCGCTGATAATTAGTAAATCTTAATCATCAACCGCCATGAAACCTTCGGTAGAACAAATTAGCCAACTCCTCTCGCAGCGCAGCGATTTGCGCCCCGGGGAAGGCTACTGGGAGGACTTCCTCAGGGAATTCCACCACAATCAGCGCACGGAAGCAGCTTCCAAGTCTGCTCCAGCCGCGTTCTTCGATAGCGTGAAATCATGGTTTTCCGAAGTCAGCCCTTCCAAATGGGCATACGGTGCAGGCCTTGCCTACGCCACTGCTACAGTCGCATTCTTTCTCATTCCCCGCACTGCCGAGGTTGAGCAAATGCCAAGCGCTCCGGTAAATCACCAGGTTGTCCCTGCTCCTACCTATGAGCAGTTGGAACAGTTGGACCTCGATCCTTCCTCGGAAGGAACCGCTGGCGAACAAGTGTTCTAAATAATTTTCGCCCCAGCGATGATTTCCCCCTACCGCCCGAAAAGGCAGGTCTCCAACCGTTTGCGTCTTGCACCGGCCGTTTTCCTGACATTCACAACCATTCTCTGCTGCCCAATTTCGGCAGAACCTGCAACCGCATTACTAAAGTTCCTTCCTACGGGAACGCAGGCCACTGCCATCAGCTCACCGGACAGGAACCTGATCGTTTCCGTATATAACGAATCCTCACAGCTGACCAAAGCAGCATGGCTGGATAGTAAAAATTTCAGAACCCTCTCATTCGTTGGCCACGATCCCATCACGAAACTCTATTTTTTCGAAAACCCCTCAGCAGCACTTTCCAAGGGAATCGTCTGGAAGAAAAGTTTTGACGGTGCTTCCACCCAAAACCTGACGGCCATTACCCCTAACGGCCCCCTCCCCTGCACGTTTGATTGCTGGATCACCGAGATCCACAAGAAAGTCTTACCACTCTCCCTACTCTCCGTTTCGTTCAGTGGCACAGTTCCCGGCCCGGGGACACCCCTACTCGATTCGAGCTCACAGATTATAGGCATCCTCTTTAAACAAAGCTCTGGGAACTCAGCTTACGTTATCCCTACCCAGGCAGTTCACCGCGTTCAGCAAGATATCTCCAGACACCGCAAATTCGTCCGCGGGTATCTGGGCCTATCTCTTTCCACCGAATCCAGCGTGCCACGCATTCAGCGCGTTCTACCGGACTCGCCTGCGGCAAAGGCGGGCCTCATGGAAAGTGACATTCTAGTAAAAGCCGGCTCATTTCCAATCGAGCGCTATCCAGATGCCGTAAACGCATTCTTCTACGCGGTGCCAGGCGAGGTAACGACCTTCGAAGTACTTCGGAATAGTAAGCGACTGCCGTGCAAGATCACGCCGACCGCCAAATAGCCGAGGTGATAAATACCGAAAGTGGAAATCAGGCTACCTGACGGTCCACATCCTCCCGCAGATTCTCGATGATGAACTCCTGGCGGCTTGGAGTGTTTTTCCCCATGTAGAAAGCCAGAAGCTCTTTGACTCCCTTGCCCTCTTCATATTCCACAGGGTCCAGACGCATATCGGGACCAATCATGAACTTGAACTCATCCGGAGAAATTTCACCAAGTCCTTTGAACCGTGTAATTTCAGCATTTTTACCGAGCTTCTGAAGCGCTTTCGCACGCTCATTATCATCGTAGCAATAGATCGTATCCTTCTTGTTCCTTACCCGGAACAATGGCGTTTGAAGAATATGCAGATGCCCGTCCCGAATCATTTCCGGGAAAAACTGGAGGAAAAATGTCAGTAAAAGCAGGCGGATATGCATTCCATCCACGTCCGCATCCGTCGCAATCACTACCTTGTTGTAACGCAGTGATTCGATCCCGTCCTCAATGTTCAGAGCAGCTTGCAACAACGCAAATTCCTCATTTTCATAGACGATTTTCCGGGCAAGCGAATAGGTATTCAGCGGCTTTCCTCGCAGGGAAAATACCGCCTGTGTCTCAACATCCCGGCTTTTCGTGATCGAACCCGAAGCGGAATCACCCTCGGTGATAAACAAGGTGCTTTCTTCCCGCCGCTTGTGCTTCGAGTCGAACTTCACCCGACAATCACGAAGCTTTTTGTTGTGAACCTTCGCCTGACGCGCCCGCTCTCGTGCCATCTTCTGGATGCCCTTCATATCCTTCCGCTCACGCTCAGCGAGGAGGATACGCTTCTGGATTGCCTCCGCAGTCTGCGGATTTTTATGCAGGTAGTTATCCAAAGACGATTTCAGGAAATTCCCGATAAAGCTTCTCAGAGACTCACCCTCAGGGACGATTGCGGACGATCCTAGTTTGGTTTTTGTCTGGGATTCGAACACAGGCTCAATGATCCGCACGCAGATCGCCGCCTCGATTCCCGCTCGAATATCACTAGGATCATATTGTTTTTTATAAAAACCACGGATCACCTGCACCAGAGCCTCACGGAAAGCAGCGAGGTGCGTGCCGCCCTGGGAAGTGTTCTGGCCGTTTACGAAAGTGTAATAGTCCTCGCTGCTTTCAGGACAATGGGTAAACGCGATTTCAATGTCATCGCCTACCAAATGAATCGGTGGGTAGAGTGCCTCGGACTCCATTTCTTCGCGCAGGAGATCCAGCAGCCCGTCCTTGGAGCGGAATTTCTTCCCGTTGAAATGAATCGTAAGCGCCGGATTCAGGTAGGAGTAATAGCGGCACATTTTCTCCACGATCGGATCGCGGAATTTTGTCTTCTGCGGGAAAATCCCACGGTCCATGTCAAAGGCCAGTCTGGTGCCGTTCAAGCCGGGATCCTTACGCGGATTCTTCATATCCACCACTAGCTCTCCCCTAGAGAATTCAAGCGCCTTCGTCTCTCCATCACGCCACGCTTGAATCTCGAAAAACGAAGCAAGCGCGTTAACAGCCTTAATGCCTACCCCGTTCAGGCCAACTGATTTCTTGAAAGCCTCGCTGTCATACTTCGCGCCAGTATTGATCTGGGCTGCGCAATCAAACAATTTCCCGAGAGGAATACCGCGGCCGAAATCCCTGACCTCCACCCGGCCTTCTTCATCGATATTGATCCGCACCTCCTTGCCGTGGCCCATGATGTGTTCATCAATCGAGTTATCCACCGCTTCCTTGAGAAGAATGTAGATACCATCATCCGGTGATGACCCGTCACCCAGTTTTCCGATATACATACCCGGCCGCAACCGAATGTGCTCTCTCCAATCCAGTGACTTGATGTCATCTTCCGTATATTCCCCTGCCATAATCGCTTCACCTTTCTAAAAGGCCCCACCTCCCAGCGCAAGCACCGAGAATGCGGAGCACCACCGGACTCAACTGTTCCCCGGCATTCCCAATTTCTACTTACGGGCCTCGAAAACTTGTGAGGCAGATAGAGCGAAATTTTCAGGATTATACATGGACTCAACTTTCGCAGGAGGTGCCACGGCATCACCTGCAATCGTGCAACGGGCCAGATAGGTAATTTCATAGGTTCCACTCTTCCAAACCCGATCCAGGAAAAATACAGCCCTCTCGGAGCGAAGCTCGGAGTGAGAGATTTGCCAATCCTGCTCGCTGGTGCGGACGCCTTGCGCACTACTCTGCGAGGCAAAATCAGAGTTTACCGTCTCGAAAATCGATGGCAATGGATCGTCCACTACCACATAGCGGCTATCGTCCTCCGGTAAGGTCACCCGCAAGGTTACGCGGATAAGATCTCCCGGAGATGGCTTTTTCAAGACCTCTACCTGACCACTGGCCAGAACCTTCTCGTAAAATCGATCAATCGAGAGTCCATTTTTAGCAACCGGCGCCAGTGGGGCGATGGCCGGTTTAGCGGCAACATTCATCCTTACATAAGCCCCCGTATCGCTGCTGATTTTCAGAACAGCACCGGGAGTGAGATCTACGCTAATCGCTTGTGCTGGCTGATCTTTCGTAAGGCTGAAGCGTTGTTCACCGTCAATCGTTTCCAGAACCAGTTTCGTCTCGGCATGCTCCTGACTGAGATGTGAGGCGTATTCGGAAATTGCCAGCAATCCCCAGCCGTTCATCCAGGTGCTGCGCCAATGGCCATACGGATTGCGATCATTGAGCAGTTTATCAAGTGTCTTGTGGGCGGAATCGGAATCAGGATTGATGGCAAGCTCCGCGATCAGACGAGACGCTCCGGATTCATTGCCCGGCATCCAATATCCTCCATTTTCAAGAGGTTTGTATGAAACGTCGGTGTTCAAAACCTGGGATGCGAATTCCAGAACCTTCGGACGACCTTCCGAGCTGATGGCGATTGAAGCAGCCAGCAGCGCTCGAGCACTATCGCTCATGAAAGGAAGTTTTTCCGCCATCAGGGCATGATATGGCGCCTGCGCTTTTCCAAGTAGGGCCAATGTGTAAAGCGATCTGGCGTAGTTCTCGAGTTCGTAGGAAGTCTTCGCCTCGCCAGCCCCACGGAGGGATTTGATGAGATATTGGCTGAGGCTTTCCAGAGCGGAGGGAGGGACGCTTCCACCGTTTCTAGAAGCAAGTGTGAGAACCATCCCCGCATACGGCGTCACCCAGTCATTGGTGGTAGTATCGCCCGGCCAGTAGCCGAAGGAACCATCATTTTGCTGCATGGAAAGTAGACGCCCCACACCGGCATTGATCGCTTTGGTCACCTCCTTATCCGTTTTCTTGGAAAGTGCGGGAACAAAGGGGCGCAGATTTTTTACAGCCAACCATGGCATCATCGATGAACTGGTCTGCTCCGCACAGCCATATGGGTAGCGCAGCAAATAATCCACTGAAGATGAAATCTCCACCAGCGGAGAGGTGGCTATCTCCAGCTCTACCTTACCGGTGGCATTCGCCAGATTTTCTGAAAGTAGTTCAAGCATGTCGGTTGTGGCTCCGCTGGTCAGCCGCAGCGCTGTGACCTGCTTGAGCAGTGGCATCGGGTATTCTGCTTCAAATGTGCCTTCCACCGCATCCGAAAGAGAGGATTTCAAATCAGGTGTCAGGTCGCCTTTTCCGAGAGAAAGCGGAGTCGCCCGGAACGAGATTGTTACCGCACCTGTGCTATTTACGCGGATGGGGAAAACCAGAGTTGCCGACTCATCCGGAGCTAGTCTCACAGTCTGGGAAGGCGTGCCGGTGAGACTTGCAATCGGTGTTTTATCGCCATCTCCGGTAGAACAGGAAATCTCCCAGGTAGCAGTATGATCCGAAGCATTCTGGACCAGAACCTGTGTATCCAGTTCATCTCCCTCATTGGCAAAGCGCGGTAGCTTCGGCTCGAGCATCAGCGGTTTCTTTGCAATGATTGAGGATTCCGAATGACCAAAGGATGCGCCCTTATGATGTGCAACCGCAATAACCCGATACCTTGTCAGTGTATCCGGCAGCTTGAATTGATGGGTAAACTTGCCTTCGGCATCCGTAATGATCGCCGGTGCCCACGCTGCACATGGATCGAAATTCTTCCGCATTTCGGCTAGTTTACTCAGGTCCCCACCGCCTCCGATGAAGAAGCCCTTGTTGTGGAAATATCGCATTTCGGGATCTTCCGAAATAAAGTCATGAAAGGAGGTTCCCGAATCCACCGAGAGTTTTCTAGGATCGTAAAAGAAGGCCATTGGATCAGGAGTATCATACCCCATCACGGAAAGAGTGCCTTCATCCACTGCGTAAAAGGTAACCTCCGCTCCCTCCGCCGGCTTCCCATCCGAAGAATTCACAGAACCAGAGAGCTCCACCTCAGTCCCCGGGCGATAACTTTCGGCGGGTTCATCGATCACGACAGCAAGTCGATCACGTTGATTCTCCACAGTCAGTTCGCAGAAACCCAGACGAAGCTGGGGAGCCTTGATCTCCCGACCGGATTCAGACGACCCTTTTACAATCAGGATGGAAACATACGCATTCGGCGCATGCTCATCTGTAATGGGAATTTCAATAACCGGATTATCTGCTTTCAGCTCAGTTAGGTAGGAGCTGAGCACATCCTCCCGCTCCACAGTAACGAGAGCCGTTCCTTCAATCGGAGAAAGCACAAGAATGCGCGCCGTATCTCCGGCCTTGTAGGATTTTTGCTCGGAAACGAGTTTAATCCGCAAGCCATCTTCGTATTGCCAGGGATACTCGCTAGCCCCGTATACATGGAATCTGGTGACTGTCGCAAACTCACGCCCCTCGGGGTCTCTCCCCTTCACCGTTAGGAAATGCAGCCCGTCGTGCTCGGGAGTAATCTTATACGCAAAGCCCTCCTTCGCAGATTCCTCGCCGGTTACCACTAACTCCACGGTGGAGAGCTCCTCCTCACTAGGCTCACTCTCGGTAATCGTCTCACCCTTTTCGTTTTTGGTTTTGGTCGTGGTGTGAACCTCGCGGCTGAGGGTCACAGTCAATGAAGTATCAGCTTTCGCTGGTTGACCTTTTGTATCAGTCACCACGAAGCGGAACGGAGCCTCCTCGCCGACTCTGAGCAGACGGTCAATCCGCGAGATCCCGGCATAGAGCGAAGCAGGGTGAACCACCACCGATGACTTTGCGGTAAGGGTCTGATTGTTCGCATCCGTTACTTCCGTGCCGATACTTACATTCTGAGCAGTAGGAAACTCACTCTGCGGAATGCTCACCGAAACCTCGGCAAGTCCATCCTTGGAAAGCACCTGATCGGAACTCAAGGAAGTCCGGGCGATATTATCGTCGTCATCGCGGTTCCTGTAGCCGAAATAGTTGTACCAATATCTCCAGTCATTCACCTTGTGATTCCCGAACAGGAAATCCCTGTAGCGTTCAGGATATGGGTTGATTGATGTAATTTCCGTAAAAGTCTTTGCCTGACCTGCCGCTACTGGCTGTCCCTGATAGTACCTTGCCGTAAGATCCACGGTAACCTCGGAAGCTCCTACCTCTGTTTCTCCAACCGACTGTAGAACTTCGAAAGCGTTTCTACGGAACTCCTCCACCTTCAATGGTAGCTCAAATGAAGCACTCCGCTGCAACGCCGATTGCATTTCCCAATCTTCCGTTCCTTCGGCCAATTTCATGTCATCTGGAAATTCGAGCCGTATTACATGATCCCCCGTTGTGGCTTCAGGTAGAGTGAAGCTGAAATCAAACGAGCCGAGCGCGGAGAGCTCCACTGCCTGGGTTACGATCTCCTTCTCCTTTGGATCAAGAATCACCACCCGGGCCGGAACCTTCTCGGAGTGGGCTATCTCATTTCCCAGCTGATCGCGAACGATCCCCTTGATCCGGACAACCTCACCAGGTCGGTAAACCGAGCGATCAGTAAAGAGGAATGCCCTGCGCATTTCAGGCAGATCCTTCATCCACGAATAGCGAACTGGAAAGTGCCACAAGCCCACCTGATCAATCGTTTTATCGAACGCGACGGTGTATGAGTCGCTTCCCAGGTTCGCCTGCAGATGCCTGACATTCCCGCCACGCGGGATTTTTACCAAGCCGCTCTCATCAGTGAGCACCTCAGTCAAAAGTTTCGCGTCTTCACCGTAGGTTGAGATTTTCACTCCCGGCAGTGGTTTGCCCGTGTCGCAGGAAAAGGCAAAAAGCAGCGCCGATTTATCCGTAAATTTCCAGGCAAGCCCGATATCCGTTAGCTGCACGATCGCTTGAACATTTCTACGGGAGGTTTCCTTCGCGTCCGGATGCGGTATTCCTACTACATCGATGAACACAGCTGCCGCCCCGGTGTCTGCCGGAAGCAGGTCATCCCAATTCAATTCCAGCGTTTTCCCGTCATCGATCGAAATACCAGTTTTGATCGTTTTTTCGAAAACCGTTTCACCCGGCACCATCGCATAGGGAAGTGCTGAGATGTTTTCGATCGAGTCCCAGTTCGGGCCGCGGCCGGTATAGTTCCGATAACCTTGATACGTTCTGACAACGCCCTCTCCGGATAATTTCTTGATGCGAATCTGAACCTCCGAGAGATTCACCGTGCTAATCGCATATTTGCGCAAACCCTTCGCCAACTGAGCTTCATCCTCGGAGGGAAGAGCTAGCTCTGGAGTCAAACGGATGAACTTAACGGAGGAACTACCCGGATTCCTAAGCGTCTCACCATCGATCGATTCGATATTTTTAGAAAGCACGACCGTGTACGTATCGTGCTCACTAAGATCTCCCGCCAAATAGAGAACCTTCCCCAAAGACTCGATGCTTAAATTCTCCACCTCAGGTGAAACCAAAACAAAATCCAGCGGTAGCGTCTCAGGTAGAACACGGTTAAAACCCAGTGCAATTCTTCGGGGAGAACCCACCGAAACCTGACCGTTAACTGACGCGACCTTAAAGTCCTCCACCTTACCGATTTGGTAACTCCTATCCTCAGCAAGGGAAGCATTGCCATCCCCATTCGGCATTCCCTTAAGAACCTGAAGCTCCCATTTATCAGCTACCGGAAGTGGTGAATTCGGAGAAACCATGATGATATTCCTCAACTCACTGTCATCTCCTACCTTTTTTCTCTGCTTCTCGGGATCCAGCCGATTCGACCACGTAATATAGCTGGTCCTGTAATAGCCTGCCTGCTTTGCCGTCGCATACCTGACCTTCGGTGCAACCCTTTGGTTTTTTTCGGAGGAAAATGAGAAAAAGCCCGAAATAGCGGAGATATCCACGTCGTCATTGAAGACGATCAACCACTCACCGGTCACCGGTGAATAATCACTACTCCAGCGGTTTGGAATCCTCGCATTCATCAGCCGGAAACCTTCCGTTGAAACACTTGCAAATTTTCCGATCTCCACTTCGCTCCCATCGAGATACCCGGCACCAGACCTAACTGAGAATTCATACTTCGTTCCGATAGCCGGAATTCCATCCAGCTTCAATTCAGCAACCGTTGGTAATTTCCAGAAAAGCTTCGCCGGCAGTGCAGGCTGAACATCCACAAGGTCATTCTCGACTACTTTTCCCAGTAAATCATCTCCCACCATGGGATGATCGAAGACCACGTCGATTTCTGACTCAGGAACCAGCGAAGCCGTTGAAACTATTAATCTAGGGGTGGCCTCCACCACACCGGAAAGAACAAATAAAAGAGTAGCAAGGCGGGATATAATTTTCATTATGAAATTTAATTTCTACAAATACATAAGACATCCCTTAGCTCGGAATTGGAACTCAAAAAGGCCCCTTCCCTTGTAAAATCAATGTAAAGCCACTGTTAAACTCGCTCCTGATTCAGCCTAATGAGTTGCTATTCAGAGTGGTACGAATCATATTCGACCACGTGGGACGTTTCCTGAAAATATTTACAGCGGCCATTATTTGCAGCATTGCCGCCAGTGGCTGCTCCACGCCATATGCTCTGGCTGGCAAAAGCGACGCTAGCCCCAGAGAGTATGAAACTTTCGGCTATAGAAGCTGGCGTTCTAAAATAACGAAGAAGGACGTCGTTGTGATCGGGATTCACGGATTCTGCGGAGCCTCGGTCGACTACGATAACCTCGGGAAATATTTTCTGAAAAATCAGCCGAAAACCGCCCTGTATGCCTACGAAGTTCGCGGACAAGGCAGGGATCCCAAATACGCCCGCCGCGGCGATATAGGCAACCCCGAGCAGTGGTATAACGATCTCGATGCCTTCACCCAATTGGTGAAAAAGCGACATCCGGACGCTAAAATCATCTGGTATGGTGAAAGTATGGGCTCGCTGATTGCAAGCCATGCAATCACCAAAGCACCGGCCGGCAATCCCCCTTGTGACGCTTTGGTCCTTTCCTCCCCCATCGTCCGCTTCAAGGACGATGTGGAACCATGGAAGATCGCACTTGTCCGTGCGGCGGCAACCACACTCCCACTGGCAAGGGTTCCACTCGAAGCACTAGCCGGCCCACAAGACGTACAGATGACCCAGGAGTCCAACCACGGGGACCAGTCAAAGACCAACGACTACAACATCGAAAAGCACACCCTTCGCCTCTTGGGCACCTTGGCGGAGCTGATCGACGGAATGAACAGCTGCGCTGCCCAGCTTGAAATTCCGGTTTTGGTTCTCCACGGAGATAATGACTACTTTAACAACGATTCAGACATGCGGGGATTCACTGCCCGCATCCCATCGGACGTCCCGGTAACCTACAAGAATTACCCCGGTGCCTATCACCTTCTTATGTATGATGAGAAGAGGGACAAAATTTTCGAAGACGTCACCAAGTGGCTCGATAAACGTCGCGCTGACTAATCGCCTCCCCTCCTGAGTTTCACGACATGAAGCTTACCGCGGCCATCGTCTTGAAATCGTGAGGAAAACAGGAATCCCGCACATTAAATTGAACATTTAGCTCCGTTTCGTCTTGACGGGTTCGAATCCCTAGGCATTCTCCGCCTCCCGCAAACCAATTTTCATTATGGCACGTATTTGTAGTATCAGAGGCACCCGCGTCCGCTCCGGCGGCAAGATTCATCGTTCAGGCTTGGCCAAGAAAAAGGGCGGTATCGGCCGTCACGTCACCAAAGTCGTGAAACGTTCAGTTTCCCCTAACCTTCAGAGCAAACGCATCTGGGTTCCGGAACTTGGAAAGTTTGTACGCATCAAGCTTACTTGCCGTGCGCTTAAGACCATCAATAAGAATGGTGCTTACGTCACACTCAAGAAAGCCGGAATCGTTAAGTAACGAACCGCAATGCACGGCTTTTCCTACCGAAACGGAGAGCTTTTCTGCGAAAATGTTTCCCTGCAATCACTTGCAGAGGAACACGGCACGCCCCTGTATGTATATTCGGGGAGCACGCTCGTAGATCACTTCTCAAGACTTGATTCTGCTCTTTCCGGCGTATCCCATGAGATCGCCTACGCGGTAAAAGCAAATTCAAACCTCTCTGTCCTCAGGCTTCTGGCTTCCAAAGGCGCAGGATTCGACATCGTTTCAGGTGGAGAACTCTTTCGCGTTATTAAGGCAGGTGGAGACCCGGCACATTGCACATTCGCCGGTGTAGGTAAAACCCGTGAGGAAATTGTCTACGCTCTCGAGCAAGGCATCTATTCTTTCAATGTGGAAAGCGAAGAGGAACTTCGTTACCTCAACCAAGTGGCCGGAGAGCTCGGAAAGATTGCTCCCGCCGCCGTCCGCGTAAATCCAAACGTCGACGCGAAGACCCACAAATATATCTCCACTGGAAAATCCGAGAATAAGTTCGGTGTGGATTTCGGTGCTATTGCCGACCTTTATGAACGTGCTGCAGCAGAACTCCCGAACATCAAGCTTCGTGGTCTTCAGATGCACATTGGATCCCAGCTTACCTCAATCGACCCTTTCATTGAGGCAGTTGAAAAAGTCATCCCGCTTGTTACAAGCCTCAAGGAGAAGCACGGAATCGAATTCTGGTCCATCGGTGGTGGAATCGGAATCGTCTACGAGGATACCCTCGCTTCCGGCTCCCCTGAATGGTGGGCCTCCAAATCCGAGTCCGAACGACCTCTCACCATCGAAAAATATGGAGAGGAACTGGTTCCACGATTGAAAGATCTCGGCCTTAAAATTCTTCTCGAACCCGGTCGATACATTGCAGGTAATGCTGGAGTGCTCATCACGCGGTGTCTCTATGAGAAGAAAGGCTCTGCGAAGACCTTCAAGATCGTGGACGCAGGCATGAATGATCTCATTCGCCCTGCCCTATACGAAGGACACCATGAAATTGTCCCACTGACGGAGCCTAAAACATCGGATCGCCTCAAAGTGGATGTGGTTGGTCCCATCTGCGAAAGCGGCGACTTCTTCTGCCAAAACCGCGAGCTCCCGGACTTCCAGCCAGGCGAGAATATCGCCCTCATGTCTGCCGGGGCCTACGGCTTTGTCATGGCCTCCAATTACAACACCCGTCCCTTCCCTGCTGAAATTCTAGTTCAGGGCGGCGAAGCGAAGGTTGTCCGGAAACGCCAGACACTTGAAGACGTAATCGCGGGCGAAGAGCTCTAATTTCAGCTCACGCAAAGGTGAAAAAAGCGGCTAAATAGCAGCTTATCACTTGGACCCGTTTCGATCTCCCTCCATCCTCGCTGCGTGCCTGAAAAGAACATCGTTTACTTCGACCTCGAAACCCAACGCAGCATCAGCGACGTCGGAGGTTTTGCCAACAAAGCAAAGCTCTGTATATCAGTCGCAGTTACCTACTCCACAGCAACCGGCGAATACGTCATATTCGGTGAAGACGATGCGGATGCACTGGCAAGCGTTCTATTAAAAGCAGATCTGGTGGTCGGCTGGAATCACCTGGGCTTCGATTACCCGGTCCTACAGCCCTATGTCCTTCAGGACCTCGCCGAGCAAACGCTGAATCTCGACATGATGCTGGACGTTAAATCCCTCATGGGGCGCTTCCTGAAGCTGGATAACGTCGCATCTACCTCTCTAGGCACAGGAAAATCAGCAGACGGACTTGATGCCATCCGCTGGTGGCAGGCGCATAAAAAAACCGGAGATTACGAACCGCTCGGTAAAATTGCCGAATATTGTGCCTACGACGTAAAGGTCACCCGTTTTGTACACGAGTTCGGCATGCGGAACGGCTTCATCAAATATGAAGACGCCGGAAATATTATCGAGCTACCGGTGAATTGGTAGCCCGCTTGCTTAGACCAACATTCCAACCACCTGGACGACCGTCCAGATGAACGTCAGAATCAAGGCTACGAGGAAAATTTTAATAATCGTTTCAATGGAAGTGCGAGTCATTGCGCCGTGGGGATACCCGCGCATACTGTGATTTGCAAAACAAAAACAATCACTCCTATCATGAAAGCAAGCAGACTCATTTTTGAGAATCACGGAAAGCCACTGGAAAAAATCCAGTTTGAAGACTTCATACTTCCATCACTCCAGGATGGTGAAGTTCTTATCTCGATTAACGCCGCCCCGATCAATCCGGCTGACTTGAATTACATTGAGGGAACCTATGGCATCAAGCCCGAGCTCCCTGCTACCGGAGGCATCGAATGCGCCGGCACTGTTATCGACAGTAAATCTTCGGATTTCATAGAAGGAGATATGGTCATCCCGCTTAAAAAAGTAGGTGGATGGGCCTCCCATGCAATCACGACGGCGGATAACTTGATAAAACTTCCTTCTGATATTGACCCACGTCAGGCATCAATGCTCAAGGTGAACCCCGCAACCGCTTGGCTGCTTCTCCAACATTTCGAGAAACTCGTAGAGGGCGATACAGTGGTTCTCAACGCATCTAATTCGGGTGTAGGGCAATGTGTAATCCAGGTCGCGGCCAGTCTGGGGATCCGCACTATTTGTTTTCTACGAAACCTCAGCCTCGAGCAGGAACTGCTAAATCTCGGTGCCAGTATCGTACTCCCGGACAGTGCGGAGGGGCTAGACCAGGCTCGTTCCGAATACGGAAAGGCGCCCGCATCTCTCGCCTTCAACGCAGTTGGCGGTGATAGTGCGCTGCGATTGCTCAAGCTACTCAAAACCGGAGGAACACATATAACCTACGGGGCGATGGGTTTGAAACCACTCACTATCCCCAATGGTCCACTTATTTTCGGCGACCTTCGTATCAGGGGACTTTGGGTTACAAAATGGATGGATAGCGCATCTCCACAAGACCTGAAGAGAGTTTACGACCAACTCGCAGAACAAGTGACAAATGGATCTTTAATTCAAAAAATCGACTCCACATTTAAACTATCCAATTTTAAGGAAGCCCTCCTTCGATTGAATGCGGACGGCCGCGATGGGAAGATACTGTTCAAGAACACTTAATCGGAAGAGCTTCGGAAACATTGATTTCATTCTTTTCAAGGTGTTTTATATACGCTAACTAAAAAGCAATGAAAATGTCTTCGCCTGCCAAAGGCTTCACTCTTGTCGAAATGACAGTTGTGATCCTGGTGTTATTAACTTTGGTTGGCGTAGGTCTTGGTGTTTCCGGCCAATACGGGAAGTGGCAGCTTGGTCGTGCGGCAGCAGAAGACCTCCGCTTTGTATACTCCGCTCAGCGTATGTTCTTGTCCGATAACCCGACAGTTTTGGTTGAGGACATCACCGCAGCCGATGTAATCCCATACCTAGCTAACCGCGCGACAGAGTTACCTACGGTTAAATCCCTGGATGGTGCAATCTTCACTATTGATCCTAGTGTTTCGCCCCCGACCGTCGTTGATGGATCTGGGGGAGTTTATGACCCATCCGGCAGCAGCACTGATTTACTCTGGGATGTGGGAGAATGAAATCTGCAGCAGTCATTATTTACTTTCTCACTGCCTTCGCGATGGCACGCGCAGGTGAGTTTCGTCACGTCGGAGATTATCTCCTAAACGCCCACTATAAGCTGACAGGGGCCGAAAAAGTGCCTACCCCCATCAAAACAATGATCTTTCATGCCTATACCGATGGGATAACCATACGGCTTTTTGCAGAAGACCAAGAGGATTCTTATGCCAGTTATGAGATTTATCGATCTGATGGTATTGCCAGGCAACGCTCTAGTTCAGGCGCGCTTGAGGTAATTCCTGGCATCCAGGCATCCTCTTGCAATGGTGGCATCCTACGTCATCTCAGGCTTTCGAAAGAATCTTTCACACTTACCACCTTTCCTGGTGTTTCTGACCAAACTATTGTCAGCCATGCCGTTGCAGCAACTCCCAAAGAAGCTGATACAGCCAAGAATTAATGAAAGAGCTCCCCTCACCCGATAAACCAAAGGAAATATCGAAACCCATTCCCGGTATCCCCCTTCAGTCGAAAACTGGAGGATACTCCACCTCTAACCGGAAAGTTGCGGCGTGTCCTGTCCAGAGAGTCTATCCTTGGCTCCTGTTTGCCAGCACCGCGGTGGCTGCAACCTTCTGTTTGGCCTATATAACCAAACCCGTGATTCTTGCAGGTCCTTCGCCTTCACTATTCGACGAGGGTCAAACGAACTCCACTGTAGATGCCGCCACAGTCCAACCTGTGGAAAACGAATTAGCCCCAAGCCTGGATGGGCTGCCGGGGGAAAATGAGGCAAACCAGGGTAACCGTTCAGGCTCGGATACCCCGGCCTCCCCTTCCGCCTCCGACTTCGAGGAGACAAATATTCGTGTGCAACATGCTTTGGATGCCTCCAGCCCAGGCGGAGAGGTGAATAGGATCGTGATTGATGTCCCGGTCCTCTACCAAAGCAGGAATCTCAGATGGTCGCAGCAGGAAGCGGCAGAAGCACGCATCCTACTGGACAGACTCTCGCTGTATCAGGAAAACGTCCGAGCTCTTCGGGACCAGGGAAACCAACTCCGCAATGAATGGAATGCACTTCTGGAAAAATCCATTCCCTCACAAGCCCTGCGGGTCGACAGTCCTTCCCTGCCAACAAACCAGAAAGATCAGTTCTCACCAAATAATAACGGTGATACTTCAAATTCTATCAAGCTGCGCAAACCGAACGAATGAAAACAAATTCTATCAAATTTCTCCCGTTTGTATTGCTAACTTTAGCCACCGCACACGGACAGAATCTCGAGAAGTCGGAGATTTCCGAAGACGTTCAGAAGGCTATCGAAGAATTCAATAGTAAGCGGGCAAGTGGAAATAAGGAACCTAATGAAGTGGTCGTCGTTTTTGAACCAACTGCTCCTGCTACGAAACAAGCCCCACAGAAGATAACTGAGAAGCAGGTCACCACTGAATTACCGCCGGAAATCAAACCAATTCTGGTAAGCGGAAAGCAGCCCGAGGAACTCGCCGGTCCGGAGCCAGCCCTCCAAATAGCTCCGCCGATAGAAGATGGACTAACGATCCGCGTGAAACCGCTGACCAAGGGAGATGGCACAATCGACCCCAGCAAGGTCACGCTCAAAGCCCCTTTTCCGGCAAAACCACTCGCGAACACCCCTCAGGATTGGATCTTAATCAAATCACCGGATGCACCCACTTTTAAGGAAGTTGTAGAATTACAGCCGGGGAAAAAAATTACTTTGGAAATTCCGCCACACGTTCTGGTTCCTGTTTCCGATGGCCAGAATCATTTCTCTATCCTTGAGCCGGGGTTCAATAACAAAGAGGGTTACAGCCAGACCGAGACAGTGGATGCGATCCTCAGCAGATCGATCACCCAGCTGGACGAGGACTCCAAGCAACTCAGCAATGCGTTGTCCGATCTTCATCTTCTTTTAGCCTCGCTGCCTGCACCAGACGAAGAACCAGCACAAACGCCAGCCGATCAATGAGCCCTAATACTCCAATTCTCTGTGGCACACTACTTGCAGCATTCATGGCTGCGGGAATAAGCCATTTCTGGTCGGTGGAACAGTTCATCGCGACCTATCCCGCAACGTTGGATATGAAACTAGTGCCCGTTTCAGAACCTGTAGAATTACCTCAGAATTCTCCGATGCCTTCAGCGCCAAGTTTTGGAAAACAACTTGCAATGATTCCAGCTGAAACCAATGAAAGCTCTACAGAGCTGGAGGCGGCTGTGCTCACAATGTATGGTGAGCTGAAGGAAATAAGGAAAGAACGGGATACCTTGGTAAATCAACTCGCGGAAACGAATCGCGATATCATGAAGATGCAGTTTCAGATTGATACCCATTCGGAATCGTTTAGGCCCCTTCCTACCCAGGAAAGAGATCCGATGTTTTTCGAACCGGACTACAATGGCGGAGTATTGCCACCCAGGGCCAGTCCGGTCTATTTGCCGGAAGATTAGCGTATGAGAGGATGTACGGTATGATTCAGGAACGAGAAACTGAATCAAATTTCAACATTACCGTCCAAGTTCCATGCTAAGATTATTTTTACTCAGTCTGCTACTGATTCCCTCCACAGGGTTCTCAGCTCCAGCGTGGGAGGCGACACTTACCTCACAGAACAAAGGACCGCACCCGATACTACAGCCTTCCACGATGGAGTTCACCCTCAGCTGGAAGGGTATGTTGAAAGCCGGGAAGCTCGATATCCAGATCGCCCCCGCCGGAGAGAATAAAAAAGGCTCACTGGTCGTAAAATCAAACGGTTCCAGTCTTGGTGCGGCATCAGCCATCTATCCATATTTGCATAGCTACTGGTCGGAACTAGATCCCTCCACACTTCGCTCACAATATTTTCATTCCACTGAAAAGGACTCGGAGGAAACCATCGTAACGCAAAACCGCTACACTGCCCACTCAGCCAAGGTTTCAGAAATATCAAAGGACAACGATACTGGGAAAGTGAGCACCCATTCCCTCCTGTTTCCATATGGGCCGGCACGTGACGTATTCTCCGCACTCCTTCACATACGTAGCCAAAGGCTCCTCCCGGGCGAAGAGCACGTGCTCCTGATCCTCCCTTTCAAAAGCCCATATATTCTGAAGGTCCGTTCTGAAGCTAAGGAAAAGCATATGGGAAAAGATGCGATTCGTTTGAGCTTCTCAATGCGTAAAATCGACACCGGAACTAATGAACTCCGGACCTACAAAAAGCTTAAAAAGCCAGTAACCCTTTGGCTAAGTGACGATGTGGATCGAATTCCGCTAGAGATCCGTGCGTCTGTATTTATTGGAGATGTTCGTGCAGAACTCACTAGTTTCACAAAAAATCCATGACCCCTGAAATTCTCAATTCTCCACATGAAATGTCGGAGTGCGGCGCAAGGTTCGCCTCGCAGGCTATATCCGGAAGCGTATTTGCCCTCATAGGGGATCTAGGCGCAGGTAAAACACACTGGTCGAAAGGATTTATCCGGGAAATCGATTCGAATGCTACAGTAAGCAGTCCCACATTCAGTATCGTGAACGAATACCGGGACGGAAGACTCCCGGTGTTCCATTTCGATTTTTACCGCATGAAATCAGAGGAGGAATTAATCAACCTAGGATGGGATGAATATTTGGACGAAAGCGGAATCTTGATCTGCGAATGGGCAAATCTTTTCCCCGGATTAATGCCCAAGGACACCATCTGGCTGAACATCAGCCAGATCTCGGAAACATCGAGAGAATTGAAACTGATCTGAATTCCTCAGTATCCGGCAACTGACATTGCTGTGTTCGTCACATTTGCCGCACTCCGGGCCAGGGCCATTGGAAGGCCGCATGAATTGAGGAGGAGACCAACTAAAATTAAGGCGATAAATCGGAAAGATAATTTCATTTTTGCTGAGTAGGTTATTTAGGCAACTGAGTCGTCGCGACACCCTATCCAAAAATTGATGTCACTGGCGAACCTTTATCAGCAAGCTTGAACGGACGCTTACTCGGAGACATCAGAACAAGATCGTGCGGTAAGCCGAGGGCGTATCCGATTGTCGCGTTGAAATCCTGAACTGACATTCTGTTCTCGACGATTTTCTTACCAGTTGCATCGGTAGATCCATACCTTTGCCCTCCCTTTACTCCACCACCGGCAAGGACACAGCTGAATGCGGCCGGATAGTGACCACGGCCGTTGTTGTCATTGACCTTGATATCCGGCGTACGACCGAATTCCGTAGCGACTACCACCAGAGTATCCTGGAGCATCCCGCGTTTTTCCAGATCTGTAAGCAATGCAGCATACGCCTGGTCAAACTCCTGGCAGCGACCTTCCACCGCTGTAAAGTTGTCGAAGTGCGTATCCCATCCACCTAGCTGGACTTCCACGAAACGCACCTTACTTTCGACCAAACGTCTGGCCAGAAGACATCCCTGGGCGAAGTTGCCCTTACCATACATTTCCCGGGTTTCCGAATCCTCCTCACTGAGGTCGAATGCTTTGAGATCTTCGGAATTCATCAATCTGACAGCGTCCTTGTAGAGATCTTCGTAGGACTTCACATCCGTATTCTGGTAACGGGAGTGAAACTGCTTGTTCAGCTTATCGGCAAGGGAGAGCCGTCTCTCGAAAGATTCCTCCGAAACTTCACCCGGCTTTACCGAGTCCTGCAGTCCGGATTCCGGTTTGCCAATAGGAGCGGCCGAGAATTTCGCACCGAAAAATCCACCGCCACTTTGGCTGGCAGGAGTATTAATGGCAACATATCCGGGTAGTTCCGGGTGGAGTTTTCCTCCAAGCTTGAGAACCCAGGAACCTAGAGAAGGATGGGTGATTGTTCCCCGCTGGTTATAGCTTGTGTGCATCACGTAAGCGCCTTGCTCATGCGCTCCCTGTGTCGAGTTCAAGGAACTCAGGATACACATCTTGTCGGTAACAGCTGCGGTCTTGGGCATGTAGTTGCTGACTGCAATCTCACCCTTGCCCATGACGGCTTTGGTCGGGCCCATTACGTCTTTGTTCTCTTTCGGGTCGAATGTGTCCAGATGGCTCATTCCCCCGGACATATAGAGGTAGATAACGTGTTTGGCCTTGGATCCCTTCGATGCGCCTTCCGCTGCGGCACTGGCAATTGTAGGGCCAAGCATAGGGAATAGGTGCACTCCCAGGTAAGCCCGAGCTGCGTTCAACATGAATTGACGGCGGGTCGGCTCGTCTGTTTTGTTAAGAAATTGTTTCATCGTGGTTTTTTTGAAGTTAATTTTATTGGAGGAAGAGAAATTCAGACGACATCACCAGTGCTGAGACGATATTGCGGAATCCTTCATCACCTTCGGCTGCTACTTCTTCCATCATCCAACCCATTTCTTCTTCGTTAGGGGTGCGGCTCAAAATCGCTACATATAATCTCCTGATTTTCTCTTCGTCGGTGCTTGCACCTTCCAGGCTATCATAGAGGTGAGCTCCACTGTTATTCACCAACTGACGCTGTACGAAGCCATTCATCATCGCTAGGATCTGGCCTACATTCGGCTCTAGGCTGGCTCCCTCCACGACTTCCCTGCCGGATGCACCAAACACATAAAGTAGATGATCCGTTGGGGCTGGCGATGGTAGCTCGGAGGCGCGAACAGGATCATCCCTCCTGTAGGTTGTTCCTGTTGATCCACTCATGGACATCATATCCATATTTTCATCCCTCTTCTTGTTCTTGTTCCCTTTTCCACCACTCCTCACTTGCGCTTCAAAATCATAGAAAAATGCCCGGACCTCCTTCTCGGTCTCCAATGCCAAAATTTCTTTCGAAAATTCGATCATATCCATTTTGGAGCCGTAGGCTGTGCCCTTTGCGACGGGAATACGTGTATCGAGAGACCTGATGGGTTTTTTGTCAGGATCGCCATCTGCAAGCGTAATCAACGAATCCCAAATCTGCTCGGCCGCAAGACGTTCGATTTTCCGACCGTGAAAATCATCTCCACCTGCTAGTGTTGAAGGATTGGGATTCGTGGCAAATTGGAAGGTTTTGGTCAGCATTAGAACGTGCTGGAAGGCGCGGAGATCGTAATCGAGATCTACCATCAGCTTCGTTACGTATTTTGTGAGTTCCGGATAAACCGTTTTTTCAGCATGAACATACTCATCGACCGGTTCGTAAATTCCTTTCCCCATGATTCGCTCCCACATCCGATTTGAAATTACTCCGGGAAATTGCGGACCGGTTTGCGCGGTAATCCATTCCGCGAACAATATTCTGGAACCCCCTTCATCCCTACGGTCAGAAGTTCGGATAGACTTACCGAATGGAGTTTTACCTCCTACGAACTCTCCGGGGCTTCCATCCCGGTACTGATAGTCTCCCGGAAGCTTAATCCGGCCAGCCCCTCCTCCGCTGAGAGATAAAGAATAGACCTCATCCCTGATAAATTTAACAAGCTTGTACCCCTCCCTGTCCTCTAGTCGATTGCTGAAATACTCGCGGTAAATTTTGTTGAATGCGTCCGCATTCACCGGCTCCTGCCCTTCTGTGAATGCCGCCAAATTGTAGAAATCCATGCGTTCGGTTTCTTCGAACGGGTCATCGTGACATTGTGCGCATTCCATATTCGAACCTAGAAAGATCCGCATTGTATTCGCCAGATTGTCCAACGGCATCCCTCTATCGATCGTGTAGTAACCCACTGAAGCAGTCTCTGGATTCCAACCATTTCCGGAGGTACCTACCAACGCGGAAACGAATTCATCCCATGCCATATTATCCTTCATTGCCTGACGAATCCAGTTCCGGTAAGAGTCGAAATTGCTTTGATTATTGCTATCGCGAAGGCGGAGTAAATCAAACGCCCAATTCGTCATTTGGCTCGAATATCCGGGTGATTGCATCAAGTAGGCTACAAGTTCCTCACGCTTTGAATCGTCTTCGATTTCAAGAAAAGCCAAGGCCTCTTCAGCTGTGGGAATTCTTCCAATCGAAACCAAAAACGCCCGGCGCATGAACGTAGCATCATCCGTCACATCCGGTACCGGCAGCTTTTTACGCCTGTAGAACTGTGCGATATGTTGGTCTACACCCAGCGCTGCTTTTTTGATAAACTCAATATCATTCCCCGGTTTGGGTATTTCGGCTGAATAGGAAGGGAGAGCTATGAGCGCGGTTAAACCCGCGATAGCTAAAGAGAGGGTTTTCATGGTAGTTTGGGTTCTACTCGAACGTGGGTTTTCGAATTTATAATATCAGTAGGCTCGCGTTTTGAACGCGTCAATCAGAGAAAAGACATCTCCTCCGAACGGAAGTGAGTCAAAATTCGCAAAATTCCGCCAACAACCTTATCAATACAGCTGGCACTCATCACCTTCTTTCAAAAAATGACATTTTCATAAAAAAAGAGGTCTTCCGGTTGAAAACCGGAAGACCTTATATAGAACGTGCTTTATATCCAGATGCTAGATTTGATTCCTCGAATCATCGGGGTTCAGCCCATTGCTTTCTCCATCAAGCTATTCATCCGCTTAATGGTCTCACGGGCATCGTCAAGCAATCCTGCTGAAATAAGAGCATTGTCGAGAAGCTGTGCAGCAACCAGTTTCGCAACTTCAGGTTGACCCTCTGTTATTTCGGAAAGCTTTTTCACGAGAGGGTGACGTGGATTGATTTCAAGCTCCACTTTCACCTCATCTTTGAAGTTTTCGTCCATTGCCTTCATCATCTGACGCACCTGTGGGCTCATGCCATCCTCGGGAACCAATGCAATTACGGGACTATCAACCAAGCGCTTGCCGCTGGAAACCTTGGTCACACCGTCACCTAGTTCATTCTGAAGGTATTCGCATAACTTTGTTATTTCGTCCTCGGAAAGTGAATCTGCACCGGAATCAACATCCTCGAGATCCACACCTGCGTGACGAATCGACGAGAGTTTTTTACCATCGAATTCACCAAGTGAGTCCACCACATATTCATCCACCGAATCGGTGAAATAAATCACCTCAAGACCACGGGCCTTGAATGCTTCGATGTATGGGCCGCTCTCGATATCGTCACGGCTACGTCCGACCAGAAAATAGATCTTTTCCTGACCTTCCTTCATTCTTCCAACGTAATCTGTGAGACTGCAGAGTTCCCCGGCATCGGTCATTGAGCTTTCAAAACGAAGCAACTTGGCCAAGGCATCTTTGTTGGCAAAATCCGTGGCGATACCCTCTTTGAAGAAACGTTCGAACTTCTTATAAAACTCGCGGTATTTCGCCGGATCCGCATTCGCCTCCTTTTCGAACATTTTGATAATGCGTTTGCTGATCACTCCGTTGAGCTTTCTAACCAGCGCACTGTCCTGCATTGTCTCGCGGGAAATATTCAGCGGAAGATCGGCACTATCCACTACCCCTTTCACAAAACGCAGCCAATCCGGCAGCAAGCCCTTCGGCTCGGCATCGATAAGAACCTTCTTACAGTAAAGTGCCACACCGGCATCAACTTTACCAAAGCCCATTTTCTCCGGATTCTCACCCGGCGCAAAAATCAGAGCGTTGATGGAGATAGGAGCATCCGCACTGAAGTGTAGGCGGTAGGCAGGCTCATCAAACCCTTTGCAGGCAAACTTATAGAATTCCTTGTAATCTTCTTCTGAAACTTCCGATTTGCTCTTGAGCCAAAGCGCCTCGACTTCATTGAGGCGCTTATCGTCCATCATGATCGGGAAACCGACAAAGTTGCTGTATCGCTCGATCAAGCCTTTGACCCTCATGTCGTCAGCAAATTCCTCGCTGGCCTCGTTCAGGTAGAGAATGATTTTAACGCCGCGTGGCAACTCATCTACCTCTTCGATTTCGTAGCCGGTCTTACCGTCACTTTCCCAACGGAGACTCTGCGCATCCTGCTTCCAGGAACGGCTGAAAACCTCAACCTTGTCTGCCACCATAAATGCAGAGTAGAAGCCTACACCGAACTGCCCGATGAGCCCCGCAGGACTTCCACCTGTCTCTTTTAGTTGCTCGAGAAATGCCTTGGTCCCGGAATGCGCGATCGTTCCAAGGTTTGCGACAAGCTCCTCACGGTTCATACCGATACCTCGGTCGGTTAGCGTGATCGTCTTCGCGTCCTTATCGATTTCCAGGCTGATCTTAAGCTCATCTCCCGAATCCTTGATGTCCTTCTCGGTCCCTTCCAAGTGACGAACCTTCTCCATCGAATCCGATGCATTGGAAATTAGCTCCCGGAGGAAGATATCCTTGTCCGTATACAGAGAGTGAACCACAAGGTCCAACAACTGCTGAATTTCTGCCTGGAATGCGTGTTTTTCTACTGTTGTATCGCTCATAGTGTTTGATGAAAAAATGTAACAGCGAGGTAGCCCATCCTCCCTGTCCTTGTCAAAAAAAACAGTGTCTTTTACCTTCAGGGCAATGGCTCCCGCCCATTCGACCGAGCAAGATTGACAAATCGTTGACTGGCACTGATCAACCTCTCTTGGCCACCAGGATTTCAGTTACAAAGGGAATATCGGCCGGTGCCCACCTCAGGCTTAACAACTCTTCACCCCTCACCCAGCGTAACTCCTTATGTTCGAGAGCCGCGGGAACTCCTTCTTCTATCTCACACCAGAATGCCCTGAGGTGAATTTTAACATCGCCATCACTCCATTCAACCGGAGCCGAGAATTCTTTCCCCACGGCGACAGTAATTCCCAACTCCTCAGCTAGTTCACGAGCCAGTGCAGCCCGGGGTCCCTCCCCGGATTCTATTTTTCCTCCGGGAAACTCCCAAAATCCGCCCAAATGTTTATCAGGCGCACGACAGCAGGCAAGAAACCTGCCCTCCGTATCTTCGATTACCCCGCAAACGACGTTGATCATAACCCGAAAGTAATCACCAGCTCACTAACCAAGACAAGACCGCATGACACACTCGGAGCGTCAGCGGTCGAAAATTCAATAAGATATGCCGAAAGAGAGCCTTATGCCTCTTCCTCATCTTCAAGAGGAGCTTTCGGTAGTTTGTCAACTTCCTGAAGAAGATTGACAATCTCCACCCCTCTGACGGCTGAGTTATCGTGCTTAAAAGTAAGGACGGGAGTGGATTTCAAAACCACTCGCTTCATTACGGCACTTTGGATGGAACCATGGGCACGGTTCAGCTTATCGACAATAGGCTCTGCTGAGCCACCGATCACACCGATCCAAACTTTTCCCTCCTTGAGGTCCTGAGTTACTTCAACGGCACTCACGGTTACCATCTTACCATTCCACTCATAATCGTGCTGGATCACCGTGGAAATTTCACGGCGAAGCAGCTCGTTGACTCTATCTATACGACGGGACAAAATTTAGTGGAGTTAGAGAGTCTGTGGAACTTTCTCAAGATTGTAACACTCGATGATGTCACCTTCCTGATACTCGTTGAATTCACCGAGACGGATGCCGCACTCGAAGTTCGTGCGAACCTCTTCGACCTCTTCGTGGAAGCGACGTAGGGTAGACATTTTTCCGTCGAATACTGGAACACCGTCGCGAATAACCCGCGCATGGGACTTCCGGTGAACTTTTCCGTCCGTGATGAAGCAACCGGCAGCTTTGCCTTTGTTGACCTTGAATACCTGGCGACACTCAGCATGACCGATAACGGATTCACGGGTGAGAGGATCAAGGAGACCAAGCATTGCTTCGCGGACCTGATCAATCAGCTCGTAGACGATGGAGTAGAGTTTAATTTCAACACCAGCGGCCTTTGCTGCTTTCACAGCTTTCGCTTCCACTTTCACATTGAAACCAAGAACTGTGGCTTCGGATGAGTTGGCAAATGCGATGTCGGACTCGGTAATCGGTCCTGCGGATGCAGTAATGAACTGGCAGCTGACTTTGTCGGATTCGATTGCAAGAATAGCCTTTTGAATAGCTTCGACGGAACCTTGCACGTCACATTTGAGAATGAGTTTGAGCTCATTTTTCTCGCCGCCGTCATTCACCTTGGAGAATAGATCCTCCATCCGGTTACGATGTTGTGGCTTCAGACGCGTAAGGCGGACTTCTTCCTGACGTTCAGCAGCCAAAGCCTTGGCCTTACGTTCGCTTTCCATCTCGGTGAGATGATCCCCAACGTGAGGTAATTCTTCGAAACCGACAACCTCGACAGGCGTGCCCGGAAGAGCCACTTTGACCTTTTCGCCAAGATCATTGATCATGGAACGAACTTTTCCGGAGAAAGGACCACAGATAAACGGAGTTCCGATTTTAAGTGTTCCTGATTCTACGATCACGGTAGCAGTTGTGCCGCGACCCGGGACAACCCTTGCCTCGATAACGCCTGCGCGTGTCGTAGCCTTTGGATTTGCCTTAAGTTCGAGAACCTCTGCCTGAAGCACGATCAATTCCAGAAGATCGTCCATTCCATCTCCTTTAAGTGCTGAAATCTCAGCAAACTCAGTATCACCACCGTAATCGGTGGTCTGGAGGCCTTTTTCAGCGAGCTGCGTTTTGACGCGGTCAACGTTTGCAGCCGGGAGGTCGCATTTATTGATAGCTACAATGATTGTTTTTTGCGCCTTTTGAGCGTGTTTGATAGCCTCGAGCGTTTGCGGCATGATGCCGTCGTTTGCAGCGACGACGATTACTACGATATCGGTGATAGTTGCACCACGTTCACGCATGTCAGAGAAAATCGCATGTCCCGGAGTATCAAGGAATGTGATCAACTGATCACTATGGTTGACCTGATAGGCCCCGATGTGCTGGGTAATTCCACCAGCCTCACCGGTGACAACCTTGCTCTTGCGGTAATAGTCGAGAATCGAGGTTTTACCGTGGTCGACGTGCCCCATGATCGTGACGATCGGAGGACGGACCTTTAGCATGTCTTCCGGCTCTTCCTGCGGAGCTTCCGGCTCGACGATGACTTCCTCTACCTTGTGGAAACCTTTGTCCTTATCGCGCTTCTCACGCTCAAAGGTAAATCCGTGAATTTCGCAGACCTGAGCGGCAACCTCTGGTTCGAGCGGTTGATTAGGAGCTGGGAAAACACCAATCTTGATGAGGTCCGCCATTACGTTGAACGGCTTCAGACCAAGCCTTGCAGCAAGATCGGGAACAAGAATCGGCGGCTTAATAACGATAAGCTTCGAATCATCGATTTCCTCTACGTTATTTGAAGAAGCATCGGATTCAGCGGCACTGACTGCGGCCAAATCTTGATTCTCCACCATCTCAGGCTCCACTTCCTGCGGTTCGAGAATCTTCGAAATACTACCAATCACCTGTTTCCTATTGGTGATATTCTTTTTCTTCACCTTGGGCTTGGCGTCTTCAGCGAAGAGGTCAAGAGCGTTGGCTTTCGCTGTTTCGACCTTACTTGGTCCTGCAGCAGCTTCGGCTTCCAATTTCTGGCGCTGTCTCCGTGACGGCTTTGGCTTGTCATCGATCAGGTCGAGGACTTTCTTCTGCACATCTTTTGAGGTATCGCTTTTCTTAGGCATTCGGTCTGGTGAAGATTGGCTGGTAGTAGTAGTAGGCAAATTAAATTTGGTCGTGGTTTCTTCTGAATCAGTCTTCGGTTGCTACTGATTCATTTTCTTGTGCAGCTCCGGCTTGAATCGCCTCGGCACGTGCTAGGATACTATCTGCCTCTTCTTGAGTGATTTCAAGTGATCCTACTAGAAATTCTGCGGGCATATCGACAATCATCTCCGCGCTAACGCCTCCGAAGAGGGTAAGTTTTTCAGCAAGTTCATCGGTGATTCCGAGTTGCTCACCCAATGAATGAGCTACGCCACCGATCTTTTCTTTGAACTGCTCTTCTTTGGTTTCGTCCTTACGGACCTGAACGTCCCAGCCCATGAGGCGGGAAGAAAGACGAGCGTTCTGGCCCTTGCGGCCAATTGCCTTGCTGAGATCTTCTTCGCTTACGGTGACGAGGATAACTTTTTCCTTCTCGTTCGGGGTAATCGTGATGAGTTCTGCTGGCTTCAGGGCTTCGCGCACCAGTTCTGCAGGATCGTCGCTCCAGCGGATAATATCGACTTTTTCGTTGTTCAGCTCACGGACGATATTTTTCACACGTGCTCCGCGCATTCCCACGCAGGCACCTACCGGATCGACTTTAGGATCGTTGCTCCAGACTGCTACCTTCGTGCGGAAGCCAGCTTCACGGGCGATTCCGCGGATATCTACCGTATGGTCGGAAATTTCATTAACTTCGGCCTCGAATAGACGGCGCACAAAGTTCGGATGGCTACGGGAAAGAATGATTTCCGGACCGCGGCCTTCATTTTCAACTGCAAGAACATAGCAGCGGATACGATCTCCAATATTGTAATCCTCACCCTGGACACGCTCGCGATTCGGCATAATCCCCTCGAATTTACCGAGATCCACCATTACGTCATTGCGCTCGAAACGACGGACTGTGCCGGAAACTACATCACCTGCACGATCCTTGAACTCTTCGTAGATCATTTCCTTCTCCGCTTGGCGAAGACGCTGCATCATCGTTTGTTTTGCAGTTTGAACTGCGATGCGCCCGAAATCCTTGGGAGTTACGTTGAACTCAAGGGTGCCGCCCACTTCTATCTCAGGGTCCTTCTTCTGCGCCAATGTAACAGGCACTTCGTTGAATTTGTCCTGATGATCATCATCTGCAACAACCGTTAATGATGCGAAAATTTTTGTATTACCCTTTTTCGTATCCACATCCGCACGAAGTGTTTCGATGGCGTCAGCACCTGGGACCATTTTTCGATACGCGGAAACAAAGGAAAATTCGAGAGCTGCAACGATTTTCGAGCGTTCGATTCCTTTTTCTTTTTCGTAATATTCGATGAGTGCGACGATGTCGTTGGTCATGGTGAGGCGGGTATGGAGCGGCTAATTTCTAGTTCGGAGCTTGCTTGGACTGCGATATGTTTGAAATCAGCGGATATATGAGAGTTCTAAAGACGCAAAAGAGTGGGTGTAAGACCCACTCTCCGCATGACAGAGTTTGTTCGTTGGCAACTAGATAAAAGGTTATGAAACTGCTTGCAAGCCGAAAGTCCGGAGGCGCAACGGATCAGGAAGCCACATCACGCAGCACTGGCCGGTGCCTGGATGAGGAGACAATCTTCAAGAAATGGTTGAAGCGCATGCATGAGCGCAGAGCCTGCCTGCTGGAACCGGGCACTGAAATGCTCTTCGATCCGGCGCAGGGAAAATTCGAGATCAGCCAGTATAAGTTCGCTGGGACTGCCCCGGACTATCGCCACGAGAATCATATCAGTCCCTTTCTCAGCGATAACATTTTTCCCATCCGCCCGCTCGATCGAACGCTGAATTTCACCGCTCTCCGAACGTATCTGGAGTGCTATACGCTTGGCGGATGCCTCGACGCGTTTTGCCGCGGAATGGCGCGCTGGATCGCAGCTTGCAAAGGAAACCAAAGCGAGCGTCCTAACATCCAGCAAATAGACTTCCTCCACTTGAAAACGATGCGTTTTCTCGAAAATAACATCCTCGAAGGTACGACTTGAGAACAGTGCCTGTAACCTCCAAACCACCCGATCAATGAAACCAGGCTGCTGGAATGGCCGTGCTCCTGGGCTATATTCAGCAAGTGCGCGGCGGATAGTTGCACGCAACATTGGCTCGAGAAGCGCATCTATTTTCCCCTTATCACTTTCAACGACTACCTTCCTGACGACGGCTTCCATCATCGGAGCGAACGCGGCAGCGAGGTCCTCGTCGTTGAAATCCGGAGCGGCCTCGAACAAGTCTCGGCTTTCGGCATGCCCGGCAGAAATCCGTGCCTCATTGGGATTCCCTACCACTTGTGGCGAAGGTGGAATTTCTGATTCAGATGGTATAAATATTTCCGGTTTCAACGCTGGCGTCGTCGGTGGCGCTTTTTCAACAGGGCTAGGAAGAGCAGCAATCGGCGCCTTCATTGCCTTCGAAAATTCCTCCGAAATTCTTTCCGGGGCTTTTGGAACCGATGGAATAACTACCAGCGGAGGAAACCATCTTCCTTCCTTGGCAGCCGGAGCAGAGCCAAGCGGCGGCAGCCCGCCTTGGCGAAATGAATTCTCGCCAACGTTGGACACAACAGGTCCTACGGATGACGGCATAGGTGTCAGCGCTTTTGCAGTCATGGCTTGGACAATGCGGGTTTGGAAATTGATTCCGCGATTTCCGCCAGTGAACGTGCCGCTGCGGCAATTCTTTCGAATCGTTCTTCCACATTCGCAGGAACGCGCGATTCCATTTCCGCAAAGCGTTCTTCGATGTCGTCTTTCAACATCCCGATTTCATCACCAACCCGTTCAATCAGCTTCGTATCCCGTTCCTCCAGCCTCACCTGCAGTGAGCGTTGCCACTCGGTCAGCCAGAAGCCGAGCTTGGTTTCCAATCTCTGGACTGCACGGGGAGTTTCTTTTTCCGCTTTTTCGCGGACGGAATCCTGAATTTGAGCTGCCAACCTCTGAGCTTCCTGCCTCTGTATCAGAGCCATTTCCTCAAACTCCTCCTTCGTCTGGTCAAAACGGTGGATCTGCTCCTGCAGAGCCTCCACTTTAGCTTCGGTTATCAGAATCCGATTTTCATAATCAGACGTTGATCGTTCAGGGTGAAAATTTACCGGAAATGATTCCAGGCGCGCTACGCGACCTTCCAGACGCTCCAAATGGCGCCCGACAATAATTTCGCGGATTCGTTCTACCGTCTGGGACGGATTTAGGGTGGGGGGTGCGGGTGACATGGCAAACTCTGCTTGGGGGGGTGATTTCCGGAAGGGTGATCCGGAACTCGGCTGAGATAGCGGTTAATTCAATAACCACCACGGGTTGTCTTGTAAACAGAATCCCTCCTCCTTAGTCTTCCATGAAATTATACCTAGCTGTATTAACCTGTATAAATGGCAACCGGACCGATGCCGCTCCCCTGAACATTCCTGAGCTTTTCCACAGCTTTCTTCACGGCTTCAGCCGCAACCAGGCCCTCTTCCCGCGTGTTTAGTCGGGAAAAACTGAATCGCAGACTTGTCTTCGCCCTCTCCTCCGGGATTCCCATCGCGATCTGCACATGGGAAGGTTTTTGCTTACCTGTCATACATGCGGAACCAGCCGAGCAAGCGATCCCTGCATTATCCAAGAGTATCAACAAGCCGGCAGCATCGCACCCATCGAATGAAAGATGGGAGGTATTCGGCAATCGCTCCGTCGGATCTCCGTTGCGGGTACAACCTTCAACATTGTTGAGTAGAAAATTCTCAAACTCATCCCTAAATTTCGAAATCGTCTGATAAACCCCGGACGCCACTCCCTCGGCCGCGATCTCTGCTGCCTTTCCCATTGCCACAATCGAAGCAGTATTTTCGGTACTGCTTCTCCGTCCACTTTCCTGCCCGCCACCACGTAGAAACGGAGAAAATTCAAGACCAGAGCGAATATACAAAGCGCCTATTCCCTTCGGCCCGTGAAACTTGTGTCCTGACATCGAAAGCATGTCCACCGCCAGTTCCTTTACATCCATAGTAACTTTCCCCACCGCCTGAATGGCATCGGTATGAACCGGAAGGCCAAACTTTTTTGCAGCCTTCACAACCTTCCCCAATGGCTGAATGATTCCCGTCTCATTGTTTGCGGCCATGACCGACACGTATCCCGCAGTAGCACATGATCGCTCAAAAGCTTCGAGGTCTAGAACTCCCGAACGATTGACACCAGTCATCAAAACTTCACGCCCGCGGCTTTCCAGAAACCTCAAAACCGCACTGTGCTCTATTCCAGACGTCAATGCAGAGCCCTCCCCTGCCAATTTATTCAGCGAATTCAGGGCTGTATTCACGCTCTCCGTACCAGATCCTGTAAAAACAATCTCTTCAGGCTCAGCGCCGATCAATCCGGCAACCTGTTCCCTGGCCTTGGCTATCGCATTTCTGGCCAACTTCGCGGTGCGGTAGCTACCGGAAGGGTTTGAATGGTTACCCGAAAGCCAAGGCAACATCGCATCCAGAACTTCCGGAAGTATTGCAGTTGTCGCATTTGCATCGAGATCTATCACCCAGCTAAAATCCCGTTTCTCCGGGAAAATTCAATACGCAATCAACGCAATACCAACTCGGCAAATCCCGTCAGCCAATCAATTGAATTATGCACCCAGATTGTTGCTGTTCTCAACCAGGCATTTCCAAAACCCTCAAGGCTTTCGAGCGGAGAAGGTGAAGCCAGGCAAACCAGAGTAATCAGAACCAGCAAATTACCGAAATAGATCAGTACTAGGGAAAGAAATGTCCCGTTGTCCTGTAGATCCGGCTGGTCCTTCGGGATCATCCACAGCGTCCAAGCCAGGTGAAATGTCCACGTGGCACCGACTACTCCGTAGAAAAACAGATTCATTGTAGCCGAATATTCGAAAAAGAAACCCGTCAGGACATGGACGACCACGGACATCAAAGTCCAAAAGGGCACAAAATACGGAGAAAGCGAAATTACCCAATTGGATTTATCTGTCGTCACGTATCCACCTTCCGCACCCCACTTCATTTCCAGAATCTTTCCTCCAAAGCATTTTACAAAAGCCGCATGGGTCAACTCATGACCAAACACATAAATATACAGGAAAATCGACTGACCTAGACGTGACCAGAACCAACCAAGCATCACCAGCGAACCAATCGTAAAATACCAGAACTGCGGACTCTGCCAAAATCCCTGCTCAACCGTAGCGTGTGAGAACCTCGAAAGGAATGCCCAGGTCGTAACCCAGGAGAATGGCAACAACACCAAAGCCAGCGCCATCCTTACCAAATGGGTCATGAAACCAACTGACTCGCTGTCCTCCGCCACCTCGTCAATCGCGATGGACGCCCATACGGACTTCCCGACGCGGCTATTCATACGCCGGTTTGTTTTCTCGTGGCTCCGCTTCCGAACAGTTTCCAGAAAACTCTCACCCTTCTCCGGGCGCTGCCGCTTTCTATTGCCGATGTTCTTTTTGGATTTCCGAAAACTCATAGCTGATACTGATGGAGAAAGTATTTCGGAAAGCTTAATCAATCAAGCTCTCTCCGTGTAGCCACTCCAATATCAGTAAATCCAAACGAGGAAAACCCGCACCCTCTCGGGTGCGGGAAAACAATTCCATGAAAATTTTCAGCCCTTACCGTTTCCTACGGAAACACAGCGCAAAAACGCCGAGAGCAGAGAGAAGCGCAGAGGAAGGCTCGGGGACCGCGACCGTCGCTTTAATGCTTTTGATCTTGAATGCATCCAGATAATCGCCCGAATCCAAGCCACTCTCGGTTCCAAATAGGATCGCATTCACCGGTTGGGAGTAGGATTTTATGTCCACCGTGCGGGCACTTGAACTCCGCGAACTCATATCTATGACCTCTGACTCAAAACCTACCGTGCCGAGTCCGTTCGTTCCCACATAGGTGAGACCATCCAAATTGGAGCTATCGATGTTTCCAACCCAGTAGCTGACGTCTCTGTCGTATTTTCCCGCAGGATCGATCACCACGCTGTTAATATCGACAAGAGTATCGAAGACAAACAGCACATAGTCGTTTTGCTTATAGTTATCAACCTGGTGATATGGAGAACTACCGTCTTCCTCATTATTGGTTACACCCAGCCCCGTGCTATACTGACCTAGCTTCGAAGCTTCAAATGCACTATTACTGCTGCCCTTTGTGTAGGACCAGGCGGAAGCAGCAAGTGTCTGACCGTTTACTTTGAACGTTTTGGCGGCACCAGTTGCGCCATTGCCACTATTACCACGCAGATCGTAATAAAGAACGTCGCCAACGCTTTGGCCTTGAGAACTCAATGAGGTAGCTACGACTAACGCCGCCGCTAGGGCAATCAATATTTTCATGTGGGGGGAGGGGTGGGGGGAGTGCAGATGAATTGAATCAAATGCATGGCCGCGGCTACGCGATCACAGTGACACTAGTAGCCGATCGCGTCCCCTACCCCAAGAAAAAACTTATCCGGGCGCACGAAAAAATATATACGTAAAACTAACTAAATTAACTTATTAAGTATAGTTAGATATTCGTTTCTCGGTATTTCAAACCCTCCGAACGTCCCTAGATGCTCGGTTAGCCATTGGGTATCAAGCAGCTGAAAGCCATTTTCCCTCAACCGTTCTACCAATGCAACGAGCGCAATTTTCGAAGCATCCGTTTTTCTCGAAAACATGCTCTCACCAAAGAACACCTTTCCCAGAGAGACGCCATACAGTCCGCCCTGCAGACCTTCACCATCCCAGCACTCAACCGAATGCGCGTGTCCGAGTTCATGAAGCTTGCAGTAACTTTCCAGAATAATCGGATCTATCCAGGTTTCTTCTCGGCCGGCACAGCCTTCCATCGTTGCCCTGAAAGCCGTATTGAAGCGGATCTCGAAGGGATCTTTTCTGAGGGCTTTTCTAAGTCCCCGGGAAATGTGAAACCTCTCGTCAAGCGGGATCATGCCTCTCATCTGGGGACTTACCCAGACAATCTCGCCGTCTTCCGCCATAGGAAAAACTCCCTCAGCGTATGCGTTCAGTAGCAACTCTGGAGAGATTATTTCCATCGCTTATCACCTAGCTGGGATTTGGCTCGTACGTGAGCCAGTCCTCTGTATCCAAAAGTTCGACCGTCTCCGTATCACCTATCCATTCCCATACCCAACCTTCTTCTGTTTCCCCGGAATCCAGTCTAACCGGTGTTTTTACCCGGTGGTACTCACGTGACTCTTCGCAATCAGGGGTGATTCCCTCGAAGTCATCCAGTTCGGCCAGTGTCTTGTCACTAACTAGGTATAGCTCCCCTTTGACCGAGGTATCCCCACCCAGAAGCAGCGCTGGATACCAATCAATACGGAACATTTTCCCGGAAACTTTTCCGCCACCGACAAAGTCAGCTCCGGCCATCCGGAAATGGTTGGAGCCGCCCTTGCGCAAGGTCCCGTAGACGAAGACTGGGTTCATACCTACTTCTGTGTTTTTTGTGAAACTTCGGAATCCAACATTACACGGAGATCATCAAGACCTTGGCCCGTGTCCGCTGAAATCGATATGATATCCACCTTCGGGAAACGAATTTTGAATGCCTTCAGATTGTCTTCGGAACCTTCGAGATCCATCTTGTTGGCAATGACCTTCCACGGGAATTTCGCGAGATCCTCATCATACTCCTTGATCTCGGTCCTTAGGATCTGCAAATCGCTGATCGGGTCACGGCCCTCACTACCAGCCATATCCACTACGAAAAGCAAAACACGGCAGCGTGTGATGTGCCTCAGGAATTCATGACCCAGCCCACGGTTTTCATGCGCACCTTCGATCAAACCCGGGATGTCCGCGATTGTGCAGCGGCGGAAGCCACCGAACTCGACCACGCCGATCATCGGCTGCAGGGTAGTGAACGGATACGATCCCACTTTCGGCTTCGCTTCGGAGAGCGCCCCGAGAAGAGTCGATTTTCCCGCATTCGGAAATCCTACCAAGCCAGCATCGGCGATCCTCCTAAGCTCCAGATAATACACCCCCTCCTCGCCCGGGGTTCCGAGTGTATGCTCGGTAGGCGTCTGGTTGGTAGGTGTCCTGAATTTGAAGTTTCCTTCCCCACCGATACCACCATCACAAAGAACGAAGGTATCCCCCTCTTCCACGAGGTCCGCGATCGGTTCGAGATCAATACCATCGTCGCTACGCTCCATTTCCACAGCTTCGTTAACCGACTGCGCAGTCGTCTTATAAACCACTGTGCCCGGAGGCACCTTGCCGATTTTATGCTTACCGCTCTTCCCGGTTTTCTTATGCTTTCCACCGGGCTTGCCGTCTTCGGCAATCAGCTTCGGATCGTAGTGGTATTGGCGAAGCGTATCCGTGGAGTTATCCACCACAAGCGTCACCCTACCACCATTTCCGCCATCCCCACCATCAGGACCTCCGCGCGGGACAAACTTCTCACGACGCCATGAGACAGCACCATCGCCGCCGTCTCCGGCTTTCACTAAAATCCTGATGTGATCGATAAACATTTCAGCACCTTCTAGTTCTCAATATCCAAAGGTCAACGGCAATGCGTCAACCAGCGAAAGCAAGCGCCCGCTGTTTCATCTGCGCTGCCATCAAATTCAACGCATTCGCACGGGTTGGAGCCAAGTGTTCTTTTAGCCCCGTCTGATCCACAAATCCCATATCTGCCGTTAAAATCGCATCGGGAGTCTCGCCGTTCAGAACCTCGATAAACAGCGCGATCATTCCCTTTGTGATCAATGAATCCGAATCAGCGGAAAAATAAACCAGACCATCTTTTTTTTCGGCATCCAGCCATACCTGGCTCTGGCACCCCTTGATCAGGTGGTCAGCATCCTTCGCATCGTCGGAAATCGGGGGCAGCTTCTTGCCCAGCCCGATCACATACTCATACCGTTCCGTCCAGTCCTGGAAAATCCCCATATTCTCCACAAGTTCATCCTGCTTTCTCTTAATGCCGCTCATTTGCAGCAATGGAACGCCAGAGAACCAAAACATCAAGCCCCGATCAGGTAGCCGGTGCAACCCTCTGCAAAATCCTTCCTAAAACAAAAGCGAATGGAGACAAAAGCAGCCCGCACAAAAACATCGGATCCGTCACCTCGCAGCGCTCCAGCCATACCCAGATGAAACTCATCGGAAGCAACACCACCCAGTCCACCAGAGGGATACCGGCCAGAAGTGCCGACACGAATTCGGAAACACCTGAACGATATTTCCCCATACACAAAAGAAGCCACATCCCGAAAGGAAGGACACCAACCCAACCCAGCCCCGGCAAAATCAACAACGGCAAGAGGGCGGGAAAAACACCTGCGCCAATCAACAGCCCACGGCCCACCCACATATTCGCCGCAGGCATGTCTTTCTGGCTCTCATACTTCGCACTCAGTGAAAGCCCGGCCACATAGAGAAATAATCCGATTGCAGGAAGCAAAACAGCTCCGCCGAAGCTACCTCTCATTCCCAAATACCCAAGTACCGGCAACATCGCGCGACACAGGCCCATCGGAATAACTGAGAGAGCCGTCTGCTTGTGGATGCGTGTATATAGGACGATCAATCCAAGGAGAAGGACCCCGGCCACAAGCGCTGCCCCACCATGGAAACCCGAAATCGCAAGGCCTGATCCCAGACACAAAAAGGCCACCACCCCGTAGCATTTGGAGCTAAACAGCCCCCTCGGCAATGCTCTCTCGGGCCGGTTTACCGCATCCCATTTTGAATCTTTCCAGTCATTCAGAAAATTCCCGCCCACGTAAAATAAAATTGCAGCCACCATCAGCAACCAAGGCCAGCGGAACTGATCGCCGCCCGCCGCATATCCCAGCAACACCCCCACTCCCAGATTACTTACCACGCTCGGCACATTCGCCATCCGGGCAGTAGCCAGAAGCGCATAGATCTTCCCTTCCTTATTCATTCATCAACTCCCTGCATCATCATTTACCCAGTTTTCTTCTGACAATTCCCACCATCTCCCCCACTTCATCAACCCGCATCAGCAGCGCCGCCAGGAAATACGCACCAGCACCCGCCCCAACCAATGCACCAAGCCAGATCGTCTTCTTCCAGAGCAGCATTCCGCTCAGATCGGTGAACAAGAAGAGGTTTCCGAAATAGCAGACCACCGCCATCACAGCAGTGGCCACCGCAATTTTCAGGAAAGCTGCCACCAGCCCTTTGGTCCCGATATCGCCCGCATATTTCACCATAGCCCCGTAGAGGAAAATGAAGTTCAAGCTCGCTACAATACTTGTCGTCAGTGCCAGGGACTCGTGACCCCACTTGAATACAAATACGAAAGTGTAGTTGCAGATAATATTCACAAAGAGAGCTATAAAGCTCGCGATCATGGGCAGCCACCTCTTCTCGATCGCATAGAACGCCGGCTGCAGAACTTTGAGCCCGGCATAGAAGAGCAAACCATAGCCATACGCCTGCAGTGCCCCCGCAGTCGCCAACCGGTCCGCCTCATCGAACTTTCCACGCTCATATAGCAAACTGATGATCGGTTGAGCCAGCATTACCAGCCCCACAGTCGCCGGAAAAACCAGAAACATCACCAGCTTCAATCCCTTCGCAAGAGTCGGACCGAAATCCGCCCCCACTCCATCCACAGCAGCCCTTGAAAGCGCCGGCAAAGTTACTGTGGCCACCGCCACTCCGAATACCCCGATCGGCAACTGCATCAGCCGGAACGCATAGCTCAGCCAACTAACGGCACCCGGACCCACTCCGTAGGCGAACATCGAGTTCACCACTACATTTACCTGCGTGACTGAAGCGGCAATCACCGCCGGCCCCATTAGCTTCAGAATCTGCTTAACCCCGGAGTCATTCCAGGTGAAATCCGCAACAAACCGGTAACCCAGCTTCCAGAGAGCCGGAAACTGGCACACCAGCTGGGCAACCCCTCCGATCACTACTCCCCAGGAAAAACCAACCAGACTCCGCGGACCCCACTCCGGATCCATCCAGTAGCCGATCGCCGCGCCTCCCACCATCGAGCCTATATTGAAAAAGCATGAAGCCAGCGCCGGCATTCCAAACACGTCCCGTGCGTTCAACATCCCCATCACCAGCGCCGAGAGCGAAACCAGCGCGATGAACGGATACATCACCCGCACCATCTCCACCATCAGGGAAATCTCCGTCACATTGTAATTGCGAGCCGTCTCTCCGCTTTTCGAAAATGCCGTTAAAAGATCCACAATCCACGGCGCAACCCCGATCCCGATCAGCGTCACCAGCGCCATAAAGACAGCAGCCAGAGTCACCATCCGGTTCGCCAGGACCCACGCCTCCTCTGGCCCGTCCGACTTCACCTTCTTGGAAAACGTAGTCACGAAAGCCTGGGACAGCGCCCCTTCCGCGAATAGATCCCGCAGCAGGTTCGGCACACGGAAGGCGAGATAGAAGCAATCCATCCACCTGCTACCGCCGAACAAACCGGCAAACATCATTTCCCGTGCCAAGCCGAGAACCCGGCTCAGCATAACAGCAGCACTTACCTTCCATGTGGCCCTAGCAGACATCTGCGAAGTTCATCTACCACAGCTCCAAAAATCCAAAGCATTAAATTCGGATTTCAAGAATCCTATCTAAACCGAGAGGCCTTAAAGACCCATCTCAGGCATCAGTTCGGAGGTTTCCGTCCGTTAGGATTCTAGCACGTAGCCCTCCACGGAAATCGCTCTTCAGGAAATCTTCGGCACCGTCCTCGATCACTCTGTCCATCCAATGACACGGCTTACATTCCTGGGTTCCTTCGAATTGAATCCCCTGAAACGTAAATACCTCACCCTTCCATGCACGAAGGTCGGCGCCCGAGACCACCAGATTCCGGCGAAAGACCGATGCGGGAAGCTTTGGAAGTTTGAATCGCTCACGAATTTCCTCAACCACCCGCAGATCAAAAAATGTAACCTGCCCTTTGAAATTTTCCCGATAGTCAAAGTAGCGGTCCCCACGCAGTCCTTTTCCAGCGACACATTCTACTTCGCCGCACTCGATGATACCATTCTGCAATCTACCCTCTCCCCTACGCCCCCAGTAATCGTGGCCTTGTGAGATGTAGATATGATGGAGTGAGGGTTGATGTAGGGCCTTCATTGATACCTGCCAATATTCCGCGTTTTCAGAGCATTTCAAATGCGGGGAAATTTTATTGGAATCATAGAGCCCAGCTATTGACCGCGCGCTTTTGCAACATGATCAGTGTCTGAACATGAGAAGACTTGGTAATCTTGCGGTGATAGGTAGCGGACCTTCCGCTCTCTACTTTTTACAGCATCTGGCGGCTAAGTCTGAATACTTCATCGACTCCATTGACTCGGTCGTCGTCTTCGAAAAAAGCGGCTTGGCTGGCTACGGAATGCCTTATCACCCGGAAACCACAGACAGATACAATCGGTCCAATATCTCATCAGAAGAACTCCCGCCTCTCCCCGAAAAATTCGCGGATTGGCTCAAAACACAGGACAAGGAAGAACTCCAGAAATGGGGAATTACACCGGATGAGATCAGCGAATCCGAAGTCTACTGCAGGCTGGCTCTGGGAGAATATTTCCATGAGCAATTCTTTACCTTAGCCGCTCGGTTGGAGGAATGCGGTATCCCCGTTGAGATCCGCACTTCAAGCACGGTAACGGATCTGGCTGATTGCCCGGGAGAAAATCTGGTAAAAGTATTCGCCAACGATAATCCCGCGGAGGACTTCAATACGCTCATAGTAGCTACAGGCCACTACTGGAACGACCACGACAAACCGGAACAAGGTTACTACAGTTCGCCTTGGCCTATCTTCAAGCTCCTTCCTGAAAAGGGAGAATACCTGAACCACTCTGTCGGGACGCTCGGCGCATCACTCAGCGCATTTGATGTCATCTCGTCATTGTCCGTTCGCCACGGCGATTTCAGGGAACGCGCGGGAACCTTGGAATTCGAGCCATTTGAAGGAACCGAAAAATTCGAAATCGTCATGCACTCTGCTGAAGGCTGGCTCCCACATCTTCAGTGGGACCAGGTGGAACCTTTCCGGGAAATTTACAGACACATATCCCGTTCGGATTTGTTCTCCATTCGTGAAAAAAGCGGATACCTCAGGCTCGAGCGATTCTTTGACCACGTATGTCGCCCTGCCCTGATCCAGGCATTTGAGAAAGATAGTATGTCAGATGTAGCAGCACTTCTGAGGAATCAGGCATTCGGACTCGAGGATTTCGTCGAGGAGATGAGCGGAAGGCATGAGTATATTGATTCCTTTGAAGGGATGCGTAAGGAAATGACCAAGGCCAGGGATTCCGTCGAAAAACATCACCCTATCCATTGGAAAGAGATACTGGATGATCTCATGTTTTGCCTCAACTACCATGCGGAATTGCTCCCCGCCGAGGACCACATCCTCTTTAAGAAGACCGTAATGCCGTTTCTCATGAACGTTATTGCAGCTATGCCACTCGAATCCGCAGACATGCTTCTGGCTCTCCACGATGCAGGCAAAGTCCGGCTCATCGAAGGGAAAGTGACCATCAAGGACAGCAGCGATAAAAGCGGAAAAACTGTAGTCGTCATTGAAAACGGAGACAGCGAAGAGACAGCGGAATACCGTACTTTCGTAGATTGTAGCGGGCAGAGTCCAATGGAACTGAAAGACTTCCCCTTTTCCTCCCTGGCGGAGAATTCTACAGTGCGGGAAGCGAGAGCTGACTTCCTCAATCCCGCCGAAAGCGAAAAGGTGGAAGAGGAAAAGCTGATCGATGACCGGGGGGAAATGAAACTACGCACCGGTGGGATGGATGTGGACGCGTCCTTCCGCTTAATCGGAAAAGACTGCAAGTCCAACCCGAGAATCCACGATATATCATTCCCCCACACCTCCGGTGTCCGACCTTATTCCTACGGTCTACAGGCGTGCGATGCCACGGCTTCTATTGTCGTGAATTCCTGGGTAGAGGCCATGGTCAACGGAGAGGCCCTTAAAGGGGAGCTCGTCGAGGTAAGCCGCACTTACGAAATGCATGACCCGACCTGATTTTTCTGACCGATTAGCCACTTTCGAGCTAAAAACCTAGCGACGTGTGTCTGAAATCATCCTCGATACCTTTTCGATACGTCCCCGGAAATGTGGATCCTCAAAAAAATCAGGAAAACTCATCGGCAGTCGTTCACACCAGGTTTCGATCCCATAGCTTCCCGGAAGATTAAATCGCAACGGAAGCCCGAAAAGATCGCTACACATCAGCACAGCCAGCCTGCTCTTGCTTTCGAAGAGCGCCTCCTGGAGTGCGGTCAGCAACTCATCGGTCAGGGTCTCAGGTGGAGTTGAATCCCATCCGGCAAAACCTAACAACCACCGAAGCTTTTCCGCATCTTTTCCATCAGGTGATTGTTTTGCCTGTTGTGCCAGATGAGCATAATTCGATGCCAATGGAGCATTGTCGTGGTTTGCATAAGTCGCCAGCGCCAGCTCCCGCAGCTCATACTCGGCTGGATTTTCTCCGGAACTCATCCCGAGCTGGGGAAACGCCAGATTCGCAATCGGTAGCTCCTCCAGCGCCCTGCTCATATATTCGGGCATTTCACCCATTATCTCCGCGACCAGCTCCATCGGACCAGCTTCCTCGCGGATGATCGAGATTAGCTCCCGCCCCTGGCGCTCATTGATTCCGATCCAATCCGGATCCTCATCCGGTCCCGGCGTGAACCGCGGCAGTCTCCCGCCGGTTTTTAAAGCCGCCTCCTCGGGGCTGAGATTTGCATACTCGGAATGCCTCGGTCCACCGGGCCACGGAAAGGCGTAAATCCTGAAGTAGCCGCGGAGATGATCAAGGCGGCAGATATGGAAAAACTTTCGCTGCCTGGCCACTCTGCCACGCAGCCAGGAAAAGCCCTCGGCACGGTGATTTTCCCAACGATACATCGGGAGACCCCAATTCTGCCCCCATTCCGCAGCATCTTTATTTGTATCGAAGTGCGCCAGCGGACGCGTCCCCATGTTCCATTGGGTATCAAAGAGTGCGGGATGCGCCCACACATCGCAGCTGCCCTTCCCTACTCCGAAGGAAATCTCACCCATGAGAAAGATTCCCCGCTCGTCCGCATATTTTCTCACACTCCGCCACTGCCTGTCTGCAACCCATTGGATAAAGGCGAAACCGGCCATATCCTCCTCCAGTTTCTGTTGATCCGGGTGTTTGGCCAGCCAACGCAAAGCCCCCTGGTAGGATCGGTGTTCCGGCCGCCAGTCCTCCCATTCGGTGTTCCCCTCATACTCACGTATCAAAAGACGAAACATGACGTATGGCTCCAACCAGGATTTCTCGTCTTCCCGGAAACGCTCGAAATCCTCAGCGACTCCGTTGCCTTCCTCTTGGAACCTTTTCCACGCACGCAGAAGGATCTGAATCTTCAGTGGATGGACAGCCCCATGCTTTACGATCCCCGCCCGCAATTCTTCCCGCCATGCAGGTGGTGCGGCGAGATCCAACTCCTTCTCCGTAAGACCTGGTATGATACCGGGCTCAATGTGGACAAATGCAGGAGAAAGCGCCCTTGAGCTTATTGGATTATACGGGCTGTGATCCCCGAAGGTTTCGTGAATCGGTAACAGCTGAAGCACCTTGAAACCGGTTTTCGAGCAAAAATCAATCGCCTCCCGCACCGCTCGTGTATCGCCCGTCCCGAAGTCGTTCTCATGCCGCATGGCAAAGACCGGCACCAACAAACCCGCACGCCTGCTTTCCAAAGGTTTTTCAGTCATTTCCATGATTTAATCCCTCTCTTTTCGCATCCGGCATGCCACGTAAAATCCGTTTGTTGACCAAAGGAATCCCCCTTCCGCATACGCCACAAACCGAGCGAACTGCCATGGAAGAAATGCAATTTGCAGAAATCGGTATCTTCCGGGAACGCCACACCCCTGTAAATTCAAGCCCAGCCGTATGGTATGCCTGTAGCTAAAATGTGGACAATTACAACATCGACAAATGCCGAACAAATCAAAGAAAGACAACAGCGAGCAACAACAACCAGCCCAGCAACAGGACAGGCAGCCCGGCCGGGAATCGGAAATGAATCCGTTGCCGGAATATGAGAATCCCGATTTCAAGGGAAGTGGACTTCTGCAAGACAGAGTAGCCTTGATTACCGGTGGCGACTCCGGAATCGGTAGAGCCATCGCCGTCGCCTATGCGCGGGAAGGAGCACATGTGGCGATCGCCTATCTCGATGAGGTAGAAGATGCCGAATACACCGCGGGGTTGGTCTCCGGGCTTGGCCGTGAATGCCTGCTCCTGAAAGGTGATTTATCCTCCAAAAACACCTGTGTAAAAGCAGTTTCAGATACCGTGGAGAAATTCGGCAAACTCGATATCCTCGTCAGCAACGCAGCAGAACAACACCCCAAGGATTCCGTAGAGGAAATCTCAGAAGAACAACTCAGGAAAACGTTCGAAACAAATGTCTTTCCAATGTTCTACCTGACTGCTGCTGCACTTCCACATCTTAGGAAATCCGCCCACCCAGCAATCATACTGACCACTTCCGTAACGGCCTACCGCGGCAGCCCCCACCTGCTGGATTACTCCGCGGCAAAGGGCTCGATCGCTTCCTTTACACGCTCCCTGTCAGGGAATCTGGCTGGGGATAATATCAGGGTAAATGGCGTAGCCCCGGGACCAATCTGGACACCGCTCATCCCCTCCACATTCCCGGAGGAAAAAGTAGAGAAGTTCGGATCCGACACTCCCCTTGGGCGCGCGGGGCAACCATGGGAGTGCGCGACCTGCTATGTTTTCCTCGCTAGCGATCAATCAAGCTATATGACCGGGCAGATCCTCCACCCGAACGGTGGAGAAATCATAAACGGCTAGCCCACCTCACCCGCGAAGTCTCCGAACAGCAGTTTTCCCTGCTGCACGCGGTAGATTTCGATGGAGGAATACTGTTCCTCCGCCCTGGTCTCGAGTTTTTTGTAGCAACACCACTGGTCATAGGGTTCAACCACTCTTCCCATGGTCTTCCACAAAAGCGATTTCCCATGGATTCCCATAGTCAGGAGTTCAATCATTTCATAACGCCCTAGTTCTCCCACATCCATCCCGCTGATCCGCATCTTCCACATCGCCAACCATGTGCAAAAAAGCCCGCAAAAGTTCCTGAAGGCCGAGACCTTCATCCCCGATTTACGGATCACCAACATTAGCATTTCTCGGTCCTCGACGATTTGCTCCCTAAGATCGATAAAGAACAATTTTTCTGAAGCCTCCGTTGCAGTTTGCTCCAGGCGCTTAACCAATAGAACGCCGCTCGCCGATCCAGCGAGGTGGTCGTTCAGGTAAATTTCCAAAGGATTCTTCATGGTTAGCCCTGAAAGAGTGATTGAGCGCCATCAACGTATATTTCGCTGCCTGACACATGGCTCCCGGCATCCGAAAGAAGATAAAGAATAGAGTCAGCCACTTGTTCTGGAGAGCCCGATTCCCCATCGTTCAGAGGAACCTGTCCATCGGGAAATTCAACAGGCAGATGAAGATCTTCCGTATCTCTCTTTTCGGTCGAATCGTCGATTTTGGTGGTGATGGCACCCGGACAAACGCAATTAACCCTCACCCCGTGGGTAGCAAACTCCAACGCCGTCATTCGCGAAAAAGCCACCTGCGCCGCCTTGGAGCACGCATAAGCCGTCGCGCCGGAATTGCTGAACATACGATTTCCGTTCACAGATGAAACAATTACCACGGCGCCCTTCGATTCCTTCAACAACGGCAGAGCCAATTTCACGGTCAGAAAAGTTCCGGTAAGGTTGATATCGACCGTGCTTTTCCACTCCTCCGTGGCGATCTCGTGGATCGGTGCCCAGACACCGTTCACACCTGCGTTTGCCACCACTCCATCAAGCGTTCCCCACTCGCTTTCTATCTCAAGGAAAACACCTTCCATCTCTTCCTCCTTCGATACATCAGCCGTTAAAACTAGGTGTCCCGATTGAATCCCTCCGATTTTTTCGACCACTTCCTCCAGCTCATCCTTGGACCTACTAAGCAGGGCAACTTTCGCGCCAGCCTCCGCCAGAGCGATTGCCGTGCTCTTCCCAATTCCAGAACCCGCCCCGGTAACCAAAACATGTGCATTACCCATTGTATAAACAACTTTCGATTTCATTGTTAAATTTTCTATTTAGCTGGTTTGAGCATTTTCCTCGTGGATCTGTTACTCAAACGCAGATTTCCTACCGCATGTTAGATGCCACCCACCAATCCAAGGTATATCAACGTGAACAGGGTAGGTTCCCTTCTCGCAGGCCTGCAAAAAGCAAACCTGAAGTTGCGAAACCACGGTAAAGATCGGCTTCCAAGATACCTTAAAAAATCCGGGAACGACGGAACCATTGTTGCGCCGCCCAATATCCGGTCCACGTTTACCCAACCCTACGTGGAATGAAAGATGGACGAAGAAAGCCCTAAAAAGACCAAATCTGATCTAGCAAAAAAACGCACGGAAAAGGCAGTGGAGCGCAGCGAAATGGCCGAAGAAAGAACCTGCTACGCGGAAGATCGCACTCTCTTGGCCAATGAACGCACGTTCGCCGGTTGGGCGAAAACATCATTCGCATCAATCGGCCTAGGCCTAGGCTTCCAAGCCCTCTTTCAAAGTGCAAATCCTGTCTGGATTCCCAAATGCGTAGCCACTCTATTCATATTTTTGGGGATTCTTGTCATTTGGTTGGCTGAACGGCGAGCTAGACGACTTTTGAATGAACGCAGTGGCAATCACGTAAACCTGACTTCCCGGAGAACATTCCGCACACTCTCCTTTTCAGTAACCTTCGGAGGCTTGGTCTTGGTCGCATCCATCTGGTTTTTGATCTGAATCAATTTTCCCTAGAGATCCAGGATTCGCGGGCAGTCGGAAATAGACCCCACTTATTGAAACCATCCATTCGCCCGAAATCCAAGTATGGAAAAGCCCTCCCTCCCGTCTATCTGATGATCACGCTACATATTCATATCCACAAACCTGTAGGGGATTTCCATTGACCAGATACAATGCTGTAAACTACTGATCTTCCATCCCTTTACAGGGGAAGTGATACATGGGCTATCTGAAGAAAACAGCAAAATGGACACGTCAGACCGCCAAGGTAATGACGGTGACCGTTCTGATTTTTCTATTGGGTGGATTCTTGCCTTTCACTCTTCAATGTTACGCTTGGATAAGGATGGCTCAAAAGGCCGGCGGGGTTGAAATGCTTGGTGAAATCGTAACTCAGGCGCCTCCGTGTGAACTCTGCTGTGCGGCCAGCGATCTTCAAAACAAGCAGACCGGTAAGAATGATAGGAACTGCCCGGAGAGCAGGTTGGAGATTCACAAATCCTTTTATACTCTGGAAATTAGTAGTTTCCAACTTGCCGAAAACATCCGTCCTAGAGATCTTGCCGGCACTGTATTTTCAAGGTGGTCGGCCAGGCTTCCATGGTTCGTAACCTTTCCACCTGAGACTCCGCCACCCGAGGACACGATCGCTTAACGCACTCCTCCTTATGAATCCACTGCATCATTGAAAGCTCTACAGCTCTCATGATCCAACAGCGTTCTAGTCCAGACGCCGACACGCTACCCGTGTAAAACCGACGGGAACCATCGGCTAGGAGGGGTAGCATACCTACCCGCCTCATTCAGGTAAATATTGTATCGGCCTCTAACTTTTGACCGAATCGATACCTACCATTTGTACAAATCTATATACTTAATAAATCATATTTAATGAAAACTTTAAATTCTATCACCTCCATCATCTCCACGTGCTGCATCAGCACTCTAGGAATTACAGCAGCAGAAATCTCCTCTCCACCTTTACCGTCCCAATCTACGTCCCTTTTCAATACTCATCGGGTGGACTCGCATGCTCCAATCGGAGTGATGGGAGACCATACTCACGAAAAGGGCGAGTGGATGCTCTCTTACCGCTACATGTTTATGAGCATGGACGGGCACCGCGCCGGCACACAGGGGCTGAGCACAGAAGGTGTCTTCAATCGCGGCTTCAGCTCGGCATCTACAGAAATGGACATGGAAATGAACATGTTCGGCCTCATGTATGCCCCCACTGATCGCCTCACTCTGATGGCCATGGCCAATTATGTCAGGAAAGACATGACCATGGAGATGAATCCACATGCTGCAATGCACGGCGGCGGTGCCCACGGAGGACACGGTGCCAGCTCCAGCCATAGTCACTCGAGCGAAGGATTCGGTGATGTTACTCTGGGAGTCCTCTATAAAATTTTCGAGACCGAGAATCACCACCTTCATCTGAACTTCGGAATCGGACTTCCTACAGCTGAGGTAGACCACGCCGATGAGGGAGTATACCAGCCATACGGAATGCAGTCAGGCACCGGAACATGGGACTTTAAACCGGGTCTCACCTATCTGGGTCAAACCAAAGAATTTTCCTGGGGAGCCCAACTGACAGGCCTAATCCCATTGGAAGATGAAAACAACAGCGGTTTTTCCGTCGGAGATGCAGTAAACCTGACCACTTGGGTAGCTCGTCCGCTCAATGATTCATTCAGTGTCTCTGCCCGTATCAACTACGGCTATCAGGATAAGCTGGAAGGGCATTATGACGGCAATCATGACCACAGCGCACCTCCCCATTTCCAACAAAACTACGGCGGCCATGTGGTCGATCTAGGAATAGGAATGAACTTCTTTTTCCAATCGGGCATTTTCACTGGTCACCGGATTGCAATCGAAGGACTCCTTCCAATCTATCAAAACGCAAACGGCGTGGGCATGGATCGGGACTACAGCATCATCGCTGGCTGGCAGAAAGCCTTCTAGAATCCCGTAGGGCTTACACCCGGATTTCTTTTACCAACAACCCCTCGCCGTTAGCCCGGAGTGGGGTTGTTTCAATTCGGGAGATAAAGTGAAAAGGTTTAGATTCCGATTCAGGCAATCTACTTTGCAAAAGGTGCATGATGCAAAATTACATCTTAAGGAATGCATATACGAAAAAATCTCGTCCCGGAACACGCGAACTAAGAATCAGATACGAAACACCGAAATCTACGGTGTGTGGATCCACTTTCAGGCGCCAAATATCGCTAAAACGTGGAACAACGAGGCGTAACAAAAGACACCTCATACACTCCAATCTTTTAAAAATGGAGCCGGCTAACGGATTCGAACCGTTGACCTACTGATTACAAATCAGTTGCTCTACCAACTGAGCTAAGCCGGCCTTGCTTGTGAAGGCGTGGGGGGAGGATGTATCCACCTTCGTTTGAAATGGCAATCTGAAATTCACTACTTTCAGCAAAAAACTTCTACTCACGTACCTTCACGCTTGGGATAACCCTTGCGCCGAAACTAACAGAGAGGCTGTGGTGTATTCCGTTTGGGAAACTACCTGGATCTATCCGATATCCGAACTTTTGGCCTCCAACCTAAAAAGTAGTACCGATAGCAAAATGCCACGTTCCGCTCGGCTCCGCATCATCCTGCGTTAGGTTGTGGCCGTATTCCAAACGCACCGGTCCGATAGGCAGGTCAATGTGAACACCAAGACCTGCGGCGATCTCAAGGCCACCTTGTCGCGGCCCGGTATAGTCGCCGGTTACTGCTCCCGCATCCACGAATGCTACCGCCCTTAGAGGGCCTTTGAGCGATTTACTGACCTCAGTGTTCACAGCCCAGCTAAAGTCACCGCCATATGGATCTCCGGCAAAGCTCGGTCCCAGTTCACGCTCGGGAAAACTCCTCACAGATCTGGCTCCTCCATTGAACACGCGAAGATCGACCGGAAGCTGTGCAATTCCTCCCGAAGTTGTCACAAGTTCGGCAAAGCCACCGATTCCAAGCTGCCAGGTGTCACTGATAGGAAGGTAAATACCCCCATCAACCCCCGCCTTCAAATAGGTGTTCGTATCATCTCCGATTGCTGCGCCAATCTGAAGCGGTAGGTCGACATGCCATCCGGATTTCGGCAGAATCTTACTATCTCTATAGTCCAGCGACTGGGTAAATTTCACCCAGGTGTGGAAATACTGTGTATCCCCCAGCAAACTAATAGGCAGCTCTTCCTCCGCTACAGTCACAAACGACAACCCGCCGAGCAGTTTCATCGAGTAGTGCTCGGTGACATCGTATTCCCAGCTCGATTCATATCCGGTCTCATACGTTGTGTAGCCGTCGTAAGCCTTGATCAGTGAATATAGCCGGTGCCCCCTCTGGACATCAGTTCCCCGCCACCACGGATCCGTAAGCCTCACTTCACCCAAGATACCCCTACCGCTCAGCTCCATTCCTGCGGAAAATCCCCTGAGTGCACCCCGGAAATTGCGATCCGTGAATCCCGCTCGGAACAGCGGACCATTGAAGCTATCCGCTCCTGCAGAGAAGGTGACCTCCTTTGCCTTTGCCTCCTCGAAATGGAGAGTCGCATTGATTCTCTTCGGCGCTACCTCGGTCTTTTCGATCCGTACAGAGCGGAAGGCACCTGTCGCCAGCAATTCTTTTACCTTCGAGTTCATGGCGGCCTCGTCATACCAGCCCTCCTTGAGTGGCTCCATGATCTGCTTCACCCGCTTCGGACGTGTTCGGGAAAGGCCATCGACCTTGATATCAACCAACTTCACACGCACACCCAGCATGATAGTGAAATCCGGAAAGTATGAGTCATAACCAAGCCGGTTGTTCATCAATACAGTCACATCGGGGTAACCACGACTGGTGAAGGCTTCCAACATCTCAGCACGGAGCTTATTGACGTTTTCCGTCGTAGCCCATTCTTCCAGAAACGGCTGCCAAGTCGTGGCCGCACGTTTCACACCACGTCCGTCCGGGCTATCAACCGTCGGACGTCTGATTTTGAATCTAGGTCCCTGTTTAACAGAAACAGACATATCCACCTCTCCGGTTTCCGGATCGATGTTCTTCTTTTTCAAGGTAGCCTCGGCGCTCCAATAGCCTTCTGCCATTAGCTGGCGCGTCACAAACTCCAAACCCTTGGGAACGTCCTCCTCCCGGAAAGGAGCCGATCCGGCACCGAACGGAGTTGTTGAGCCAAACGGAGTCACGAACGTTTTATGGAGACTTTCCACATCGCCATCACCGTCAGTCTCGATAAGGACTTCTCCCAATGACAGGCGAGGCCCCTCGCTCACGATCAAGGCAATCATATTCGATCCCTCGACCTTGGCTGTCACTTCAGCACTGTGATATCCGTCGTTTTGAAGGATTTCGCGCACCATAAAAGCCGCATCATTTGCACGCCATGAGTTTGCCTCCTTCTCACGTATATAGACCAGCCGTCCACCAATGAGCTGTAGGACATCGCTTTCGCTTTTACTTTTCATCCCCCGGATATCCACGGTCGTCTCGGCAAAAGCCTGCGATAATGGCACCACACCAAACAAAACGGCCATTCCGGCAGAGCGGACGACTGAAACTCTATCTTTCAGAAAAGTGATCATCTAAATCTCAACCTCCATATTCCAAGAACTCTCTGTTCACCTTCTTCACCCAATCCTGCCGAAATATACCATTTATCACTCAACTTGAGTGTTGCCGAGTTATAGGAATCGGAATCGTAGGGATCGGTTTCGGACAAGCTGAAGTCAACATTGTCGAGCAATCCCAGCAACGGCCTCAGTTGTTTGCCAAAAAGAAAACGCCCGCGTCTCAGTTCCTCGATCAATAGCTGCATCGCTCTGGAAGAGGCAGCCTGTGAATCTTCCAAACCGGAAGTTGTGGTTCCGGTTGCGATCAAGGTCATAATTTCATTTTCCGGCAAAGGAGGCTCGGATGTCAGCACCAATTGTGGATCTGATGCACGCCCATACACATAAACCTGCACTCGATAAGGTCGCGGCTCGGATGTTCCCCGGATTTCGAGGATCGGGTCAAATCCGGTAGCCGGAGTGAACGTAACAAAGCCCTCGTCAATACGCAGCGTGCTAAAAGGAAGACGCGCCTCTACTTGGGAAAGCCTCACCTTGCCATTGGGTTTCGGATCCCCAAGTTTACCCTCAACCCGCAGTGCAACATCTACTTGACCCGTTCCCAGGTTCCCTCTGACCAGGATAGGATCGATCGTTTTGATCACTACATCCGCCGTCCACTGATCAAAAGGAGCAGGAACAGCTGACCCAGGGTTTTTCGGAGTATCAACCGAAGGCAATGCCGCAGCCGAAGGCTCAAGGAAAGGTTTCCCGATCGGGATCAGTTCCATGTCCTTATAAAAAACACTGTCCAGAATACCTACCTCGCCACTGATCCGCGCAGCGGTAATTGGGCCCTTCAGGCTCAGGTCTATGTTCGCACGGGTAATCAAGAACTCATTTCGCACCAAGGGCAAACCGCGTGCACGCACACTGAAGTCCAGTTCTCCCAACCCCTCACCGCCCTCGTTTTTCAGGCCTACTTCCCCACCTAGAGTCAGGTTCCCTCCCGCTACATTGTCGACACCGCCCTTGAGCGTTACCTTGTTTAGATCCGTATCCACCTGCAGATTAATGCCCTCCAGAGGCGGGACCGTATTTCCTTCCATACTGAATCTGCCACCGGTCAATTTCACCTCACCATTCACCTTGGGCGCCCCTACAGTGCCGGTCACAGTCATGCCGCCGGTCAAGATACCCGCCAGTTGCTTCGAGTTTGGAACGAGCGCCTGAAAGCGGGAAATATCGATCCTGGGTAGGCTGAGGTTCGCCTGAATTTTCTCGGATTTGAGCAGTTCAGGATCGTCCGCCCATTTCTTTGGAAAAAATGCCATCTCCGCATCAAGCGTAGCGGGAGCGTAGTCGGGAGCCACTGCCTCAGCTGAAATCTTGGCTAATCCATCACGACCTTCCACTTTCAAAGTTAAATCAGTCTTTGGCACCTTGGGCTGCGCAGGCACACTCACATCACGCAGCTGCAGATTCAGATCCACTTCCGGGGCAGCAAGACTCCCGCCCAACTTTAGATCCACCTTCCCTGTCGCACTCTGATCGAGCTGCCCCACCTGACCTACCCAAGGCTCCAGTTTAGAAAGCGGCAGGGTTTCTGTTACGATCTGGAAATCAAGGGGTCGCGAATCATTGGCGATGAATTCCTTGAACTTCGCGAAATCCTCCGGCACAGGGATAGTTCCAGAGCCCTCCGCCAATTTTGTATCTCCATCCGTCCAGGACAGCTTATCAAGCTCCAGCTGGTCATTCGCAAGCCGGGCATCCATTTCCATTATCTGTCCCTGGGTGGAAACTTTTAGCCCACTGACCTCTGCGCTCTCAGGCCAATCATACTCGATTGATCCGCCCGCTGTAATCGATGGCTTTTGCGGCTCACCCTCCACAGGGTTCCACTCCCATACACCACCCAAATCCTTGAGGGAGCCGTTGTGCGTTTTCTCTCCGAGATCACCCCCACCTTCCCACGCCATATCAAAAATTCCGTAACCCGGAAGCTCCACACCGAAACCACGCTCCCAGACTCCCATCACCCGGGTATCGAAATTTTCCATCGAAAACGAACCTTCATAGGTTTTCGGCTCCACATGATACTTCGCGGACATCTGCAAGCCCTCCGATTCCAGAGTCGATACTGTCACCAATCCTGGCTCATATCTGGCTGCAAGATGTAGTTTGGCCGCTTCTACCTCGGTAGCCTCCATGACCACATCCAGCCCCACCCCGCTGAATCCCTCGTCACCTAGCGCCAGGTCCCATGTCCCACCGATCACACTTTTCGGGAAATTAGAGAGATCTATCCCCCATTCCATTTTTGTATTCAGACCACCCAGAACCTCGTCCAGATTCTCGATCCGCAGATTTCCGTCAAATCCATCCAGAACAAATCCCTCCTCCAGAATCTTCGCCCGCTCGAACTCTCCGCTCCCGTCGATTGAAAACGCGGAATCATAAGCTTTCCCATCCACCGCTGCGGAAACTTTGCCGTCATCCAGGACCAGCCCAAGCGATAGTTCCGGCACCTGCCAGTCATCGTAGGCAAATCCATCGATGACTATATCCGCAGTGCCCACAGCCGTCTGCCAATCCGGGTAAACCTGCCTCATCTCCACGGAAAGTGATTTCAAAACACCTTCAATTGGGAGACCAAGTCCGAACCCGCCAAGTAGATTTCCGAAATTCAATTCACCTTCCACCAGCTCCAAGCTGACGTCCTCCACCGATTCACTCACATTGAGCCGCATCACCGCATCCGATAGCCTGATATCACCTTCTAACGCGATTTTCCCGTCTTCCGGAAGACTTACCTTAACGTCCCTCAATCCTAGAATCGGCAAGAGATCCAGTCGATTGATCGTCAGCTTACCCGGGTCCCAGATCACCTCTGCATTCTGGCGGGGCAGAGTCTGACCCCGACCATCGGTGACCAACCCCAGATTCAATTTCACGAGGTCCTCACCCCGTTTGTGAGCTAGAGCACTCTCATCCAGTGAGAAAAACAATTCATCATCTTTCTCCACCGCCACGCTCACATCCTTCAGGTCCAACTCTACAGCCACCACCTTCTCACGCATGCTGTTCAGCGTCTTTCCGAGCGCCTCGAAGTCCATTGGAGGCTTCTCTTCCTCTTCCTCCTTACGGATCAGCCTGAAATCCAGATGAACCCCCTCGCCGGATATACCGCGCACCTGCCCCTTGATGAGCTCACGGAAGCGGTAATCGGTTTTCAACCGGTCCACCACCAGATGCTTGATCTGGCCACCCGTCTGGAAATCCAGATCGTAGACATTGATACCACCGAGCAGTGTCCCGCCCAGCCGCATATCAATCGTAATACCGTCCTTTTCCAGAAATTGCTTCGCCAGACCTGGAACAAGCCAGCGCATTCCGGGCCCGTTAAACCAGACCAGAAGACCGATTAGCAATAAGACCAAGACTAGCGAAATACGGAGAAACCACCCAAGGCAGCCCCGTTTACGCTTCTTTACTTCTCCTGGTTGTTCCGGTTTTTCGTCAGCCACTTTCGGAATCGTAATTCAGCTTCCGAAAAACGCGAAAATTATTTCGCAGTTCTATGCCTGTTCAGGTGGCTTCTTTTTATACGTGCTCTGCACATACACCTCACGCAGCTCTTTCGGGCCGATCTCGCAGGGACTCTGAGCCATCAGATCCGCGCCTTTGTTGTTCTTCGGGAAAGCAATCACCTCGCGGATACTGTCCTCACCGGATACCAACATCGCAATGCGGTCCAGACCAAGGGCAAGACCACCGTGTGGCGGCGCGCCGAAACGGAACGCATCAAGCAAGTGGGAAAACTTCAGCTCCTGCTCTTCCTCGGAAACTCCGAGCGCCTTGAACATCTTCGTCTGAAGGTCTCTTTCGTGGATCCGGATGGATCCACCACCAAGCTCGTAGCCATTCAGAACCACATCGTAGGCGACTGCTCTCACGTTCTCGAAATCTCCTTTTTCAAGAAGCTCCAGATCTTCCGGATGAGGACGTGTGAACGGATGGTGAACCGCTACCCATTCCTCGGTTTCCTCGTCTTGCATCAGCAGTGGGAAATCTTCCACCCATAGGAAATTGAACTGATCCGGATCGCTCAGCAGATCCATCATCACAGCACACTCGCTGCGCACGCGTCCGAGGATTGTGCTCACACTATCGCGTGAACCAGCGGCGAAGAAAACGATATCGCCTTCTTCAAGATTCATAGTCTCGGTAACAGCCGTCTTCTCCTCATCGCTGAAGACCTTCCAAAGCGGGCTCTTGTATTCGCCGTTCTCGTATTTGATGAACGCCAGATTCTTCACCGGCAGGCCGGCTTGAACAGCGATCTCATTGAGACGATTCATCTGACCGGTAGTGATTGTAGCAAAGCCTTTCGCATTGATCGCCCGCACCACACCGCCGCCATCCAGCGTATTTTTAAAAATCTTGAAACCAGTCCCGGCAAAAACATCCGCCAAATCAGTAATCTTGATGTCAAAACGCGTATCAGGCTTGTCGGAGCCATACACATCCATCGCCTCGCGATAAGTCATGCGTGGGAATTCCTTCGGAATCTCGATTCCGCGCCCTGCCTGAAACATGGATCCCAACAGGCCCTCTACCAAGCCAATGATATCCTCTTTATCCACAAAGCTCGCCTCAAGGTCGATCTGTGTGAACTCCGGCTGACGATCCGCACGCAGATCCTCATCACGGAAACAACGGGCGATCTGGAAATATTTCTCCACACCAGCCACCATCAGCAGCTGCTTGTATTGCTGTGGCGCTTGCGGCAGAGCATAGAATTTTCCGGGATTCAGGCGGGATGGGACAAGGAAATCGCGGGCTCCTTCCGGAGTCGGATTGGAAAGAATAGGAGTCTCGATTTCAAAGAAACCGGCATCGTCGAGATACCTGCGTGCCGCCGAGGTAATCTGGCTGCGCTGCCTGATGTTCTTGCTCATGCGCCCACGACGGAGATCAAGATAACGGTATTTCATCCGCAGATCCTCATTGGAAAGCTCCTTATCCAGCTGGAAGGGGAGAACGTCCGCCTTGTTCACGATCTTCAGATCCTTCGCAACGATCTCGATCGCACCAGTAGCCATACGGCCGTTTTCAGACCCTTCGAGACGCTTGGAAACAACGCCCTCCACAGTCACCACATCCTCATCACGAAGGGTGTGGGAAAGCTTGGCTGCATCAGGATTCTCCTCCGGGCGGAAAACACACTGGGTCATCCCTTCGCGGTCCCGCAAATCGATGAAAATAACACCACCATGATCCCGTGCCGAATTGACCCAACCGGTCAGCTTCACACTTTTTTCAAGATCACTTTCCCTCAACTCACTGCAATGATGACTACGCATAACTTCTTTGAAATTCTTATTCTGAAACTCTAAATCCTAAATCGCTTTTCACGCCAAAAACGGCCCGTCCGCCTCCATCAGCCGGTCCAGCATCCACTCGACCAACTCACTCTCCTCACAGCTCTCCTCTGTCCGGCTTGCCAGAATCTTGATCGTCAACTGGGGAAATTCATCACCCACGATCACCGCAAACCTCGCCCCCGATTTCTCGGCTGCCTGGAACTGCTTGTTCATCTTCATTTTCGAAAGCGGAAGATCCACCGCGATTCCGGCCGAACGCAACTCGGTTACAAGCGCTAGCGTATCACCCCTCTTTTCCTCATCCGGCACGATCATGTATGCCTCGCATCCCGCCGCATTCCGCTGCAGCCATACTTCCATCTGCATCGCAGCGTGCGTCGTCTCCTCAATCAGATTGCGGATCACATAATCGCCCATCGCGAAACCCGTCGCCGGCATATCCACACCACCATCGGAAAGAGTGCTAATCAGAGTATCGTATCTCCCGCCGCCAGCGATCGAGCGCATTGATTTACTCGAGTCAAAAACCTCGAAAACAACACCCGTATAGTAAGCGAGCCCACGCACGATCGAAAGATCCAGCTCCACGTAATCCTCGTATCCACGCGCCGTCAGATCCGCGAGAATCCCCTCGAAAACATCCGATGCATTCGCCGGATTTTTCACGAACTCCCGCACCTCCTCCAGCTTCATCCCGTAAATCGCCAGCTTCTCTTCCAGAACCTCCGGCTTCTCACGCTCAAGCTTGTCCACCAAGCCCAGAAAATCACTCATCTGCTCCTCGTTCACCCCTTTTCCAGAAGCAAAGTCCACCCACGCATTCCTATCGGAAATCCGCACCACGAAATCCCCCTGAACAAACCCGAAGGAAATCATCGTCTCCACCGCCAGCGCGATCAATTCAGCATCCGCACCCGGACCCGCCTCACCGAGAATATCCACATTGAACTGGTGAAATTCACGTCCACGTCCCTTTTGCGGCTTCTCATAGCGGAAGCACTGCCCGATCTCGAACCATTTCAAAGGCTTCGGATACTGCCTCTGCTCCGCCGCCGCCAAACGCGCCAACGATGCCGTAACCTCAGGTCTCAAGGTGACATCACGTCCCCCTTGGTCCTTGAAACGGAACAACTGGGAGGAAAGCTCTCCGCCTGATTTCTTCAGATAGAGATTCGTATCCTCCAGAATCGGCGTTTCGTATTCCACGAATCCACATCTCCGTGCGACCTGGCGCCAATTCTCAAATAAATAATTCCTAACCGCGCATTCACGGGGTGTGAAATCTCGGAAACCAGGGAGTGCTTGAAATGTTGAACCAGCCATTGCGCGGGGCGCGACAATGCACACCACTCATCACATATCAAGCCAAAGTCCAGCCACAGACAGGATTCCCATATGCCAGCCCTATGGCAAACGGGAGAAACAACAACCTCAACAAAAAGATCCAACTTGCCGGGAGCCGCTTCCGGCACACCTTTCACCATGGAGTCCGCCACCCTCATTTTTCCCCATCAGCTATTTGAGAATCATCCCGCCATCAGCAGCGGCCGCCCGATCTATCTGGCAGAAGACCCTCTCATTTTCGGAAACGACAAAATCTACCCCGTCTCATTCCACAAGCAGAAGCTGGTCCTCCACCGCTCCTCCATGCAGGCCTATGCGGATGAACTCCGCGAACTCGGCCACACCATCGAAATCATACCCCACACGGAAACTTTCCAGACATCTCTCCCACCCGATATCACGGATATCTTCCTGGCCGATCCTACCGATTTCATCCTCGGGAAACGCCTACACAGCTACGTGGAAAAAACCGGAACCACCCTCCATATCTTACCTTCCCCGAATTTCCTCTCGCCTTCGGAATTCCTCGACGAACACATCGGCAGAAAAAAGAAACCTTTCATGGCCAGCTTTTATCAGGCCCAGCGGAAACGGATGAACATCCTCATCGAGGAGAATGGAGAACCCACCGGCGGCCAGTGGTCCTTTGATGAGGCTAACCGGAAAAAACTTCCGAAAAATCACATTCCTCCCACCCCACCCTCCACCGCACCGGATAAATACGTCGCCAGCGCAATCTCATGGGTCGAGACACATTTCCCGGACAACCCCGGCACAACATCCTCCTTCCGCTACCCGGTCACCCGCACCAACGCAAAACTCTGGCTGAAAAGCTTCCTCAAAGAGCGCTTTCAGGAATTCGGCCCCTACGAGGACGCCATCTCCACCCGGCACCCCTTCATCAATCATTCCCTCCTCACCCCCATCCTCAATATCGGCCTGCTCACCCCGGAAGAAATCATTCACGCTGCGCTAAACACAAAAGCACAGATCCCCATCAACTCGCTCGAAGGTTTCATCCGTCAAATTATCGGCTGGCGGGAATTCATGCACGGAATCTACCTCCATCGAGGTGTGGAAATACGGACCTCCAATTTCTTCCAGCACACCCGACCCATCCCACAGTCATTCTACGATGCCACCACCGGCATCCCTCCCATCGACCGCATTATCAAGCAACTCCATACGGAAGCCTACGCCCACCATATCGAGCGCCTCATGCTCCTCGGAAACTTCATGCTCCTCTGCCGCTTCGATCCCTCAGCTGTCTACAAATGGTTCATGGAGCTTTTTATCGATAGCTACGATTGGGTCATGGTCCCAAACGTCTACGGCATGTCACAATTCGCCGACGGCGGCACATTCACCACGAAACCCTATATCTCAGGATCCAACTACGTCCGGAAAATGTCCGATGAAAAACCCGGCCCGTGGACAGAGATATGGGACGCGCTCTTCTGGACATTTGTAGCCGATCACCAGGAGCTATTTCTTAAAAATCCCCGCTCTTCCATGATGGCGCGGAATTGGCAGAAATTCTCCACCGAAAAAAAAGCCCGGCTCGAACAATCAGCCGGCAACTTCCTTAAGGACTTATGAAACCAAAGAAACCGACGCCATGATTCATGGAAATTTTCATAAGTGTATTTTGTCACCATAAAGTCACTCGACCGCGCGGCGCAAAATCTGCTATCAAAATCATAATTATGGAAACCGAACAAAACACACCAGTCACCCCTGTTCAGACCGGGACGCCAGTCGCCTCTGAAGTAACAGCTGCACCAGTCACAGGAGCACTCGTAGATGCCACATTGCAAGACCGCGCAATCGCCTACCTCATCGATGTTGCTGTTGTCATCGGTATTTCAATCCTCTCGAGCATTATCTCGGTTATTCTCGGGAATGTTTCCGGAGCCCTCGCCGGCCTCGTATCCCTCATCGGAATGATCGCCATCTTCGCATATATTTTCCTCCGCGACTGCCTCCCTTTCCTCAACGGAGTGAGCATTGGCAAAAAAGTGATGAAAATCCAGGCAGTCACCATGACCGGCGCTTCCCTTTCCGGTGATTTCAAATCCAGCGCCCTTCGCAATCTTCCGCTCCTTGTGGCCATCGTGGAAGTAATCATCCTCATCGTTAAAAAAGACGAAAAACCACTTCAACGTCTTGGCGACCAGCTTGCCAAAACAATCGTCGTGAAAACGGCCTAATAAACGGTAAACCAAAATCTTACCCACAAACGGCCACTTCCTCGAAGTGGCCGTTTTTTCTTGTATTTGAAGAGAAATTCACTCTCGAAAAGAAGTTCAAACAGTAACTCACAAGTTATTCACATTCCATCAATACCCCTCGCCCACATGGCACTCAACATGCACAGAGCGGTAAATGCCATGGTTTACACCCACCGATAACCTCACCGAAGAGGACCTCCAGAAAGGCCTCAAAGTCCTCTTCTGGGAAAGCCTCAGTTCCCACGCCATGGCCCTACTTGTCACCGGCGCTTTTCTCCCCGGTATGGCCCTAGCCCTCGGCGCCGGCAATTTCACCATCGGCCTCCTCGCCAGCTTTGCACCCATCGCCCAGATGGCGCAAATCCCCGCGATTCTCATCGTAGAGAAAGTTGCCCTTCGTAAATTTCTCACCGTCCTTTTCGGTATCGCCGCCCGCCTCTCCCTTGTCGCAGCAGCCCTCATCCCCTTCCTGGCACCGGAGGAGCTGAAAGTCCCCCTTTTCACCATTCTCATGATCCTCTTCTTTCTCGGAGGATCGTTCGCAGCCTGCTCAAGAGCTTCACTTATCAAAGATATCGTCCCGGAAAAATCACGCGGCACCATTCTCGCCGTCCGCCTGGCCGCCGCCACCGCCCTCGGCGCCGTCCTCAGCCTCATTGCTGGCTTCAGCATCGATTGGCTCACACTCGTCACCGGCCAATCGTCCCGCGCCTACGCCATCATTTTCCTCGCCGCCGCAGCCTTCGGAATCTTCGGGTCCATTATCACAGCTAAAATGCCGGAACCACGGATGCATAAGCGGACCGATGGCAAAGGCATCATCAGAAGCCTCGCCGCCCCGCTTCAGGACCTCAACTTCCGCCGCCTCCTTATCTTTTCAGGTGCCTGGTCCTTCACGGTCATCATGTCCGGTGCGTTCTTCACGGTCTACATGCTTCAGCGCATCGGCATCCCCATGTCATGGGTTATACTTCTCGCCGTTCTAAGCCAGGTGACAAATATCTACTTTTTCAAGCTCTGGGGAAAAATTGCCGATCGCTACTCAAATAAAAGCGTCCTCGCCGTCTCCGTCCCAATGTTCATTTCCCTCCTCCTTCTCTATCCCTTCACCACCCTCCCGGAGCGCTACTCCCTCACTATCCCCATCCTCGTGATCATCCACATCATCGGCGGGATTTCCACCGCTGGCTTTAATCTCTGCGCTGCCAATATAGCCATGCGCCTGGCTCCCCACGGCCAAGCTACCGCATACCTCGGCGCAAACGCCTTTTGTTCCGGCCTCGCGGCAGCAATTGCACCGGTCATCGGCGGACTCATCGGCTCATACTTCGCCATCAAGGAAATTTCCATCAACATCTTCTACCGCGCAAACTCCGCCGATGTCGAAAACGCCCTCTCCATCCCCGCCCTCAGCTTCCGCGGAATCGACTTCGTTTTCTTCGCCGCCGCCATCACCGGCTTCTACGCATGGCACCGGCTCTCCCTCATCGACGAGGAAGGCACCGTTTCCGAATCAGAAATCCGGGATCAGGTATTCGCTTCCGTCAAAAACTCCTTCGGCTCCACTTCCGGCCTCTCCATGGGTATGCGCCGCATGACCGCCTTCCCTTACGAAATGCTGAGAAGAAACAAACAGAAACCTTCCGACAAACCCTGATCAAAAAAGCGACCTTCGAAAGTTTATTCCAGCCCGTTACCCCGGCTTTCGACCGATCCGATACCCCACTGGGAACGGGATAACATCACCTCATTATTTGAAATCTGCCATTTCCTTCCTAAACTTAAGGAAATGCCCAGCCCCGCCGCCTTCCTAACCTCTCGGGGACAGAAACCCTTCCCCTTCCAGAAGCAAACCTGGGCCACCTACCGCAAAGGCCATTCCGGACTTCTCCATGCCCCCACCGGCCAGGGAAAAACCATGGCCGTATACCTCGCCCCCCTGGTTTCGTCACTGGACCTGGACTCCTGCGCCATTCTCTGGATCACCCCGCTCCGGGCTCTTGCCGCAGATACCCTCCGCGCCCTCCGCGAACCACAGCAATTCTATAACCCAAAGCTGAAAGCCGAAGCCCGCACCGGCGATACACCTGCCAATATCCGCGCACGTCTCCGGAAAAAACTTCCTCACACCCTTGTAACCACCCCGGAGTCACTATCCCTCATGCTCACCCACAGCGACATGCGGGAAAAATTGGCCAACCTCCAATGCGTCATTATCGATGAGTGGCACGAACTCCTCGGCTCCAAGCGCGGCATCCAGACCGAGCTCTGCCTGGCCCGCCTCCGCACCTGGCTCCCCACCCTGAGAACCTGGGCCCTCTCCGCCACCCTTGGAAATCTGCAGGAAGCAGCCGCCACCATCGCACCAGCACACGGCACTCCACCGACCATAGTTTCAGCTAAGCTGAAGAAGAAAATCATCATCGAAACCATCATCCCGAAGGAAATCGATAACTTTCCATGGTCGGGCCACATCGGCACATCGCTCGCTCCCCAGGTAATTCGCCACCTGGAAGCAGCCCACACCACTCTCCTTTTCACCAACACACGCTCGCAGACAGAAATCTGGTTTCAGGAAATCCTATCCCTCCGCCCGGATTGGTCGGAAAAAATCGCCATGCACCACGGCTCCCTGGACCGTGCCGAACGAGACATCGCTGAGAACGGCCTCCGCGATGGCTCACTGAAATGTGTCGTCGCCACCTCCTCGCTCGATCTCGGAGTCGATTTCTCCCCGGTCGATCAGGTCATCCAGGTCGGTTCCCCGAAAGGCATCGCCCGCCTGCTCCAGCGCGCCGGCCGCTCCGGCCACCAACCAGGCGCCGACTCGAGAATCCTTGGTGTTCCCACCAATGCCCTTGAACTCATCGAATTCGCCGCCGCCCGCCAAGCTGCGAAAAGTAAACAAATAGAATCCCGGCCGCCTCTATCAAAACCACTCGACGTCCTCGTCCAGCACCTCGTCACCTGCGCCATAGGAGAGCCATTCCTCGCCCCGGAGATGCTCGCGGAAATCAAATCCAGCCACGCCTATAAAGACCTCACCGAAACGGAATGGGAGTGGGCTCTCACCTTCATCACCATCGGCGGCAAAGCCCTCGCAGCCTACCCCCGCTATAAAAAGGTCCTTATAAACCCGGATGGCCGCTACTCCGTTACCGATAGACGGCTCATCACCCAGCACCGCCTATCCATCGGCACCATCACCTCGGATTCCCACATCTCCCTAAAATTCGCCAACGGCCAGACCCTCGGAAGCGTGGAGGAAAATTTCATCTCAAAACTCAAGCCGAACACCACCTTCATCTTCTCAGGCCGCCACCTCACCTTCGTCCGCCTCCGCCACAAAACCGCCACGGTCAAACCCTCCGCCAAAAGCAACAAAGGCCGCATCGCCATCTGGGGCGGCGCAAAAATGTCCCTCTCCACCGAGCTTACACACGCCTTCTCCGACCTCATCAACCCGGGCACCACCGAATCCCGAACCACCCCCACCCCTGAGCTCAAAGCTCTCACACCACTCCTTACCCTACAGAAAACCCGTTCCCACCTACCCAACGACCACACCCTACTAGTTGAGCACACCCGCTCCCGCGAGGGAGAACACCTCTTTTTCTACCCATTCGGAGGACGCCTCGTTCACGAAGGCCTCGCCGCACTCCTCGCCTTCCGCATCTCACGCGAAACCTCGGAAACCATCACCACCACACAAAACGATTACGGCTTCTCCCTTAACGCCAAGCGGAAACTTCCTTTTTCGGAAATCACCTTCCGCAAGCTTCTCACCACCGATCATCTACTGGATGACCTGCTCGAGTGCATGAACACCGCAGAACTGGCACGCCGCCAGTTCCGTGAAATCGCCCGCGTTTCCGGCCTCATTCTCCAGCCCATGCCCGGCCGGCAGACAGCCTCCCAGCGGGAGCTCCAATCCTCCGCCACCCTCCTCTACGAAGTCCTCCAGCGTTACGATCCGGAAAATCTTCTCCTCGCCCAGGCGGAACGGGAAATTCTCGAAAAACAACTCGAACTCACCCGCCTCACCTCCTCTTTGAAGGCAATCGCCACCCGCCCCATTTTATTGAAGGAAACAAAAAAGCTAACCCCCTTCGCATTCCCCCTTTGGGCGGACCGACTCCAATCCATGCACATCGGCCCCGAAGCCACCACCCGCCTTGAGGCAATCCTCCAAGAACTGAACCAGGCCACCTAGCGGGCCCCGGACCAGTAAATTCATTTTCCAATGAACTAAATCACGTCGACCACAGTCATCTCGATCCCGCCTGTGAACTTCGCGATCAGATTATAAACCAAAGCAAGAATCAGCCCCGCTATAAAGCCCATGATTCCGTAGGCGATCGGCAGAATAACCGCGATTATAATCATGCCCAGTCCGCCACCCATTGCTGCAGCAGCTTCATTCGAGGCACTCCCGGCAATCATCGCAATAACGCCAAAAAGTATAAGAAACACCGAGAAGATCAGCGAAATGAGCGCATAGAGCCCACCTACTACCACTCCGGTTTGAACTACTGAAATTGAGAGAATTCGTTTTTTCGAGGTCATCATAAGTACCCGATCAAAATACGTATAAAAATTTCTAACAATCTCATTTTACCATCATTAGGTAATTCCAGCCCCATTTCTCCCATTTTCCAAAACCAACACCACCATTGACCTCAGCGCCTAGAAATGCACTCTCGCGCCTTCCATGATTTCCGTCCAAGCACTCCGCGTCGAATACGGCCCACGCATCCTCTTCGATAATCTCTCTTTTTCCGTTCAGCCCCGCGAGCGTATCGCATTCGCAGGTCACAACGGTGCGGGGAAATCCACGCTCATGAAGTGCATCGCCGGGATCATCCCTCCATCGGGTGGACAGATTTCAGCACCGAAAAACACCAAAGTTGGCTACCTACCCCAGGAAGGTATTCACGTAAAGGGCCGCACGCTCTGGGAGGAAACAGAATCCGCATTCGGCGAGATGATGGCCCTCAAGGAAAAGATCGATCGCCTTTCCGATGAAATGGTCAAAATGGACCCACGCTCCTCACCATACGGGGATCTTCTAGAAGAAATTGGCGAGCTCGAACTTAAACTCTACGCGAACGATCCGGAGCTCATGAAGCCCAAGATCGAATCCGTCCTCAAGGGACTCGGCTTCCGCGATAAGGATTTCACCCGCGATTGCTCGGAATTCTCCGGTGGCTGGCAGATGCGTATCGCCATGGCAAAACTCTTCCTCCAGCAGCCGGAAGTGCTACTGCTCGATGAGCCCACCAACCACCTTGATATCGAAACACAGATCTGGGTGGAGCAATACCTCATCACCTATCCCGGTGCGATCCTCCTCATTTCCCACGATCGCGCACTACTCGATACCCTCTGCACTCGCACCATCGCCTTCGCCCACGGCCGCGCCGAGGAATACGCCGGCAACTTCTCCTATTTTGAAAAGGAATCCGTTCTCAGGAAAGACATTCAGTTAAAGCAATACACCTCCCAACAGCGGGAAATTGCCGAGACCCAGCGCTTCATCGACCGCTTCCGCGCCTCCGCCAACAAGGCCACCCTCGTTCAATCCAGGATCAAGCTCCTCGCAAAAGTCGTCCGCATCCCGAAACCGGAGCAGGACGATGCAGTGATGAACTTCCGTTTCCCGCCACCACCGAACTCCGGCCACACCGTCGCCAAAGTGGAGAACGTGGCCAAAGCATACGGCCCGCTCCAAATCTTCAACGGCTTCGATTTCGAGATCAACAAAGGCGAGAAATTCGCCATCGTAGGTCCCAACGGTGCCGGTAAATCCACTTTCTGCCGCCTCGTCACCGCTCAGGAAGAGCCGGACAGCGGTGAGGTCGTCCTCGGCCACAAGGTCGCCCCTTCATTCTTCTCGCAAAACCACGCGGACGAGCTCGATCCGGACCTCACCATCCTGGAAACCGTAACCGCCGTAGCATCACGCGACGCCGCCCCACAGGTCCGGAACATTCTCGGCTGCTTTCTCTTCACCGGAGACGATGTATTCAAAAAAATCGGTGTCCTCTCAGGTGGTGAACGCTCCCGGGTAGCCCTCACCTGCATGCTTCTCAAGCCTGCGAACTTCCTGATTCTCGACGAGCCTACCAACCATTTGGACATGCAGTCACAAGGCGTCCTCAAACGTGCCCTCATCGACTACCCCGGCTCCGTCATGATCGTTTCCCACAACCGGGATTTCCTCGATGAACTCGTAACAAAAACCCTCGAGTTCCGCCCTGGCGAAGAGCCACGTCTCTTCCACGGGAACATCACCTACTTCCTGGACAAGAAAGCCGAGGAGAAATCCGCCGGCACCACTCCTACCAGAAAACCGCCTGCCACTACGGCAGACGCAGCAGTGGCTTCCGCGCCAGCGCAGAAAAAGCAATCCACACCTGGAGTCAGCCGCAAGGAACAGCGCCGCCTGGACGCTCTCGCCCGCGAGGCGAAAACCAAAGTCCTCGCGCCTCTTGAGAAAGAACTGACCAGCCTCGAAGCAAAAATCGCCGAGCAGGAAGCCGCCCAAGCCACCCTTTCCACAGCGCTCAGCTCGGATGCTGTTACCTCTGATCCGGATAAACTGCGCCAGACGACCAACGCCCTCGAGAAAATCACCAAAACCATGGATCTCTCCTACTCCCGCTGGTCCTCACTTACCGAGGAAATCGAAGCGGTTAAAAAAGAGCACAACCTTGAGTAGCGGCAGCCCCGCCCCCTTGCAACTCAGCTCAATCTCGGCAACCTTCCCCGCATGAGCAACTGTTGCAATCCGGAACCGGAGGAAACCTCCTGCTGCGGCACCCCGCACAAGAGCCGCCCGGATATTCTCCTCTGGGCTTCACTCATTCTCTGCGCCGTCGCCATTTTCCTTCATCTAAGCGGTTGGAATTTCGGCAGCCCGCAGATCGCCCGGCTTTCCTCCAGCACAACCATGCTCCTAGCGGAAATGTGGTGGGGCCTCGCACTCGGCATCATCGCCGTTGGTTTACTATCCCGTATTCCACGCGAGTTCATCATGTCCGCTCTCGGTCGTCATCCGGGTATCCGCGGCCTTCTCCGCGCCACCGGTGCCGGCCTGCTTTTGGATCTATGTAACCACGGAATCCTCCTCGTCGGGATGACTCTCTACAAACGCGGTGCCACCCTCGGCCAGACCATGGCATTCCTCATCGCCAGCCCGTGGAATTCACTTTCCCTCACGCTCATCCTAGCCGCTCTGATCGGCTGGCCGTGGACTTTCCTCTTCATTTTCGCCTCCGGGGCCGTAGCCCTTATTTCCGGACTCCTCTTCGAGAAATTGGTGGAAAAAGGAATCCTTCCGGATAACCCGAACCGCTGCGAACTTCCGGAAGACTTCCGTTTCTTCCAGCAGGCAAAGCTACAGCTGAAAGCGCTCGACTGGTCCCCTCGAATGATCCCCGATCTTCTCTGGGAAGGACTCAAGGGCTCCCGTATGATTTTGCGCTGGCTACTCTTCGGCACATTGCTCGCAGCAGTCATTCAGGTATTCGTTCCCACGGATATCTTCTCGGAATACTTCGGGCCCACCATCATCGGCCTCTGCTTCACCCTTCTCGCCGCCACCATCATTGAAGTCTGCTCGGAAGGATCCACACCCATTGCTGCGGATCTATTCACCCGCGCTGCCGCCCCCGGGAATGCTTTTACATTCCTGATGACCGGCGCAGCCACCGACTACACAGAGATCATGGCACTTAGGGAAACCACCCGTTCGTGGAAAATCTCCCTATTCCTACCCCTTCTCACCGTTCCCCAGATCCTGATCATCTCATGGATCATGAATATGAAATAAGGTTTAATCCGCCTTCGGCAAAACAGGCTTCAGACTTCCGATAAGCTTAGCCGCAGCCGGATTCATTTCCCCCGCACTCGTCGCAGGAACCTCCAACTCCAAATCTACAGCCCCCGCGCAAATATCAGCACGGCACGCCTGCGCGGAAACCTTCAGATTCACCTGTTTCCCAGGATCAGATAGCTTTACCGCAAAATAGGAAACGCCCTGAAACCCCCATGTATACCAGCGGATATCAGGCTTTGAGAAATCTGTCGGTCCGGTCTGCAGCCAGGCGCCTTCCGTCTCCTGATCCACCACGATTCCCGTCGGCAACTCCTGATTCCCCTTCTCTCCGAGCTTACCGATCGACCGTTGCGGATTATCCATTGTGAACGAATGCCAGTCCGCAAAATGCTTCGCCTGCACAAGTAGGTAACCGTTTGCCACCGCAGCGCTATAGGCCACAGCTTTTTCATTGCCACTGGTCAGATAAGCCGGAGTGGACCACGCCAAAGATAACTCCGGCGCCACATCCTCAATCGGCGCTTTCCTGAAATTCTGCTGACTGGTCTTCAGTTGAACCACCGCCGGCTCGCCGCTGCGCAAAACACTCAGCTCCAGCGTTCCGTTCGCCGGATGGAAAATCTTGATATAGGCAACTAGGTCGGAAGTCACCGGATTACTGTTTTTCCCGTCCACAGCCACGATCACATCCCCGATTTCGAGACTGTGATGACCGTTCAGAACCGCCTCAATATCGATTCCCGTCACTTCAGCGGCAAAACCGTCCTCGGGAAGCTTCAGCCCGGCCTTTTCTTCAGGTTCGAGACTTCTCATCTCGAAAAACAACTGTGGCTCCACCGTCCAGTGGCGGAATTCCAGATCGGTCTTCCACCATTCATGCGGAAGTTTCACCCTCACATCCAAAATCTCTCCATCCCTTTTTACCCCTAGATTCACTCCGTTTGCGAACCGTGAAACACCATCCAAAGCATACTGCAAGTCACCGAAAGTGAGCACAGGAGATCCGTTTAGCGAAACAACGACATCCGCCGGCAGAACTCCCGCATCGCTTGCAGCCCCTGTTACTTTTTCAACGAGCAGCCCTTTTGGAATATCCAGATGCAGTCCCAGATTCTGAATATTGGGAGAACGGTAGAGATCGGTAATCGGATCAAGCAATCCCGCCAGTGCCTTCTCCTGCATGGAATAATCCGCAATGAGGTGACATTCAGTGCAACGGTTTTTCTGAATCACATTCTGATCCAGTAGTGAAATATCCTTCGGCTGAAAAACCTCCGGCTTCTCCTCGGACGGACGCTCCCCGGCCAGGTATTTCGCATGTTCGGAAAGTCCCAGCTCCAAGGCCAGTTCCAGACTCTCGAGATTTAAATAAGTATCGGCCGCGGCCTCATCGCGACCACCGTACCGCAGATAAATGTCCTCGTTCCCATTGACAACAAAGTAGTAGAGCGAGTTGTGCCAATCGCGATCGTAGTGCGCGATGTTAACGCCCGACATACTCGTCACCCGCGCCAGCACATATTGGGACATCAGCTTCCCGCGCGGGGAATCCGAGTCAGTGTAAAATACCTGGGCATCGAACTCGCGGCCATTCACACACGGCGCGCATCGAAACTCCAAAAACAACGGCTTCCCAGTCGCCCGTGCCTCGGCAAGCGCATCCGGTAGGGAAGCATGCCACGATAAAGCTTCCCCCCGGACCTCCGCTGCAAAAACGGAAATCCAGAGAGAAGCCAGTAGCAACCAACTACGCAAAATCATTTCACCAGCAGTGGAAACATCGCCGACGATGGCAGCCAATAGGTGCGCTGCCAGATTTGTGAGGCAGGAATTGTATCCGACTCACTTTTCATATGAGTCCAGACAGCATCATCTTCAGCTGGAAGAGCGGAAAATTCCTCCTCATCGATCTCGCCATCCGCATTTTTATCTAGACCGGCAACCGTGGTCGCTAGATGGATCTGCTGGGATTTCAAAATCAGGTCTTCAGCGTAGTGGGAAACGATTTCGCTTTCGTCGATCACACCATCTTCATTGAGGTCATCGCTCTCGAAATGACCGCGCTGATGCCAATCAACGCCGTCTTCCTCGATTTCACCCCTCACGGGAACGCCCAGGGTGTATTCTTTCAGATTTAGTTTCCCATCCTTGTCGCCATCCATCTTGAGCTTGTCCTCCAGCAGGAAAACCAACTGGCTTCTGACGGATTCCTGGACTTCAGCGGCATCCAGCATCAGATTCTTATCCAGATCCAAAGCCTTGATAAACTCCACATCAGTCTTCCCCATCTGCGCCATGCGGCCCAGCCGTTCAGCATGATGATCCTCGTAGATCCTCCGGTCCTTCTCAGACATTTTTGCCAATTCCTCTTCGGACTTCTTCATCTCCGGATGCACCGGTGGAGGGTTTCCAAAACCCATTTTCTGAAGGGCACCTGCCAGAGCAGTCAGCTTTTCCCCATCCTCGTCCACTTGGCCGAGAGCCAGGGAGACGTGAGTGGATACAGCTTCAGCCGTCCCGTTGAGAACCTTCTCCGTCTGCGGGGAAAATTCTGCATGAAGGGCCGGCGAGAGCCCCAAAAGGATAAGAGTCGATGATTTCATAATTAGAATTCGTAGGAGGCTCCAACGCGGAACTCACGTCCCGGACTAGCAAAGCCGGATGATGTGAAAATCGTGTGATCCTGGTATTGCTCGTCGAACAGGTTGTCCACATTGAGCGTAAGGCTCAATCCTTCCACCTGCTCCACATCCCAGCGCACGAAGGCATTCACTAGCACATAGGATTCCTTGCCAGCAACTGCCGGGAAACTACCGAAGGCAACTTCCTCAACATCTTCGCGATATTCGATGTTACCACCGAAGGTGATTCCGGTATCCTCCGGTGAGTAGCTCGCTTGTGCGATCCACTGGCGTCCAGCGACCACCATCCCTATATCATCCGGGTAATCATAGCCCTCCACCTCAGGAGAATTGTCGGTAACGGAAAGGGAAAACACATAGCCATCTTTCTGATAACCGGCGCGTGCTTCATAACCGTCATTGGTCACATCACCATAGCTGGCTGCACCACCGACCGGGTAGATGTAGTTTTCGATCGATTGATCGAAGTAAGACGCATCAGCAAAGAAGCCATCACGCTCATACGCTGCGGTGATCTTGAAGGTATCTGCATTCTCGCCATCCAGTCCCGCTGGTTTTACAGTAGGGAAAAATGCCTCGCGGATACCAACACCACGGTAAGCCTCCGCGTAACCGGCTGTAAAAGTAAGCTCCTCCACAGGCTTGAACGCCAGGGATACATTCGGGCTGAACTCGGAAGAATCAAGCTGTGTGCCGGCAATATCCTCGAAGTCATAGACATCGAAACGACCACCGAAGCTCAGCGCGAACATGCGATGAATCTGCCAATCGTTCTGCATGAAAAATCCATAGGAAAATTCCTCTTCATTCGCGTTGGTTACACCGTATGAGGATGAAGTCACATCACTCTCGGTGCTCTTAACATCCACACCGTAGGTGCTTGAGAAAACCTCGCTGAACTCGGAGGTATTCCTGATGCTGAAACCGAAAGTCTCAAGCTGTGCGCTATCGCCGGTAGTTTCACGGGAATAATCCTGCGCGGTGTAGTAGGTATTCGCCTTCAGGTTAATCCAAGGATTGTTACCAGGGTCATAGCCGTAGTTCACTGTGAATGAATCACGTCCGATGTCGTTGCGCTGCAGAACTCCGGTAGGGCGTCCTGATGCGGTTAGGAAATCTTCGGTAACGTTCAGGCGGTCATACGCGAAGGTATCGCTGTTCAGATGCTCGAAGCCGATGTCAAGGCTGTGCCCGCCATCAAGGCGACCGGATAGTTTCAGCAGAATATTTTCGGAAGAATATTCCGTGAGATCGACAGTATCCCCGTTTCCATCCTCATAATCGTCCCTATCGGTAAAACCACCGGAAATCATAAGAGCCCAATCCTCACCCAAACGGGCTGCGAAAGTCTGGGAAAGTCGATAACCTTCACCATTTGAGAAATAAGTCCCCTTGGTCAGGCCATAGTATTCTTTCCCTTCCTTGATCAGATCGAACGCGTTTTTCGTCTCGAATTGAAGCGATCCGTTCAGCGCACCCAGTCCCTCGAGAGCATTGCCAGCGCCGGTGAAAACATTCACCTGCTTGATGAGCTCAGGCTCGATCGAAAGTGGACCAGTGTGGTGGGAGATATTGCCCTGCACAGCACCGTCGATGGTCACGTTGCTCAAATTACTCTCAAGACCATTGATGAAAACCTGCTGCGCCTGAGCGCGACCACCGTTCACGGTCACACCCGGAGTGCTTTTGAAAACATCGTTCAAATCCGTCGCAATAGTGTTTTCCAGCTCATCGGCTTTCACCTGGACATCACCCACCTTTACCGGAGTCTCCTCGCCTTGCACAACCAGTGGATCAAGATCTCCGGTTTGTTCTTTTTCTAGGTCAGCTGCAAAATCTTGTGCCTGCGCCGCTGGAGTCATCGCCGTTGCCGCGCCAATCATCAGCGCGAGCCCTGCGGATCTCTTGGAATTCATTTGTTGTGTGGACTTCATGTCGCGAGCCTTTTCCTTCGGAATTCTTTTTTCGTCAAGAGCTATTGAGATTCAATCTCAATAGATTAAGGATCCCAGCCCGCATCAAGACTACCTATAAAACTGATAGTAAGCGATTTACGAGATCCCTAAGACTCAGCAATAAAAACTAAAAATTCGTAATGTTGAGATATTTTTCTAAAATCAACCGTCCAAAGGCTGATCACGATCCACTCAGCACCGCCAAACCGGTTCTCCTCGGGCATTCGAAAACACCTGATTTTTAATAGGTCGGGGATTTCTCTGCATCTCGAAAAAACCTCCCCCAATTTCAGCCAGACCTCGGCTCCTTAACGGCTACTCCTCCAGCCGCTTGTAAAGTTCCCAGGCAGAACGCTCCACCCAGTTATGGGAAAGTTTACCATCACGGACCTCCCAGACCGCGATCCCCGTAAACTCGAACTCTCGATCGTCTGCTTCGGTTCCCAGCATTCCACCGTTCCGTCCGCGCGCTATCCAGCGGCTCACCACACGGCCTCCGTCCGCTCCTTCGAAACAATCTAAATTTTCCAAACGCAGGCCCTTTGCTTTTTCCTGAAATTCAGCCACCCACTCGACGAACTCCTCCCGCCCGACCACATCCTGACCGGCGCTGGTGATAACAAAGTCCTCGGTCATCAGCTTATCGATGAGTGAAAGATCGTAGGGTGGATTCCAGACATTTTCCCAAAACTGTAGAACCATATGCCTGCCAGTCGGCCCCTCCTTGATAGCGCGGACGGCATCCAAAATCCGCTCCGGTTCTGCTCGGCGGCGGTAATCCGCATCGGCAAAAGCATAGGTGATCATACCGTCCTGACCCACCACGTAGGTTCCGGGTAGCGGCAAGCGATCTGCGGCCTCCTTGCCGCTGCGCTCCTCCAGCTTGAAATTCTCCTGATATCTCTTTCTGGTGTCTTCGTTCAGCGGAAACGTGAGGCCGAACTTATCCGCCACCGCATGATTCTCATCTGTCAGAACCTGAAATCCCAGCCCGTGCTCCTTGACCGATCCGGCCGTGGCATCCGGAAGCTCCGGGGTCAGAGCTACCAAAGTGGCGCCGAGATTGGTGATCTCATCGTTTTTCTCCGCCAAAGCCGCGAGGGCGATATTGCAATACGGGCACCAGCCGCCACGATACCAGGTCAGGACTACCGGACCTTTTTCCAAAAGATTGGAAAGACTCACATCCTGCCCCTTATGGTTCTTCAAGGCGAAATCAGGCGCTCGATCCCCCACTTTCAGAACACGTTCATAGACGCCTGAAACCTCCAGTTCTCGCAGCGCATCATTTTGGCTTTTGAGCAATTTCGCTGGAGCCCGCTCGGCAAAGGCGTTTTTCCGTTGATCAAGCTCCTCCTGTAGGGTCTCGCCTACCAGAGGCTCTAGAATAGTTCCTGCTAGGAAAAATAAATGCACAGCTTTGGGAATTGGCATTCCGCAGCCTTGGGCAAAATTACCGGAAAGTAAATCTTTCAGCCAATTACCCCTCGTTCTGGTTCAGTTACACCCACAGTCCCGATCAACCTCGGCTACAGGCTACCTTCACACGGACTTTGAAATACCCATCTCGCTGAAACTCCGCCAAGCCGCTTTTCCTTGGACATTTGAAACCGCCGGATATTTATCTAAACACATGAGCAACACAGCCTCTCAAATCTCGGAAGACATCAAAACCGCAATGCGCGCAAAGGACTCCCTCGCGCTCAATTCCCTCCGCGCCCTCAAGAGCGCGATGACCAATGCCGCCATCGAAAAAGGCGGACTCGGCACCGAGCTGGACGAGCCGGAAATCCTCGCCGTCATACGCAAGCAGATCAAGCAGCGACATGACTCCATCACACAGTTCGAGAGCGCCGATCGCCCGGAACTCGCGGAAAAGGAAAAACAGGAAATCGACATCCTCTCCAAATACCTCCCGGCAGCCCTTTCCGAAGAGGAAATCAACGCCATCGTCGAGAAAGCAGTCGCCGAAACCGGAGCCTCATCCAAGGCGGATATGGGCAAAGTCATGAAAACCGCACAGGAACTTGCCGACGGCCGCGCCGATGGCAAGACCCTCTCCTCGGCCATCATGAAAAGACTTTCATAACCGGCGATCCTTTATGGACGTTTTCACGCACCGCGTCATACTCGGTGCGTGAAAACAACTCTGCTTGCTCTTTTCCTCACCGGAAAACTCTTCGCCACCACGATCTCCATCGTCCCGATTTACGAGCCAATCAGCCTTCACGGCACGGATGTGGACGATATCATTTCAGACACCGGAGAGGCACTGCAGGCCACCGTCCTTTCACGCCCGATGGCACTTTCCGGGGCATTTCCCGAGGTATTGGTTGAGGCCATCCGCACTTCAAATCCACTCCCTACCAACACCCCCGCCTACAAGGTAACCGAGTCCAATCTCCTGGTTCTCTGTGGGGTTACCGTAGATGCACGCCTCACCGATGAGGGCCTTCTCGTCTCCTTCGATGTCACCGAACTGGACATCCCCATGGAAGTGGATCTCACCAGCCGCCAGCTGCTCAAGCTCTCGCTCGTCGCTCTCCAGCGCACCCTCGAGGCCTACCACGTGGGCCAGACAGAGCCTCTCAACGTCTTCGTAACCATTGATGGCACCAACGACAGAAATGCAACCCTGCGTGATCTCGATGTGGACTTCCAGCTGGAAGGCAAACGATAAACGCCGAGAAAAACCGCATCTTTCCATCTTACTTGTTGGACCTCGGCGGCTACTTGCCTAATCCTATTTCCTAACAACATGTCACAGAACACCAACGATCCACGTCCATTTAAACGAGCTATTCTGAAACTCAGCGGAGAAGCCCTCCGTGAGCCGGGCTCGAAAGACAATATCTCTCCGGAGATCGTCACCAGAATCGCCGCAGAAATCAAAGACGCCGTCGATAATGGACTTGAGCTAGGGATCGTTGTTGGTGGTGGAAATTTCTGGCGCGGAGCCAGTGCATCTGCCCGTGGCATGGACCGCGCCACTGCGGATTACGTCGGCATGCTGGCCACTGTGATGAATTCACTCGCCATCGAAGGCGCCCTCTCACACATCGGCGTCACATGCACCGTGATGTCAGCCATCGAGATGAAGAACGTTGCAGAGCCATTCATCCGTCGGAAAGCAGATCACCAACTCAGCAAAGGAAACGTCATCATCTTCGGCGCCGGCACCGGCAATCCTTTCTTCTCCACAGACACCACCGCTGCTCTCCGCGCGAACGAAATGGGAGCGGATATTATCCTCAAGGCCACCCAGGTAGACGGTGTCTACTCGGATGATCCACGCACAAACCCGGACGCCGTCCGCTTCGAGTCCGTTACCTTCCAGCATTGCCTGGAAAACCGCCTCAGCGTCATGGACTCCACCGCATTTTCGCTCTGCATGGACAATGATATCCCGATCGTCATCTTCGATCTCGGCCCGGACGGAAATCTTTCCAAAGCACTAAACTCCCAGCCTATCGGCACACTCGTTCACTGCGAGTAATCGCCCACTTTCCATCTCCCCCGCATTCCCGTTTGAAATTTGCGGTTAGAATTTTAACTTACCATCATGTCAGATCCATCGAAAACCATCAAAGAAGTCGAAGCCAGTATGCAATCCGGCATCGATCACCTTATCAAAGACTTCGCCGGAGTCCGCACAGGAAAAGCCTCCCCAGCACTCATCGATAACCTCGATGTCTACGTCCGCGCCTACGGCGGCGTCCAGAAACTCAAGTCTCTGGCCATCATCAACACACCTGAGCCACGCATGCTCAACGTTCAGCCTTTCGATCCATCCACCACACAGGATATCGAAAAAGCCATCCGCGAGTCGAAACTCGGCCTTAACCCCGCCGCTGCGGACCGCTCCATCCGCGTCCCGATCCCGGAACTCTCCGAGGAACGCCGTCGTGAAATGGTGAAACTCATCAAGACCCTTGGCGAAGAAGCAAAGGTCCGCCTCCGCGCCTCCCGCAAAGGTGGTCTGGACGAAGCGAAGAAAATGAAAGCGGACAACATCCTCACCGAGGACTCCCTCAAGGACTACGAAAAACAAGTCCAGGAGCTCACCAATAAATTCACCAAAAAGATCGATGAACTCGCAGTAGCGAAGGAAGAAGATCTCATGAAAATCTAGTCCATTACCTGGACCATCAGGGCTCTTCCCAATCCAGACCGGATTCGGAAGAGCTTTTTTTGTGCTTTTAAAAAATCAGACATTCAGTTCAGCCACCATCGCATGGAATGCAGCTGAAACCTTGTTCTTCTTCGGATCGATCAGCGCCACAGGTGTCCCCGCATCACCGCCACGGCCCGTAGCCAAATCAATCGGGATCTGTGCCAGCAGTGGCACATTCATATGCTCCGCCTCGCGCACACCACCCTCTTCTCCGAAGATGTAGTAGCGCTTGCCGTCATCTCCCTCGAACCAAGCCATATTCTCGATCAATCCCAGAATCGGCACATTCACCTTCGCGAACATTGCCACCGCCTTGCGCGCATCGATCAGTGCAACCTCCTGCGGAGTGGTCACGATTACCGCACCATCCACAGCTACTGTCTGCACGATCGTCAGCTGAATGTCTCCAGTGCCCGGCGGTAGATCCAGCACCAGCACATCCAGTTCACCCCAGGCTACCTGGCGGAGAAATTGTTGCGTATAACGCGTCGCCATCGGACCACGGACGATCACCGGACTATTGTCTTCCAGAAGAAAGCCCATCGACATCAGCTTCAGCCCGTGTGCCTCGATCGGAATGATCTCATCCTGCTCGTTCGCGTCCGGGCGCGCAGTGGTTCCGAACATCTGCGCCACGGATGGCCCGTAAAGATCACAATCGCAAAGCCCTACCTTCAGTCCGCGTGCCGCGAGGGCGACTGCTAGATTCGCCGCCACCGTTGATTTCCCGACTCCGCCTTTACCCGAAGCAACCGCGATCACCCGCTTCACGCCAGGGATGGAAGATTTGCCCACCGCGCCGCCCGCCGCCTCCGGAGCATCCTTCACATCGATGTCCACTTTCACGTCACCCACACCAGCCATCCCGTCCAGGACAGCATGGCAGTCTTTGAAAATCTGCTGGGGAACATTCGCATCCTTCGTGGCCACCTCAATCTTGACCACGAGATTCCCGCCCTCGAACTCAACAGCCTTCACCAGACCGAATGAAAGAATATCCCGTGAAAAACCGGGATACTTCACCTGCTTCAATGCCTCTTTGATCTCTTCGATGTTCGTCATAATCCGCCCCCACTGTTCCCGATTTCACTGCCAACGCAACCACGATATCATATCGAATTCTCAAGAGCGCCGATAGCTCTCCACCGCCTTTTTCCATACGGGCGAGAGATTCTCCATATTTCCCAGCCATACGGTCCGGTGCATCAGCAGCATCGCAGGCTCCAGATAAAGCAAATCCGCCCTCTCGGATGGTGTCAGCCACTCCGGCCCATCACGTAGACACCTCCTCGCCAAAGATTCACTTTTCGCACTCAATGCCGATTTTTCCAGCAGCGAAAGATGCACCCCGTTCACATACGGATCGACCACTGCCGCCAGGAATCCATCCCTACCCGGCCCCTTTGCGTCCAGCACCGTATCCACTTCCAGTTCCGCAGCCCATGCCAATTTCAGGACTCCCGGCGGCTCTATCTCTTCACCGACGGTGAAAATTCCCACTTCCCGCAGAGCCTTTCCATACCGCGCGCGGCTCGTCCACACCGATACCGGCATACAGACAATCAGCCCGATAAGAATCGGCGACATCCACAGCGTGAACACCAAACCAATCTTCAGCGCCAGTATCGTCCACCCGATCCCCAGCACCGTAGGCAACCAGTGAAACCTCACGGCATCTTTCCAGCTCGTGCCGTCCGTTTCCCGGCTCTGGCTACCCCAGCCCACCGCCCTGCCGGAAAGAATACTAAGCACCATCATCGTGTGCGCCACCATCAGACACGGCGCCAGAATCATCGAAATCAAAGTCTCCAGCAATGCACCCGTTAACAGCGTGGTAATCCCGCCGAACGAGCGCCGGATTTCACTCGAAAAAGCAGCACGCAGCACCGCCAGAACCTTCGGAAGAAACAGCAGCACAGCCACCATACAGATCAGCAATCCACCCTGCCAGTCACTGCCGATTCCCAGGTATCTCTGAACAAACCCATCGAACGGCAGCACACTCAGATTGCTCATCTCGAAGTCCCACGCCAACCACGTCCCCATGATCAGGAACAGAAACCACAGCGGACCGCCCAGATAGGCCATGATCCCCATGAAAAGATGCATCCTTACGGAAAACGGCAGTTTCCTCGCGAAAATTAGCCACAGATGCTGCAAATTCCCCTGGCACCACCGCCGGTCCCGTATCAGGTGATCCGCCAAAGTCGGCGGTGCCTCCTCGTAGCTCCCCTTGATATCCCACGCCAGCCACACCTCCCAGCCCTCCGCCACCATCAGTGCCGCTTCCACGAAATCATGGCTCAGAATTCTCCCGCCGAAGGGCTCGCTCCCGGGCAAATCCGGAAGCTCGCAAAAATCGGAAAATGGTTTCAACCGGATCAGCGCATTATGCCCCCAGTAGCTCCCGCCCCCCAGCTGCCAGTAATTCAGCCCCCGCACAAACAGCGGACTGTATAGACTCATCGCAAACTGCTGCAGCCTCGTGAAAACCGAAGCACCCCTGATCAATTGCGGCGCAGTCTGCAGAATCCCCAGATTCGGGTGCGCCTCCATCGTCTTCGCCATCTTCACCACATCGCCACCGTCCATCAGGCTATCCGCGTCCAGCACCATCATCCCCTCGTAGCGCCCTCCCCACGTCCTTACGAAATCCCCGATGTTCCCTGCCTTCCGGTTCTCATTCACCTTCCGGCGGCGGTAGAAAATCTTCCCGAACGCATCCAGCCGGCGGCAAAGGCTGGCCCACGCCATTTCCTCGATCACCCACAGATCCACATCCCGCGTATCGCTCAGCAGCAGGAAATCGAACTTATCCAGCTCCCCCGTTTGCTCGATCGAGCGGTAGATCGCCTCGATCCTCGCGCAGAATTTCCCGCTATCCTCATTGTAGACCGGCATCACCACCGCATACCGATGCTCCAGCGGCCGTGCCTCCTCCCCCAGCTCCGTGATCTTAACCGCCTGCTTCCCTCCGCGCACGATATCCCAGAAACCGAAGAACGCGTGGAACGCACCCACCACCAACATCCCGTTGAGAATCGCGAAAACCAGCAACAAAGGCACATGCGCCCTGTGCCAACCCGCCGTCCAGAAAAGATCCGCCACCCACAGCACCGCCAAGACATTGAAAATCAGTGCCGCCCCGAAGAACAGCATCCGCCGCCACTGCGCGCAACCCTTCCGGTAACGCCTCGCCAGCGTCCTGCCTTTATTTTCAGAAATACCCATCACTGCCAAAAAATAAACCAGATCAGTATTCCTACGATTGTGAAGAACAGAATCCCCGCCATCTCCCGCAGGATTGGCCGCCGCTCCATCGTCTCCCACCACTGCGCCGCACCCGCACCCAGCACATTCAGCTCCAGCGGCTTGGGCACCATCGTCATTTCAGAGAAATTCGGACCCGCCTTCAGGTAGGAAGAGCGCATCGATTCCACAAACTCATCCGGCCAAGGCGCCGATGTCAGGAAGACCCCCTGCCACTTGTCCGGCATTCCAGCCAGCAGTAGCGCCAGCCTGCCCTGCGCCGCCAGACTACCGTCCTCCAGCTCTTCTCCCAAAACCTTGGACGTCCACGCGCCTATCTCGCGCAGAGTCTCCTCGATCGCCAGCTCCCTGGGCGACATCGTAGGCTCCGCCGCCAGCCTTGAGGAAGATCTCCATAAAATTCTCCGCACCAGCTCCGCCGTCAGCAGCTTGTTCCGTATCCGCAGTGCACGCAGATACGCCTCCACCGCAGCATATGCCTCTTCCCATTCCTCCAGCTCCGCATCCGTAAGCGGCCGCAGCGTATCTATGGATCGATCCGGTAAATCCATGTTTCTGTGAGATAGTTTTCTCCCCTTTTCAAGGCAGCCCGCAGCTCTATCGGCCCGGCGCCAACAAGTGCTCCCTCGCCCCCCTCCGCTGTTAGTTTAAAGACCAGCCGCACCCTGTCTCCAGGCATTTCCTCCACGTTCACATCGGTTATCTTCACCTGCTCGGTCTTATCGCCCACCACTTCGACAAGTCCTTCCGGCAGCTTACCACCCTCATCCTTCAAGCTCTCTCCGGCGAATTCCACCACCATCGTCCGCATATCCTTCTGCCAGTCCAGCACACCGGTCCTACTACCCACCACATACGCATCCGCCTGTGCCGGATTCCCGTTCATGGTCCACACCTGCCTGTAGGAAAACTCCAGCGGCTCACCCTTCACCACCTTCCGGTCAGGCACCCACATCGCCACGGTATTATCCGCCACCTCATTGTTGGTCGGGATTTCCATCAGCATCACATTCCCGCTCCCCCAGTCGGAAGTCGGCTCAATCCAGAGTGATGGCCTTATATGATAATCCGCCTCGGAATCCTCATAGGAGTCAAACCGTCTATCTCTCTGCAGCAACCCGAACCCATCACACTTATCCATCCCGAAGAAACTGAAATCCAGCAGCCCTGTATCATTCGCAACCGGTCTCCAGATCCTCTCCCCATTCCCCCTCCTGATCGTCAAACCATCTGAATCATGCACCTCCGGGCGAAAATCATCGAACCTGCGCCGTGAATTTTCACCGAACCAGAACATACTCGACATCGGCGCAATCCCCAGCCGCTCGATCTCCCTCCTAGGGAAAAGAACCATCTTCACATCCATCACCGTCTCATCGCCCGGATCGATCTGGAACTCATACGCCCCCGTCATCGACGCACCGTCCAACAACGCGAAAACAGTCAGCTTCTCAGCCCCCGGCTGCGGCTTCTTCAGCCAGAACTCACGGAACGCCGGAAACTCCTCTTCCACCCCCTCCAGCCCTGTGTTCACAGCGATCCCGCGTGCGGAAATTCCATAGTGCTGGCCCTTGCCCAGTGCCCGCCAATAGCTCGCACCCTGGAACACCGCCAACTCATCGTAACCGTCCTTGCCATCCAGATCCGCCAGCACCTTGAACCCACCGAAACCCACCTCCGGCGGCAGCGGCCCGTGATGTTCCGTCAGATGCCCGTATTGGAAAAACTCCTTTGAAAACCTCACCCGCTGCCGGTGGGTATCCGTCATTTCATTGATCATCACCGGCTCCTGGAAAATATAACCAGGGTGGAAGAACATGGTCCGGAACGGCAGATTCTCACCCGCCCACAACGTATGATGCTCATTGAAAACGATACTCCGGTATTGGTCGTAATTAAGATTCCGCACCCACTCCGGAAGATCCTCCCGCCTCACCGCCTGATAAGGCTCTCGCGACAACTCTTCAGCAAACCCACGCACCGCCCCGAAATCGATATCATCCCGGCCCCAGTCCCGCGCTGAAGCAACTCCATTGAAAAATAAAACGAATAAAAATAACCTTCCGATCACAAACCGCCATCTAGCAGCTTTTGAACCAGTCACATACCTACCTATGAATCTCTGAATCACAACATCCCCGGTAAATCCAAATCCTACGGATCGCAAGATCACTTTGTTAAATATTTGCAAAGTGCAACGACGACTTGCCTACAAAACGAGGGCGAGCCTTGAACGTAGGGTTGATTTTGGGATTAAGGAAAATCATCGGAATAGGATTACTGGTAGGAGTTATCATGGCGGGGCTTATTCGGCCGTGAAGTCTAAACCAGGGAAATTTCGTAGATCAATGGCGCCCCAATCGCACCCAGGATGAACGCACCTATCCAGGCAAAACGTAATTGCGAGGAACTCATGCCAAATGTCGCTCTGTTTACCCTGAATAGGAGCCACGTGAGAACGCTGAATATTGCCAGTATGATACCGAGAAACTGAGCAACTTCACGAACTGAACGCAGTGCGCTTGTCTCAGGATGAAGCAAAAACTCGCATGTAAAGAGTCCGATCAGCATCCCCAAGATGAGAGCGGGACAGAATAGTGCTTTCCGATACATAGACTTGTTTCTGAACTTTCCGCAGTTGGGCCGGAATGCTTTTCTCGCCGAAAATCAAAGCAGTATACGAGGTGCCTAGCACACCAAAAATTAATTAGACGGCTTCCTCGGCGTGGCCATCTTCGCCTTGTCGTTTTGTTGCGGCTCATCCTCAACAAGATCTTCAAATTTAAAATCATCGGGTTCACCATGGTTTTCCAGCTCTCTTCGAACTGTAAACCGTCCGAAAATCGCATAAATCAAGCAAGGAAGCCCAAATACAATGAATCCAAGTATTGAATTAATTGGCGCAGGCTAAGATCGCTTTTTTTCAATACCCCAATCTCCTTTGAAGTTGATGACGCACTGATCCACCAGATACCAACCGAATGCTAGGGCGATGATTCCGGCTGCAATTCTTCCAACAAACGGAACACCCCACAGCGCGAGGAAACCTGCTAAACAAAGTGTAATTAGCAGCAAGCTTACAATTACAGGCACCGGATCGCCCACGGCTATTGATTCACGTAGCGGAATCGAGAAAACAGCAGCGAATAATAACAGAAATGGAGATAAAACCCAGCGCACATAGGGGCTGGCCCTGCTCGAAAACACCTGTTGATATGGAACTGACGTCTTCTTTTTTTGACGAACATTTGAGGAGTGGCGCGGCGGTGAACAGCTCCAACTCAATCGGACGGATTTCTCGGCGTCAGCTTCTGCATCCTGTCCGGTATTTTATTTGTTGGTTTGGCTAAGCATCATTCGGTTGCCAGAAGGATCCTCCAGTAAACAGTATTGATCGCTCTTGCTTATCAACTTCCCACCGTTCAATTCGATCTTAGAAGCTGAATCATCTAAATCCACGACTTCTATATGTGGCAGCCAACCAGATGGGACATCAGGAAAAGTATCCTGTGAACAGACTCCCATCACATCTTCACCGTTATCGTCACGAACTTCATACGAAACATTATCGTCGTCATCTACGACCTCGTCTAGATGAAGGCCGACCACTTTAGAGTAAAAGTCAGCTACTTCTTTAGTGTTGGGTGTAACCATTTCAATCCAGTAAACGCTATTAATTTTTTTCATCATTCGGTGTGTTACCTTTTAGTCGAACATTAGAGGAATGACAGCGCCGGCGAAAAGCTTGAATTCAATCAGATCACTTCAATAAAAAGCATTTCCAATATATTGGTAATGATAGTGCCTCCTGTGTGTAGAAAGCGATATGACTCTACCCCAAAGAAATTCAACTCCATCATTCGTTGCGGATTACCGTCGCTTTCCTGGATCACCAGAAATCAACTAACGAAAAAATAGCTTTGTGCTACTTGAATTTATTATCAGGTGTAGATGTGTGGTAGAGCAAGGAATCGGTCATTCAATCGAAACCCAGAAAAAGAGATCTTTTTTTCTTCAAGCCCCTTTCGCGGATACCACTTTCTGGTATTCCTCCGGGGAAATTAAATTCAGTGCCCTCCATTCCTTTGCCAGGGCTATCTGCCTTTGGCCGATCTTTGCGCCTTTGCTGGAATTCATGGAGCCAGGCATGAACTCGAGGTTGTAGAGTTTTTCGTCCAGTCCGGGGGCAATGGCCCGGGGAATAATATGATCCACGTGCACGATATCTCCGGCATACGGCCCTTTCGTAATTTCCGGTGCCCTCCCCCGCCGCAGTTTTTCCATTCCATCTTCCTCCAGGCAGCCCAGACGCTGGAGGATGGTTAGATTCCGCAAGAGCGAGGCCTTTACCACCGCAGCTCGTTCAGGGTTCTTATAAGCGAGACTCTTTTGGGCAGTGGCGATCACCTCCGCCGGATCCAGCCCTTCCCGCCGGTCGGTTTCCAACCAGTAGGCAATTTTCCTCATACGGCCGTTTGCAGCCCTGTCCCCCCGCAGAGAGTCCAGCTTCACCGGATCAATCAATGAGCCGATAATTTCAGGAGATGCGCGGAGGCAGTCCGGTGCTATGAAAAAGAAGACGGAGATCCAGCAGATCAGGATACGGCAACTCCGTAAAAAGACCGAAAAAACAGCAGGGGAAACAAAGAGCAAAGCCATAAGAGACTCATCCTTAGCCGATAACAGCCACAACTCGATAACAATCTCCGGCAGAAAGAGTCACCGGCAACCTGCGGATCAACCAATTACTATTAGTTCCATATTACCTCCAAAGACCCAAAAGGAGACTAGGATATAGAAAAATTGAGCGCCCTTCGGTAAGCAATCCCTTTGCGTATCTAAGCAACGTCTCGATGTATCCAAGCAAGCTCTCCGTGTATGTAAGCAAAGCCCCGTTGTATCCAAGCAAGCCCCCTTTGCAGGTAAGCAACGCCTCGTTGTATCCAAGCAAGCCCTCCTTGTAGGTAAGCAACGCTCCGTTGTGTCCAAGCAAGCCCTCCTTGTAGGTAAGCAACGCTCCTTTGTATATTAGCAACACCACGTTGAAGGTAAGCAACGCCTAGCTGAATCCAAGCAACGCCTAGCTGAATCCAAGCAAGGGTGTTCAGTTTCCCTCCGTTTTCCCGCCGTTTGCCGATGTTACGTCAGGATCAGCAGATGCACCCAGTTGCCTGATGTTCAGCCCTTGACGGCTATATCAGGATTTCGGGACGCGCCAGGCGGTGGCCCATTTTGAGGAAGTTTTCGCAAAGCCCCTCTCTTCCATGCGGCGTTCCATATCGGGGAAATGCGCTGCGCCATAAAAGATGCCGATTTTCTTTTTTCCTGCCTGAATCTGCTGGTCCATCACCTCCAGACATTTCTCATTGCGCCCTTTAATGATCACATTTTCCCCGGATAGCGAATCGACCTGGCTATCGCCATCCTCCATGGTCTTCATCATCTCCAGCTTTACGAGATCCGAGCGACCGGTGAGTATCCCCCTCATCAATCGCAAAGTGTCGGGGTCACGCTTTGGCTTTTCCGCAGCCATGCCCGCCTGGATCATGAAACCGATCATTGATTCCCCGTTTTCCTCCTGCATGGCATCGAACTCCTCCATCGTCAGGTCAGCATGCACGAAGTTATCCGCGAAGTAATCAATCAGCCCCGCCTGCCCGGTAAGCCCCAGTGCTTTTTCTAGTGATTCGTAAATCGTCTTCAATCCATCCATTTTCCCCGCATCCCCTTCCTGTTTTCCGCCGATCGCAGCCGGGCGCTTGCCACCACCAAGAGCCTCGCCACCCACCATCTCGAAGAGCAGCACCTCGTAGTTTTCGAAATATCCGTTCAGAAATTCGTAATACGCCTTGTCCGCGATGTGTATCGCCCCGACCAAATCCACCTCCACACCGTCCCTCTCATACCCGAACACCGCAGTCTGTAGCTTGGCGAATTCCTCCGTCTCCTTCACCCGTATAAAATCACCGCCCCAGCTCTCCTCACCCGTCGCAAGAATCATCCCGGCGATCAGTGCCGCCCTACGCGCCCATGACATCTTGATCTTCATGGCTTGATCCTCGCACCGCATCCCGCCATTGCCCACGGAAAATTTCTCGTCTACTCTCGCCCCAGAATGAGCCACTCGCCCACCCTCACATACTGCCCGGATCTCCTCAGCTACTCCCGTAGAAAAACGCGTGAAGTCATGGTCGGCGATGTAGCCATCGGCGGAGAGAACCCGATCCGCGTGCAGTCCATGATCACCTCGGACACCCGCGATACCCCCGCCTGCGTTGCGGAAATCCTCGCCCTGGCGGAGGCCGGTTGTGAAATCGTGCGGGTCACCGCACAGACAAAAGTTTACGCGGCAAACCTCGAGAACATCTCCCGTGAAGTCCGCGCCGCAGGCTGCACCGTCCCACTGGTGGCAGATATCCATTTCAAGCCGGACGCCGCCATGGAAGCCGCAAAATGGGTGGAGAAAATCCGCGTGAACCCCGGCAATTACGCGGACAAAAAGAAATTCGAGATCCGCGAATACTCGGACGATCAATACGAGACGGAGCTGGAGCGCATCCGCGAGCAATTCACCCCGCTGGTCCACCTCTGCAAGGAACTGAACCGCGCCATGCGCATCGGTACCAATCACGGTTCCCTTTCCGATAGGATCATGAACCGCTACGGCGATACCCCGCTGGGCATGTGCGAGAGCGCTCTCGAATTCGCCAGAATCGCACGGGAAAACAATTACCATAACTTCGTTTTCTCCATGAAAGCCTCCAACCCGAAGGTAATGATAGAGGCCTACCGTCTCCTCGTCGCCCGCCTGGAGCAGGAAGGACCGGACTGGAACTACCCCATCCACCTCGGTGTCACCGAAGCCGGGGATGGAGAAGACGGCCGCATTAAATCCGCCATCGGAATCGGCTCCCTGCTGGCAGACGGGATCGGCGATACCATCCGCGTATCCCTCACCGAAGACGCCATTCACGAAATCCCAGTAGCACAGGAATTGGTCCGTAGCTGCTGCGTCCCGCAGCAGGCCATCGGTGAGGCGTCCCACCTCCCTACCTTCACCCCCTCCTACGATCCATTTTCCTACGAGCGCCGCAAGAGTTCACCACTCACCATCCAAAGCCATGAGCTCGGCGCGGACAAACCCGTGCGCGTCTTCACCACTCAGGAACGCTGGAACGCGCTCGCCCACAAAATCGCCAACATGGGCGATTTCAAACCCGAGATCATCGCAGAGAAATCAGGAGTCCTTGAGATCGATCCACGCGATAAAGAAGCCATTTCCTCACTCAATTCGGAAACGGAGCCCCGCCTCATCACCGTTCCGGATAAAATGGGCCTCACACCGATCCATGCCTTCCGCATGCTTGCATTCGTGGCGGATCCACGGCACCCCATCCTGCTCAAGGACACGCTCGATCCACCTTCCGGTGAAACGGATTTCCTCCAGGCACTGCTTCCCGCTGCCCAGAACATCGGTTCCCTTCTCTGCGATGGCATTGGCGATGCGATCCTCGTCCGTGGCGAGACCGCGCCCGGCCAATCCCTCCGTCTGGCCTATAATATTCTCCAGGCCGCCGGCACCCGCATTTTCAAAACGGACTACGTCGCCTGCCCATCCTGCGGGCGCACGCTCTTCAATCTCCAGGCCACCACCCAAAAAATCCGCGCCGCCACCGGTCACCTCAAGGGAGTGCGGATCGCCGTGATGGGCTGTATCGTCAACGGCCCGGGTGAAATGGCCGATGCGGACTTCGGCTATGTGGGAGGCGCACCTGCGAAGATTAATCTCTACGTGGGCAAAAAAGCGGTGAAATTCAATATTCCGGAAAGCGAAGCCGTGGAGCGTCTCATCGACCTGATAAAAGAACATGACAAATGGATAGATGCACCCTCATCTTCCCCCTCCCTCGCCTGAACCATGGCTGAAACGACCACCATTACCAAAACGGAGACCACCGTAGCCCCGCAGACACCCTGGAACGTCATCGTCCATGATGATCCCGTGAACCTGATGGGTTACGTCACCTACGTCCTGATGAAAATATTTGGCTACAGCGAAGCCGTGGCCGGAAAAATGATGATGGAAGTCCACGAAAGCGGATCTTCCGTAGTCTGGACCGGAGAACTGGAGAAAGCTGAGTTCTACACGCAGCAGCTCCAGTTTCACCAATTGAAAACCAGTCTTGAGAAAGCACCATGAAGATCGCACCCACCATCGAAGGAGGCCTCCGTATGGATCCGGAAAACAAGGAAGACTGGCACATACTCCGTGCAATCATCCTCGATGCGAACTCTCCGGAATATGACCTCGCCAGCCGGATGGGAGATCTGGTGACGGATGAGAAGGTGGCGGAAGACTGGCAGGACATCATCGTGCCGGATTTACGTGAATCCTTCAGCGATGATCTTCACTACATCTACGCCTCCATCGAGGCGGCAGCTGCCTTTGAGGACAATGGCGAAACACCCATCTGGATCACCCAGGAGGATGCGCCGAAGTGGTATAGCGCGCTGAACCAGGCACGGCTTTCCCTGGAGGAAAAATACAAGTTCGGCCCGGATCCTGAATCCGACCCAGCCAATCTCACACCGCTGCGCCACGAGGCCCTGCTAAGGAACCATTTCTACTCCGCACTGCAGTGCTGCATTCTCGATCACGCGATGAAACTCCCGTGAACGCAAAAAACGACCACTCCGGAGAGTGGTCGTTATGAATGAGTTCAAACGTATAGTTTATATACGGATTACATTTCCGGCATCGCAACGCCATCGATCCAGTGGATCACTCCATTCGATGCCACGATGTCTGTTTTGATTACCTTCTGACCCGCATAGGTCACCACGCCATCCTCTACAACTACGGCTGCATCTTCTCCTGCGGCCGTGCCTGCGGACATTGTTTTCACATCAGCGGCCATTACTTTGCCAGGGACCACGTGGAATTTAAGGATCTTCTGAAGCTTTTCCTTGTTCTCCGGCTTCAGGAGTTCTTCCACAGTTCCTTCCGGAAGTTCGTCAAAGGCATCGTTTGTTGGAGCGAAAACTGTGAACGGGCCATCACCTGAAAGTGTTTCGGCAAGGTCAGCGGCTTTGACTGCAGCTACAAGTGTGGTGAAGTTGTTCATCCCGGAGGCAATTTCCACGATGTTTTCCTTGGAGCTGTCCGCGGCTTCCATTTTATCCTCTGCGCCCATTTTATTGCCGCCTTCCATGTTATCGCGTTGTGCATGGAGTCCTGTGACTCCGGCGATGGAAAATGTGGCAACTGTCAGTGTGGTAAGTATGTTTTTCATAATTTATTAAGTTAGTCCCGCTACATGTCCGGCGGGTTATGAGAGTAACATCACGGGGATCCCGATCATCGCAAAATGTATCTACACCAACCGCCTTATACCCCTATTTACCTTTATTCTGCAAAGCCCGGAACATTTCGTTGCGTTTCTAAAGGCGCCTGAACGAAGCACCTCACGACACTTATTATTTAGCAATACTAACATAAAAAAAACCGCCTACCCCGAAGGGCAGGCGGATACATGACGACAATACGATGGAAAATTAGTCGTCCAAGCCGGCGAATCCGTCGAGCGACTCGGGAACGATCACCTCACCCACTGAGTGCATTACGCCGTTGGTGGCCATGGTGTCGGTGCTATATACCATTGCGTCTTCTGCTTTCACTTCGTCGCCATCGATATCGATTTCGAGAAGTTCGCCGTTGGCGGTGGTCACCTCCATGTCGTCTTTAAGATCGGTGGAGAAAACCTTGCCTGGGATCACGTGGTAAAGGAGTAGCGAACGGAGCTTCTCTTTGTTGGCTGGCATGAGAAGCTTATCCAGAGTGCCCGCAGGGAGCTTTCCGAATGCCTCATCCGTTGGTGCAAAGATGGTGTAATTGTCATTGCCTCCGAGAACTGTATCGAGCCCGGCTGCCTTGAGTGCTGCTGTGAGAGTAGCGAAGGTAGCGCTGTCTGAAATTACGGCTGTCAAAGATCCCTCATTGATCTTCGGAGCTTCGATCTCCATTTCCATCTTTGTCTCTGGTTGCATCTCCTCTTCCATGGCGAGGATCGGCGTGAAGCCGGAGAGTGATGCAGCGACGATCAGTTTGGTGATATTCTTATGTTTCATACTGCCGGAACACATTGCACGCATCATTCCAAGCCTAACAGGAACACCTCAATCCCTTAATGGTAAACGGTTTACCGGCCACCAAAGCCTCCTCATCTAACAAAAACGGCACCAGATTCAGTGCAGAAAACAACCGCCATGATGCACCCTGCAAGATCCCAACGCTGATTACTCACCAATGATGGAGAGCTTCTCATCAAAGATCACCTCATAGAACCGACGTGCCGAGATACGGTTGCCGAAATCGCTTGGATGACTGCCATCCTCATGGAATAGCTCACGCCCCAGTCCGCTGCGGTAGACCTCTTCCCAGGCATCGCCAGCCGGCACGATCTCAATCCCGCCATTGTTACGCGAAGCCGCCCGATATCCGGTGCGCACCCGATCATTCATCTGGTAGAAATCGTCTCCCGGGATCTTCTCATTCCCGTCCCTGCGGCCCCAGGTTTGGTAAAGCAAGGGCACTGCGCCCATCGCCCGCGCCTCACCGGCAAAATATTTCACACCGGGATCCATGATCTGGCAACGTTCCGGCTCGGGACATCCCGGGTGGAGACTGTGATCCTGTATCACCACCACATCCCATTTCCTGCTATGAAGCTTATTGAGCGTGGACTCCGTCTGCATGTGCTTCTCCAGCGTCCACCCGCCGATGGCCGCGCTGCTGACCTTCACCCACTTGTCATTTTTCGTGGCCAGTCTTCTGAATTCCTCCGGCACGCCGAAGCTGTAGCTGTTCCCGATGAAAAGCACATTCAGCCTCGTGCGCTTCTCCCCGCCCCTCACCGCCGCAAGCTTCTCGGCCCCGCTATTGTATTGAACACAGCTGGAGAGGCCTAAAAAACAAAGAATGCGGGAAAGTATCATCAGTTTCCGGAAAATGGATTCATGCCCTCGGGTGCGCTTCGTCATAGACCTTCTTCAATCGTTCTGTGGTCACGTGTGTGTAAATCTGTGTGGTGGAAAGCGAGGCGTGCCCCAGCAGTTCCTGCACGCTCCGCAGGTCCGCTCCCGCATCCAGCATGTGTGTCGCAAAGCTGTGCCTCAACTTGTGCGGGCTCACTCCGAAGGGAATTCCGCTCATTTTCAAATACTTTTTCAGCATCAGATCCACTGCCTGCTGGGTGATACGCGTGCCGCGGATACTCCGGAACAGTGGCCCGTTCGTCACCACAGCTTCCTGACGGTATTTCTGGATTGCACGGATGGCGGCGCCTCCGACAGGCACCCGCCGCTCCTTTCTACCTTTTCCCAGCACGTTTACGATTTCGCTGCTGAAATCAACATCCCTAACATCCAGCCCCAGTAGCTCGGAAATCCGTAACCCGGAGGAATAGAACAGCTCCAGGATTGCCGCATCACGGTGCCGCAGCCACGCGGGACCTCTCACAGGAGCATCCGCTTTCAGCGGCATATCGAGCAGCTCTTCCATCTGCTTCAGGCTCAGCACCACGGGCAGCGTCTTCTCCAGCTTCGGCATCTGCACACCGGCCACCGGGCTCTTTTTCAAACCTCTGCGCAGCACCATGTATTTGTAAAATGATCTAAGCGCTGCAAACCGCAGGCGGATCGTGGAACGCTTCATGTCCCGTTTCATCAACGAATAGAGGTAATCCCGGAAGTGATCAATCGTCTGATCCCGCCAACAACCGAACTCCGGACCACGCCATTTCTCATACTCTCTCAGAGCGGCCTCGTAGTTCCGCACGGTCAGCGGCGAAGCATTTTTCTCCGTCAGCTGAAATTCCAGGAAATGAGTTACATCTTCGTTCATCAATCCTTACACACTATTTGAGAAATACCTCGCGGGCCTTCGCTCCATCTCCGGGACCCACGATCCCGCGTTGTTCCAAAATATCCACCATCCGCGCCGCACGGGTGTAGCCCAGGCGCAGTCTCCTCTGCAGTAGCGAGGTGCTGGCTTTCTGCTCCTGGCGGACCACTTCGATACAGCGGATGATCATTTCCTCATCCGCATCGGAAACCTCATCCTCATCGTCCATTCCCGCGTTCTCGATTGTCTCGCGGATGTCCTTTTCATAACGCGGCTTCGCTTGCTTCGCACAGTGCTCCACGATCCGCTCAACTTCCGCATCATCTACGAAAGCACCCTGCGCCCGCTCGAGCTTCGCTGAACCAGGTGGCAGGTAGAGCATGTCTCCCTTGCCAACCAATTTGTCCGCGCCCTTGGTATCGAGAATAACCCGTGAATCGAGTGCTGAGGAAACCTGGAATGCGATCCGGCTGGGGATGTTCGCCTTGATAATACCTGTCACTACATCCGCACGCGGTGTCTGGGTGGCGATGATCAGGTGGATACCCGCCGCACGTGCCTTCTGTGCGATCCGCGCAATACACATCTCCACATCAGCCGGGGCTGTCTGCATCAGATCCGCAAGCTCATCAATCAGAACGACGATGTATGGGAAACGATCCGGAATTTCATCATCCTCGATCTCCAGTTCCTCGAAATCCGCTTCCGGACCGAGGTCACCGTCTTCAAGCGCTGTTGCGATCTCCTCGATATCGTCCAGATTTACCTCCGGCTCCTCCTTCTCGGGGACCACTTCTTCCTCTTTCTCCTCACGAGGCCTGTTGTTAAAGCCATCGAAGTTCCTAACGCCCATTTTGGCGAAAATTTTGTAGCGCTTCTCCATCTCGTTCACCACCCACTTGAGCGCGGCCACGGTTTTCTTAGGATCAGTCACCACCGGCACCACCATGTGTGGCAGTTTGTTATACATCTGCATCTCCACCACCTTCGGGTCCACCATGATGAACCTCAGTTCATCCGGCCCGAATTTGAAAAGAATCGAAGCGATGATCGAGTTGATACAAACCGATTTACCGGAACCTGTGGCACCCGCCACCAGCAAATGCGGCATGGCGGCAAGGTCTCCGATGACCGTTTTTCCGTAGACGTCTTTTCCAAGCGCCAGCGGGATCTTCTTCTTGGCAGAGCGGAATTCCGGATCGTGCAGGAGCTCGTGCAGCGGGACGGCCACCTTGGTGGAATTCGCGATCTCAATACCCACGGTGTCTTTACCCGGGATCGGAGCGAGAATGTTAATACGTTCGGCACGCGTGGCACGCGCAAGGTCCGCCTCCAACTGGGAGATACGGGAAACGCGGAGACCTTGGGATGGATAGATTTCGTAACGGGTAATCGTCGGCCCGCGGGTGATATCGCCAGCTGTCACGTCGATCCCGAACGCACGGAGGGTTTCCACGATCGTGGTCTGGATCTCGATCAGCTCCTCGTGATTAGCGGTTTCCGTCTCTTCCTCGATTGCGTCGAGAAGATCGAACCCGGGAAGCTCGTAGTTTTCGAAATCAGTGGTGGAGAGCGATTGATGGGTAGGCTTTTTCCGCTCGAAAGGTTTTGCTCCGGCTTCCATCGCACCGGCACTGCGGCGTTGGGAGGAATCGATAATTTGTGGCGGGGGAGTTTCCCGGATGGCCAGTTCCTTCTGGGCAGGGACATTTGCTTCCTCCTCTTTCAGCTTGGTGATTTCACGTTCCACCCTGCGCTGCTCACGCTGTCTTTCCCGTTCGGAAAGCAACTCACGCTCACGCGCCTCCGCCCTGCCAATCTCCGAGCGATTTCTTTTGTAGGATTCGATTTCCCCGAGAACCAGCGCATAGCAGCCTTTGGCAAAAAGAACCGGTGTTTGCCCCGTCATCCAGATCAGTCCGATGAGATACGCGGCACTGGCTAGAATGATTGCGCCGACCTTGCCCACGATTTTCATGAGGACAAAACCACCCAGGCCATTTCCAATGACCCCTCCCGGGCTGGGTAGCTGGCAACGCTGCGCCCACTCATCGAAGAAAATACCAGTGGCGTGCAACCAAACGGAGCCGGAAACCACTACCACCATCAGGCCCACCGCAACGCGCGGCCAGATACCTTCGCGAAACGCAATCTTCAGAATCCCGAACCAAATGAACCCAAGCGCAAGCATCCAGCCTGCCGCTCCGAACAAAAGAATCTGCACAAACGCCAGAATGCCACCGATCGGTCCCAGCCAGTTTGCACCCTGGCCACCTTCCTTATCGGAAAACACATCAAACATACCCCACTCGGGAAGATCGGCAGGACTATAGGAGAGCTGGGATAACAAAAGTATCAATCCACCGGCCAACCAACAGATCGCAGTGATCTCATTCGACCACTTGCTCGGTTCTTCCACCTGTCCACGCTTCTTGTTCACTCGGTTTGCCATCTTTTTCGTCTAGCACAGCATCCCCTGCCAGCCCTCGAAGGGCAAGATTGTTTTACTAACCTAAAACATCAGTAATTCCTGAGGAAATTCCTTTTTCCGGTGGAATCACCACTTCGGAACTCCGCATGTACAATTACTGGCAAAACCGAAGAAACCATTGCATGTTCCCGCCATGTCCACTCCACGTGATCCGGATGAAGTGAAGATCTTCTTCCTTCCGAACCTCATGACCGCCTGCAATCTCGCGTGCGGATTCTTCGCGGTGCTCATGATCTTCAAGGGTCAGGTAGAAGTTCAAAGAATTGCCGGAGAGGCCCCTTTGGCAGCAAAGCAGTATTATGAAATTTCCCGCCAATACTACGAATACGCTATTCTCCTGATCTTCGGCTCCTGTTTGTTTGATCTGCTGGATGGCCGTCTCGCCCGGCTGGGTGGCCAGGACTCACCATTCGGCCAGGAATTCGATTCACTTGCTGATATCATCTCATTCGGTATGGCTCCTGCCATGCTCCTTTCACGCGCGGTTCTCTTTCCGCTAGGAAACGTCGGTTGGGCAATCGCTCTTGTGTATCTCGTCTGTGGAGCCATGCGCCTTGCCAAGTTCAACTGCCTGGCGCTGCTACCGAAAAAGAAAGACGACAACAATGCCTTCCGCGGGCTGCCGATCCCGATGGCTGCCGGCTTCATTGCCTCCCTGACCTTCCTTCTGGTAAATCTCTACGAAAACGACCACGAACTCGGATACTGGAAATACATCCTCGCCGCCGCCATGCTCGGCCTTTCCCTGCTGATGATGAGCAACATCCCCTACCCGAGCTTCAAGAAGGTCGATTGGAAAACTCGCGGCAGCCTCGGCGCGATCGTCATCGCCGTTGTTCTCATTTTTGTCACCATTCGCTTCCGCCACTTCATGCCGGTCGTTCTTTTCAGCACATACCTCGTTTATGGATTCGTGAGACCCTGGATTTCACAGAAACTCCGGAAGGAAATTGAAGTGAACCCGGATCTGGAGGATACGGACGCAGAAATCCCCGAAGAATCCTAATTTCCGAATGTCGTTCAAAAAGAAAAAACGCCTACTTCCCTGGCTGCTCGTCATCCTGCCTGCTTGGCTAATCGGCTCCGGTGCCATCGCGCTCGTCCAGTATTTCAAAAACGAAAAAGCCACACTTGTGGAGGAAGAGAAGCGATTCTCCCAATCCGTTTCACCGGAAGCGATCAAGGATGACCTCCGGAAACTCATCACAATCGTAGGCGAACGGAACACCGGGAAACCTGCACAATTAGCCTCCACCGCAGCGATGGTCGAAGGCCTACTCGGCCCCTCCAACACAGGATTCACCGTTAAGAAAATCGATGGCCCGGGAGACTTCCCCATCCTCCACGTAACCGTCCTGGGGAAAGACGAAAAAAACGCCCCCGTGTGGATACTCACGTCCTATGATTCACCACGCGGCTCCAGCGGTGCGGAGAAAAATGCCACCGGCCTCTCCGCAACACTCGCCACCGCCCAGGCATTCGCGGATTCGAACCCGGAATCGTCCGTGCACTTCATGTTCCTCCCGCACGTCAACGATCTTGAGTCTCCGGTATTGGAAACTGCTACCATCGCACGCAATTTTATCAAAAACGCACCGACGGCGAAGTCTATCTTCTGCGTCGAGACCATGGGTGATTCCGAATCGCTCATCCTTACCTCACGCGATACCGAAGCAATCCCTACGGATGAATTCGAAGGCCTGGGCAAAATACTCGGCGCCGAAGTCATGTGCCTGGGAGAGGATTTCGATCTGGCCTCCACACTTTTTGAGATGGGTCTTCCGGCGATCCGTATAGCCACCCGCCCGACTCTACTACCCGACGAGGAGGATGAGAAAATCCCTTTCGCTCCAACACTGGCGGCCTCTACGGGCCGTCTCGTAGAGCTGGTGAAACGTATCTCAAACTAACTATTTCTCCCTTCGATTCGGGAGAAATCCTCTTCCGAAAAATCACAACTTGACCAGCGGCCTATCCTGCACGACCGCTTTCTTCAATAAATACGCGAATGACCTCCAGCGAACTCGACACAACTTTCACCTCTCACGCCCCCGGTTATTGGCCGGAATCCACAATGGAAAAATGGGCAGATCATAAATGGCAGCTCCGCAACCGCGTGGACTCCCTCTCAGCGCTCGAAGAACGCATCACTTTGTCTGATGAAGAGCGCGCCGGGGTCCTTCTGGCAGGTAGCAAGCTGGCGATGGCAATCACTCCCCATTTCTTCAACCTCATCGACAAGGATGATCCAAATTGCCCGATCCGCCGCCAGGTGATCCCTCGCATCGAGGAGGGCTGGACGGCCCCCGAAGAGCTTTCCGATCCGTGTGGGGAAGACTCACACATGCCGGTCCCCGGCCTTGTTCACCGCTACCCGGATCGCGTGCTGTTTCTTGTAACGGACCGATGTGCTTCCTACTGCCGCTACTGCACCCGTTCCCGCGTCGTATCCGGCGTAGGCGAGCAACAACTTGAAACCCAGTGGGAACAGGCTTTCAAGTATCTGGAAGAACACACGGAAGTCCGCGATGTTCTTCTCTCCGGCGGAGATCCGTTGCTATTCTCCGATGCCAAGCTTGATAAAATCCTGACCCGTCTGCGCTCCATCAAGCACATCGAGTTCGTCCGCATCGGCTCACGCATTCCGATTTTCCTCCCGCAGCGCATCACTCCTGAGCTATGCGCGATGTTGAAAAAACACCATCCGCTCTTCATCTCGATTCATACGAATCACCCGAAGGAACTCACAACCGAAGTCCGCAATGGTCTGGTGCGCCTGGCAGAAGCAGGTATCCCGCTGGGCAACCAATCCGTTCTACTCCGTGGGGTGAATGATTCCCCCGAGGTCCAGAAGGCCCTCGTGCACAAACTTCTGATGTGCCGTGTGCGCCCTTATTACCTCTACCAGTGCGATCTCATCACAGGCTCATCCCATCTCCGGACATCCGTTTCGGAAGGAGTGAATATCATCGAGAATCTCCGTGGTCACACTACCGGCTACGCCATCCCGCAATTCGTGATCGATGGACCGGGTGGTGGTGGAAAAATCCCGGTTAATCCGAACTACGTCGTCGATTCGGATCCGAACAAGGTCACACTCCGCAACTACGAGGGAAATATCTTCGACTATCCGAATCCTACTCCGATTTCCGAAAAGGAAATGAAAGAGTTGCAGGACAAGGTGCTGTGTAGCTAAGGAAAACGCTTTCCTCTGCCCTCCATGAAACATGGAGGGAGAATGTCTTCTTACAGTCTCACCGCTAGGCGGACTTCTTTCCCTAGTGGGAATGCTTGGGTAACTTCTGTCTGGGAACGGCGATGAATTCCCACAAGGAGGCCAACGGCTGCGAGGCTGAACACAAGGCTGGTTCCGCCGTAGCTTACGAATGGCAGCGGGAGACCGTCGTTTGGAAGAACTGCTGTGGTCACGCCGATATTTACCATTGCCGGCACAACGATCACGCAGGTCAGGCCAAGCGCTATACAACGCTCGAAGACATTCTTTGCCTGAAGGGCAATACCGATCCCTCCAAGAGCGATCAACACGTAGCAGCAGATGACACCCAAGGTCGCCGGAAGTCCTAGCTCTTCGCCGATTACCGGGAAGATAAAGTCAATGTGGGCGAAGGTCAGTGTCCCGAATTTCTCCACTCCGTTCCCTAGTCCCACGCCCCACGGACCACCATTGCCAAGGGCAAGTAGAGCACGCCACTGCTGCATTCCGCGGTCAAGCTGGTGAATTGGGTTTTCCAAATCCAGCCATGCCTCGATGCGGCCCCAACGGTTCGGGTTATTGTAAATATACCAGGCAGCTCCGGACATCGCGGCGATCGCGCTGGGAACCATGTAGCGCAGGCGCGTGCCCACACAAAACATCATGGCCGCAGCTGTCACGCTCAGGGAAAGAGCACTGCCCACATCCGTTTCCGCGGCTATAAGGCCAATAGGTGCGGCAATAATCAGTCCGGGTAGGACAAACCCTCTCCAGAAGGTATGCACCTCCGTCTGCCAGCGGGTAAAATACAACGCCAATGCGATTACCACGACAATCTTCGCAGCTTCGGATGGCTGGAACTGCCCGATGACCGGCAGTTTGATCCAGCGTTTGGAGCCGTAGATCTCCTCGTTTATCCCAGGGACAAAACAGAGCACCAGTAAAATTAAAATAGCTACATAACCGTAGGGAACCCCTTTTCGGAGTAGCCCCACGGGAGTCTTTGCAAACGCGTATGCCGCAACCAATCCGGCGAGAGTCATACCCGCTTGCCTGCCCACAAAGTGGTATGGGTTTTCGATTCCCCTCACCCAGGCGCCGGTACTCGCCAGCATCACAAGACCCAGTCCACACAGGAGAGCCACAGCGATAATCAGGATGGTGGAACTATGTCTGAGCATTTCTGAAATCTAGTGGAAACCCCGGCACATGGGAACCTGAAACTTAAGGCAACTTAATCACTTGGCCGATTTTCAGCTTCGTTGGATCGGAGATGTTGTTGAGGGAAAGAACAGCCTGCTGGCTCACCTTATACTGGTTGGAAATTCTCCAGATGTTGTCTCCGGATTTGATCACGTGTGTGCGGCCGGAGGATACAACCTGTGCCTTCGGAGCTTCGCGCTCCTCCTGTGAAAGAGGACGCACAACCTGTGGTTTCGGGGCCTCAATGCGAGGTCCGATTTCCACCAATCCCTGATCGGACTGGGAGGCGATGTTGTTGTGGCGGATTGCTTCCACTTCCGGCGGGACTTCGGCGACAATTCGGCGACCCTGCGGAATGCGCAGCACTGCTCCAGGGCGGACAGCGATTCCCGGATTTGCGTTTCTCAAATCACTCTCCGCAATCCCATAACGGCTTGCGATAATTTCGTAGTTGTCGCCCTTCTTGGGGATCATCGTTTTATCCCCGTCCTTGAGAACTGAAACACGTTTCATTTCAGTGCTATTGCTCACCTCCTCATTATTGGCTGATGCCTCGGAAGCAGGTGCTGTCGTACGCTCGGAGAGATATTGTTTGTGAATGAAGATCATTCCAATCGCGACGATGTGAATCGCGAAAATAATCGTAAGCGAGCGTGAGATATTGATCCCGCCCTCTTCGACGTCATCCGCAGAGCTGGCTGCAGCTGCCGCGCGCTGCTTTTTCGGCTTCGTTTTGTTGAAGACGCGGGCGTAAACAGTTTTCCGGACCGGTTTGCGACGGGTATTGATACGTTCGAATTTCATAAGGGTGTGGTGGGTGGTGGCTTGAAGTTAAAGTAGTTGGTGCACGAGATCGCGGAAGGTATCTCCGCGTTGCTCATAACTGGTAAATTGATCGAAGGACGAGGTCCCGGGAGAGAGAAGAATAGTCGAGCCGCGAGGAGCCAGCGAACGGGCGGATTCGATCGCGTCATGCAGATTCGATACGGCGATGGTCGGTATCGCGGAATTAAATAGCTCCGCGAGCGGTCTTGCGATCTGACCAAAGGTCACGGCGGATATTGCCTGTTTCGAGAGAACCTGGAGCAGCGGCGAGTAATCGAGTCCCTTGTCCTTTCCACCGGCGATCAGCACCACAGGGCGATTCTGCGAACGCAGTGCGCATTGCAGGGCGTGAAGGTTGGTGGCCTTTGAGTCATTCAGATACTCCACTCCATCCAGTGTGCGGATCAGCTCGCAGCGGTGCGGTGGCGGTGAGTAGCCCTCGAAGGCGGAAGGGATCAGGCAGGGATCGATCCCATATGCCATGCACGCAGCCATCGCTGCCATTGCATTCTCCGCGTTGTGGAGGCCTCTCAGGGATGTTTCCGCCTCAAGATCGAGGAGGACCCGCCCACCCTGCATGATGGTCACACCATCGGAGAAAAAGTCTGCCTCACGCTTCTCCGTGGAGAACGTGATCACCTTGGGAACCAGCTCGCCGAGATCTTCGCCTAGGCGCATCACCACGGTATCATCGGCTGTCTGATTCTTGAAAATTTGCATTTTCGCCTCCTTGTAGGCTTGGATCGTAGGATAGCGGTCCATGTGGTCTGGCGCGAAGTTCAGCCAGATTGAGACCTTCGGGCGGAGATCATCGATGGTCTCGAGTTGGAAGGAGGAGAGCTCCAGCGCGATCGCTTTCGGCACATTCGGACGCAGGAGGATCTCGGAAAGCGGTGCACCATAATTCCCGCATGGGGTTCCGCCTAGGCCTGCCTTCTTTAGGATCAGGGAAACAAGCTCTGTGGTGGTTGTTTTTCCGTTGGTTCCCGTGATACCAATGATTCCGCCCTCGTAGTAATTCGAGGCAAATTCCGTTTCACCGATCATCGGGACTTTCTCCGCAAAGGCCTGAACCAATGGAGAATAGGTATCGATACCCGGGCTGATCACGATGAGATCAGCGGAGAAGGTTTTAGCATCCGCGATCGACATGTTCGGGCGCAGTTCCACGCCTTGGGCGATGTCCTGGAATTTCTCCAAACCACCCTGATCCCAGATGGAAACAACAGCGCCCTCGCGCATGGCGAGAGCCGCAGCGGCACGACCGGACCTTCCGGCTCCGAAGACGGCTACGTGTTTTTCAAGGATGGAGAATGGCTTGTTCAAAGTAGTTTGGTTAGGCGATTTTGAGGAGTGCCATGCCGAAGAGTGCGAGCATGATGGATAGGATCCAGAAACGGATAATGACCTGGGATTCGTGCCAACCGAGCAACTCGAAATGATGGTGGATGGGCGCCATTTTGAAGATACGCTTTTTGCGCAACTTGAAGGAGCCAACCTGAAGCATGACGGAAAGCGCTTCCGCAACGAAAACGCCGCCGATGATGACCAGTAGCAGCTCCTGCTTTGTGCAGATGGCTGCCGTCCCCAGGGCACCCCCGATCGCGAGTGAGCCGGTATCACCCATGAAAACCTTTGCGGGATGGCAATTAAACCACAGGAAGCCGAAGGCCGCCCCTGCCAATGCCATCATAAAGACTGCAAGTTCACCGATGTAGCGGTTGTGGGGAATCACGAGATACTCGGTAGCCATGAAGAAATGCCCGGCGAGGTAGGCAAGCATCGCATAGCTGAGAGCTACGGAAATCGTGCAACCGGAAGCAAGTCCATCAAGCCCATCGGTAAGGTTCACCGCATTGGAACAGCCGATGATGATAATCGCAAAGAACGGGATCACGAAAAGGCCCAGATTGATCAAAGGGGTTTTGAACAGCGGGAAAGCAATTTCGCCGATACCCATCCGGTTCTCGCCAAGGCGGAAGCCGGCCATACCATTCTGGATCTGCTCTGCGGTGGCTCCAAACCCGGAAATTTCCGTTTTGAAGTAGATAAAACAAGAAGCGATTAGCGCAATGACCAGCTGCCAGAAAAGTTTCGTGCGGCTGGATACTCCATCCGAGTTCTTCGCCTTAACCTTCGCATAGTCATCGACGAATCCGAGCAGCGCACAAGCGGCCATGGTGCAGGCGCAGACAGCCACGAAAGGGTTGAATATACGCGCACAGAATAGCGTGGAAATTAGGACGCTCGCTACGATCAGGACTCCACCCATTGTCGGCGTGCCGATCTTTCCGCCATGGAGTTCCGCAAGTTTATGTACCTCTGCCGCAGTGCGGATCGGTTGACCGACCTTCAGGGAAATCAGTTTCCGGATAATCCGTGGACCGATGAGTATCGAAATAGTGAACGCCAGTAGTCCAGCAGTAGCAGCCCTGAAGGTTACGTATTGGAAAAGATTCAGGAAAGAGAAGGTGTGTGCCCAGCCCTCCCGACCGGATTCGATCTCGGTTTGAAGTGCGGCGTACCAGAAGTCGTAAATTGCTGTTAACATGCTGTAGGGAAAGCGGTTTGAAGAACTTTTTCGATGGCGGCAGTCCTGCTGCCTTTGAAGAGAATGATGTCGCCCGAGCGGGAATTCGAGAGCAGCCAATCAGCTGCTGTGTGGATATCCGCAAAATGCGGGGCATTTCCTGCAAGGGCGATGCCTTCCGCACCTTCACCTACGGTGATGAGCTTTAGGCCTCTTTCTGCCGCGGCCTTGCCAATTTTCGCGTGAGCATCCTTGGAATGAATACCCAGCTCACCCATTTTCCCGAGAACGATGATGCGCTGATTTCCTTCCTTAATCTGCATATCAGCCAAAGTATCGATGGCGGCCTGCATGGATTCCGGGTTTGCATTGTAGGTATCATCCAGAAGCGTGATCCCTTCCCATTTTATACTGCGGAGACGCCCGGAAGTGAGGTTCACATTGGAAAGCCCATTTGCGATCGCCTGCGGAGAGATTCCCAGCTTCCAGCCAAGAGCTGCGGCAAGCAGAGCATTGGTAACCATGTGCTTGCCCGGGACAGGGAGGAAAACTTTCACATTCTTCTCGCCCTCGATCACCAGATCAAAATGCGTCCCATTTTCCTGTGGTCGGGTATTTTCCGCCCGGACCATTCCCACACCGTTACCTACCGGAATCATTTTCGCGCGGGTGCGCGCACGGAAGTATTCGTTGAAATCACAGTGGGCGGGAGTGAACAGCATGCCATCCTCGGGAAGGTAGCGCGCCAAAGTCCCCTTCTCCTCCGCGATAGCCTCACGTGTCCCTAGAAACTCGATATGAGCGCTACCGATATTGGTGATGATACCAAATTGCGGGCGGGCGATTTCACATAGCGGAGAAAGCTCACCGCTATGGTTCATGCCGATTTCATAAATCGCCGCGGTGTGCTCCTCGGTGGTGGAAAGCACGGTCAGCGGGAGGCCGATGTGATTATTGTAATTCCCCTTCGTCGCATTGACGTTGAAAACCTCGGAAAGCACAGCTTTTGCAAAATCTTTCGTGGAGGTTTTTCCATTGGATCCGGTGATACAAACAACCGGGATACCCAGCTGGCTGCGCCACCAATGGGCCAGCCGCTGAAGGGCGAAGAGAGTATCCTCCACCTCAAGCACCGCTTTTCCGGCCGGAATATCACCACCCAGCCATTCGTGAACGATGGCTACGGAAGCGCCATCTTTCAGGGCTCCTTCCGCGAAGTTATCCGCATTGAAATTCTCCCCCTTGAGCGAGATGAACAGGCCGTTCTCCTCAGGCTTCCTCGTGTCCGTGAATACGGATGTAACCAACGCGTCAGCGGACCCAGCGATGAGCTTTGCATCGAGGATTTGGCAGATTTCTTGGGCGGTGGCTTTCATGACGAGGGTGGGTTGAGTTCAATCGATAGGACTAGGGTGGTAGGTAAAAGATTCAGTTATTTTAGAAACGCTCCGGAGGATTCGCCCGGAGTTCGGCGATATCCGCCGCACGTTTGCGGAGGGCTTTGTCAGCTTTTTTGCGATCATCGAAGTCGATCGAGCGATCTGCAAATTGCTGGTAGGCTTCATGACCTTTGCCAGCGATGAGAATGATATCTCCGGAAAGGGATTCCTCGATGGCGGCATTGATTGCAGCCTCACGGTCGACGATCGAAGCGGTAACAGTCCGGGTGGGCACACCTTTTTCGATGTCCTTGATAATTTTCTCGGGATCCTCTGATCGCGGATTATCGGAGGTGATGATGACGATATCGCTGTGGCGTGCGGCCGCGGCACCCATTAGCGGGCGCTTGGCTGTGTCGCGGTCTCCACCACAGCCGAAGACAGTGATGAGGCGGCGCGGATCAAGTTCCTTCAGAGTGCGGCAAGCATTCTCAAGAGCATCTGGAGTATGCGCGTAATCCACGTAAACTGTAGCACCACCGGCGTTTCCTACGTTTTCCATACGTCCCGGAACTTGCGGCGAATTTGTAAGGGTCGCGATTGCGTGGCGGGGCTTGATGCCGCAGGCGGAGGCCGCAGTGATCGCGCCGAGGAGATTGTAGGCGTTGAAACGACCAATCAGCGGGGCGCGCACCAGGAATGATTTACCTTTCGCGGTAAGCTCGAAGCTCATTCCATCCCGTTTCTGCTGGAAATTGTTTGCACGGAAATCCGCATGTACGTTGAAGCCGAAGGTGATAACCGGCATCTTTCCTTTCAGCGCGGCGACCAGCTCACGGCCTTGGGCATCATCGGTATTCACTACCGCCGCTGGCTTCTTGCCATTCGGGTTCGCTGCAAGTTGGTGGAACCACTCCGCCTTCGCAGCCATGTATTTCTCGATCGTGCCGTGGTAGTCGAGATGATCCTGGGAAAGGTTAGTGAACACCGCCGCATCGAAGGCGATATTAAAAACGCGCTTCTGATGGATGCCATGTGAAGATACCTCCATCGCTGCACCACGGCAGGCATTGTCGCGGAATTTCGCAAGAATCCCGTTCAGTTCAATCGAACCCGGGGTCGTGTGAGTGGCTGTCGTTTGGGTTTCCCCATCGTCCACTAGAATAGTTCCAAGCAGACCAGCGCGGTGCCACTCGGTCTTCATAATGTGATGAAGAATAAAAGCAGTGGTGGTTTTGCCATTGGTTCCAGTGATACCAGCCAAGCGAAGATTTCCTGCAGGCTCCTCATTGAAGACAGCCGAAAGGATAGCGAGGGCCTCGCGGCTATCGGGAACGTGAATCCAGGTGATTTCGGAAGGAAGATCGGAAGGAGGCGCGGTTTCCGCCAGGATTACCGGCGATTTCGCTTCAATGACATCGTGAATGAACTTGTGCCCGTCAATGCTGGTGCCACGGATCGCACCGAACAGAATACCTTCTCCAGCCTTTCTGGAATCTGCGGTAAGTTCTTGAATTTCCACGTCCAGCGGGCCGGAAGTGGTAGCGTGTTTGAGCGGGGATATGAGCGTGCGTAGGAGCATTGGTTCGGGAAATGGCGTGGATCTAGCGATTGACGATGGTTTTGTCGTCGATTGGCTCGGTCTGCGGGAGATTCATGTGGGCTGCAAGCCGTTTCGCAATATTTGAGTAGATTGGCGCTGCGATGGTGCCTCCGTAGTGGGAAACCTCAGTGGTGGTGGGTGCGTCCACGACCACGTAGCAGACGAAAGCTGGATCATCGGCAGGCATGAAACCGGCGAAGGAGACGATGTAGGTGTTTTTAAAGTAACCTTTTGTTTCCGGGTTGAACTTGTAGGCAGTCCCGGTCTTTCCACAGTTTTTGTAACCGGGAACACAGGATTGGGTAGCAGTGCCGCCCGGAAGGGTAACCTTATGCAGCGCCGACCGCATTTTCTTCGCGGTAGACTCGGAAATCACGCGTTTACGGATCTTGGTGCCAAAATGTTCGATCACGGTCCCGTCATTCGCGATGAGCTCTTTCACGATTCTTGGCTCAACCAGGTTCCCACCACCTGCAATCACGGAGTATGCGGTGGCCATTTGAATCGGAGTCACTCCGATGTAATACCCGTAGGCAGCCCGGGAGAAATCGATAGGAAGTGTGGGCACTGTGGCAGATCCCGGATTTTCGCCACTCAGGAGGATCCCACTGCGCTCTCCGAAGCCGAAGTTATGAACGTACTCGTAGAAGCGTTTTACTCCGAGCTGCTTGGCAAGCTTCCAGCAACCCACGTTGTTTGATTTCTGAAGGATCTGCTCCACCGAAAGCTGACCGCCTGAATGGCTATCGGTAACTGTGAAACGGTTTTCCTGAAGAACGTGCGGGCAATTTATGATCGTGTTCGGGGTAACAAGCCCCTCCTCCAGCGCTGCAGCTGTGGCAATAATCTTAATGGTGGAGCCGGGCTCATACTTCGCTTGGATCGCGTAGTTGAAGGACGCTTCCTGAAGGTTTTTTTTATGATTGAGATCGAAGTCCGGCCGGGAAGCCATCGCCAGAATTTCTCCGGTCTTCGGATCCATGACGATGACAGCGCCTTTCTTCGAACCGTATTTCTTTAGACCGGCATCAAGCTCCTCGGCGACAATCGCCTGCATACTCAGATCGATGGTGAGTTTCACATTCAGGCCAGCACGAGGCGGCAGAAGGCTATTTTCTTCTCCAGGAACGACCAAGCCACGCGAATCACGCTGATGTTCGCGGCGGCCATCACGGCCGGCAAGGTATTCCTCCACCGCGGATTCGATCCCGAAGCGACCTTTCATTGTACGCACGGTTTTCCCTTCAGGAGTTTTCTCCTCCACCTCACCTGTGAATCCGGTAATGTGCACAGCTAATTCCGGATTCGTATACCAACGCTTGATTGAGTTCTCGAATTCGATTCCTTGGATGTAATTATCATCAACCGTTTGGCGGAGCTTTTCGGCCTCATCGTCTGCGATTTCCTTTTTGATTGCGAACCAGGTCGCTCTTGATTTTTCGATCTTATCGCGCAGCTCATCTCTTCTCATGCCGAGTGGGCGGGCTAGCTCCCCGATTGCGAGCGCCATGTGCTTTTTCACGATCGAGTCCGGAGTCTCACTGCTGAGAATTCCGCCACGCACCTGATGGATACGGCGGATACGGTCCTCCTCGCTGGCGGCTTTCCAGCCGGGCTCCTGGGAGGCCTTGCGATAGGCCAGGCCGAACGCGGCCAGTTTCGGATCCAGAAGATGATTCTTATCCACGTAGATCGAGGAAACCGGGACGCTTTTTGCGATCGGTTGCTCATTTCGGTCCACTATCATTCCACGGATGGCGGGAATGATTTCAGTGCGATGGTAGGCCTTCGCAGAGGATTCCGCATACCGCTGCCTGTCAACTAGCTGAATCTGAACAAGCCGCGCTGAAAGAGCACTCAACAAGGTTACGAGAACCAGGCAGAGTACTATGCAACGGGTTTGGAAAGCGCGATTCACAAGCTGGAATTAATAGAGGCGACGGCGGTATTCGACTGGGCTTCGATGTTTTCGGAAACACCGGGTGGGATTGGCACAAGTTCGGTGCCTTCCTCGGCGAGAGTATCGCGGATGGCGAAGAGATTGAGAATCTGGTCGCTGCGCATCTGCACGGTGCGGATGTCCAGCTTGTGGCGTTCAATGCGGCGCTCTACCGCGTCGATTTCACGTGCCGTCTGGATCTGGCAGTTCCGGAAATACACGTAGCTCACCCCTCCTACTGCGCCAATGGCTCCAGCAAGGATGAGTGCGAAAATCATGATCGAGCAAATTTTTGATGGGGATGCTTGGCGGCGGCGGTTCATGGATTCGGATGGATTGGTTGGTTAAGCTCCTAAAAGCTGAGCGACCCGTAGCTTTGCGCTACGGGCTCTTGGGTTCGTTGATGTCTCTTCGCTCGATGGCGCAATTGCTTTTCTCGAAATCAGTTTGTATTGGCAGTCAGGGTTTGTCCGGGCTTCCGGCCATGTCGGATCATCAATATATGGTTGCGAGTGTTTCCTTAAAAATTGTTTCACCATCCTGTCTTCAAGGCTGTGAAAGGTGATAATCAGAAGTCTCCCTCCTGGTTTCAGAATTCCGGAGGCGGATTCAAGAATCGAGGCGAGCGATTCAAGCTCTTGGTTGATTGCCATCCGGATGCCCTGGAAAGATTTGGTAGCAGGATGGGTCTTTCCGGAGCGACCGATCGCCTTCTCGATGCAATTGGCTAGTTCAAGAGTTGTTTCAAAAGGCTTTGATTCGCGCTGCTTGACGATGGCTGCGGCGATTCTGCGGGATTTCCTTTCTTCACCGTAAGTGTAGATGGCATCGGCGATTTCATCTTCCGCCCATGTATTTACCAACTCGGCAGCCGTCATGAGCGCGTTCGGCCCCATGCGCATATCGAGTGGCCCCTCACGCATGAAAGAAAATCCACGCTCCGCGGAATCCAGCTGACGGGATGAAACCCCGAGATCAAGAAGAAGACCGTCCGCGAGTTCGCCGTTCTGAATATCCGGGCAGTTCGGAATTTCCGAATAATTGCCATGGAAGGTAGAGAAATTCGGAGCGTATTGCTCCAGGCGTCTTGTCGCATGTGCCAGAGCTTCCGGATCACGATCAACACCGAGCACTCTTGCCCCGGATTTCAGAAGAAGCTCGGAATGTCCGCCTCCTCCCAGTGTCCCATCAATTACGAACTTTCCCGGCGCTGCAGCCATCATCTCGATGACTTCCTCGGAAAGAACGGGGATATGATATCCCTCTGGAGAAAAGGTTTCGGACTCCGAAGCCGACAACCAGCCAGGAACGGCTTCGGAATCCGATAAAGCAAAATCCTGTGCTGTCCCGAGCGCAGAATCTTGTGAGTGTTTGGAAAAATTTACCGGTGCGCCCGCTGACAACCAGCCAGGAGCAGCAGAACGCACCGGATTAAATAGCGAATGAAGCTCTGTCCCGAGAGACTTCACACGCCCAGCCAAAAAGCCTGAGAAAAGGGAAAACGGACGCCGCGCCGACAACCAGCCAGGAGCAGCAAGGGCGTCCGTTAAATCAAAATCCTGCGCTGTCCCGAGCGCAGAATTCTGTGAGTGTTTGGAAAAATTTACCGGTGCGCCCGCTGACAACCAGCCAGGAGCAGCAGAGCGCACCGGATTAAATAGCGAATGAAGCTCTGTCCCGAGAGACTTCATACGCCCAGCCAGAAAGCTTGGAGAAAAGGAAAACGGACGCCGTGCTGACAACCAGCCAGGAGCAGCGGCGACGTCCGTTGTATCAAAACGCTGTGCTGTCCCGAGCGCAGCGTTTTGTGAGTATTTGGAAAATGAACCCAACTCCTGCGAGCAAACGAACACGCCGGAAGCCGCCGTGAGGTGGACCGTTTTGTTCGTAGGAGTTGGAGGGTTGAACAGCATGCTGTCAGTAGGTGTGGGAAAAGTGAGTGGGAAAGTTTTAGAAAATTGCGAGATCGTCGTCGTCTTCTTCGACAGCGATAAGACCGTGGAGTCTTTCGTATTCGGCGCGGTTCCAGATTTCGAAATGGCTATCACCGGCACAGAGAGTGACTTCCGTGTCAGGACCGACATTTGCGAATGCTGCGAGGTCTTTCGGGATCAGAAGCTTGCCTTGCTCATTGACGCTCACTTCACGAAGCAGGCGGACGAGTTTGGTTTTCTTAATCGCCTGCTCCTTTGGAGACTCGACGTGATCCTTGATTTGCTGAACGCGAAATTCGAAGGCCTCGTTCGTGAGGACTTTGAGAATCGGCACACCGTCAGATTTGGAAGGCATAAGGTTGAAAACCTCACCCGCCGCCGGACGCCAAGCAGGCACGACATTAACTCGATTCTTCGAGTCAGTCTTGTAAGGGAAGGAGCCCTTGTATGCTTGGAATTGGGGAATCATTAGCGTGCAGACTATCGCGTCAACACCCGTAAGATACACTTCAGTACACTGAGCGAACAAGAATAAAGTGAAAACCCCCAAATATTATCGCTAAGCTACTGTTTTTAAGCACTTTACAGGATCAAATCGCATATCACCGAGGGCTGCAAGGTTCAGTTTTTAGAAGTTTTTCTAAAAACTTTTAGCTAAATTATGGGAATTTTTAGCCAGTTTTTCCTCCTGTGTACGGAAAATCCAAGAAAAGGCCCCCAAGTGTACGATTGTGAATCGTTCCCGAGTGTACTTGCTATCCGAGAACACTCCGCCGGAAAGCCGCTAACGATCCAATATCTAGTGGATCAACCGTCAGGAGCTGTAAAAGGTTGGGATTGCGACAGCTGTAGAATCGCGGTAGTACCGGAGCTGCTTTCGAGCGCTTTTCCTCATTTATGAACATCATCATCGTCGGAGCCGGAGAAATCGGTCGTCACCTGGCATCCTGCCTCACCAGAGAATCTCATAGGATCTCGTTGATTGAGTCGGACAAGACTCTTGCTGCAGAGCTCGAGGCCACATTGGATGCGAAGGTAATCCATGGTGACGGCACCAGTGTTACCGACCTGGCGGATGCCGATGTGGGAGAATGCGATCTGTTCCTTTCCATGTCTTCCTCCAATACAGTCAACATGATGGCTGCCTCGATGGCGAAAAGCATGGGCGTGGCGAAAGTCGTAAGCAGAGTACACCCCAGTCTCCAGCGCGAGGAGTGGCTTTTCGATTTCCGCGGCCACTTCGGCCTGGACCACATCTTCAGCTCGGAGCGTCTTGCAGCCATCGAGTTGGCGAAGTTTGTCAGGAATCCTGACTCGCTGGTCGTCGAGGAACTTGCGCGCGGCAGAATCGAGCTACAGCAGGTAAAAGTCGGCCCCGAATCGAAAATCGCCACTAGTACCCTCCGTGAGATCAACGCACCTGAAGGTATCCGCGTGGCCATGATCTCCCGTGGAGAAAAATCCTTCGTCCCAATCGCAGACTCACGGATTGAAAGGGATGACATCGTCACCATTTTCGGAGAGCCCAGAAAACTGAGGGACTTCGCGGAAAAGCTTCAGGGGAAACACAAGGGCAACAAACTACGCGTCGTCATCTTCGGCGGGAACGAGTATGGCTTCTCACTGGCACAAATGCTTGAAAGCCTGGACTGCACGGTTCGTGTATTCGAGCGGGATCCGGAAATCTGCAAAGGACTAGCCGATAGACTCACAAACGCCATTATCATCAACGCGGATGCGACAGTGGTTGCGGAACTGGAGGAAGAGCAAATCGGCGAGGCGGATTTCTTTATCAGCACAAGTACGGATGACGAGGACAACGTCATGTCTTGCCTTCAGGCCCACACTCTTGGTGTAAAAAACTGCCTCACCCTCATCCACCGCGCGGATTACGCGGCAGCGATTTCAGCCAGCGGACACCACTTCGGCATCCGCGCGGCAATCAGTCCCCGTGAGGCCACCCGACGTGAAATCCAGAGATTTATCACATCCACTTCCTATACGGTTCTCAAGAGATTTGCCGGAGTGGACCTGGTGGAGCTTCGCATCGGGAAGGGATCCATCGCTGCCGGCCATATGGTGAAGGAAATCAAATGGCCGAGCGGAGTCGTCCTGGTAGGAAAATTACGCGGACTACACGCGGACGTTCCGGGCCCGAACGAAGTGCTTCTGGGTGACGACCACCTCTACGCCATGGTCTCCAAAGAAGCTAAAAAAGCTTTCCTCAAGCTCCTGGAAGCCTGAAGCAAATCAGCTACCTATGAACTTCTACCTGATCACGAGAATTCTCGGACTACTGCTCGTGCTCGAAGCGGCCACGATGGCACTTTGTGGTGTTTTCGCTACATTCGATATCATCGAAGGCGATACGGAAGCAGCGAAGATGCTGTTTCTTTCCGCAGCTATCACCGGAGGCTTCGCCCTGCTTTTCACTGTTCCCGGCATTACAAAGACAAAACACGATACTGTCCCGAAACGTGAGGCCATAGTCATTGTGGGTCTAGGGTGGATTCTCTGCAGTATATTCGGTGGACTCCCCTACCTTCTCTGCCCGCCATACATGAGTCCGGCAGGTGCTTTTTTTGAATCCGCCTCGGGCTTCACCACCACCGGTTCATCCGTAATGATCGTGATCGAACAATGGCCGCGTGGAATCCTTTTATGGCGTGCAGTCACCCAACTTTTGGGCGGCATCGGAATCCTCGTACTGTTTGTGGCACTGCTGTCATATATAGGCGTTTCCTCGAAATCACTCTTTCAGAACGAATCATCTTTCCGAAACGGAGACCTTGGCCTCGCCCGTATCCAGGATACCGCCACTATGCTTTTGAGGCTCTACCTCGGCCTGGTGGTCATCTGCTTGCTAGGCCTAAAAGTGATGGGACTTACGTGGTTCAATGCCACCTGCCACGCATTTACCACGATCTCAACGGGTGGGCTTAGTCCCCACTCGCAGAGTATCGGCTATTATTCGGAGTGGGGAAATTCCTGGCTTATCGAGCTTTGGCTCATCATTTTCATGGCACTCGGCAGCCTGAACTTCTTGCTCTTTATCGTCGCTCTCAGGAAAAACTATCGCCGCCTACTAAAGGAAGAGGACGCCAAGTGGTTTCTCGGGCTGTGCGGATTAGTGATCATTCTCATCACCTGCGGCCGCACCTATAACGACGGTATTTCGATTTTCAGCAGTCTTCGGGACAGCGCTTTCATCGTTATCAGCATCGCCTCTACCACTGGTTTCGGCACTTCCGACTACGATCAATGGCCGACATGGGCGAAGGTTCTTATCGCCTGCCTGATGCTTATGGGTGGCTGCTCCGGTTCGACGGCTGGTGGCTTCAAAGTCGGGCGTCTGATTGTATTCGCAAAATCAGCAAGAAACGAAGTCATCAAGACCTTCCGTCCCAGCCAGGTCTTCCGCGTGGTGGTCAATGGCAACCCAATCGACGACGCAAACCGTGCGCGGATCATGTTTTTCTTGGTCCTATACCTAATGATCGCCATCGGTGCTACCGCTGTGGTCGGATTCCTAGAGGCAGGTACTGGCATCAGTCTTGAAAGCTGCGCCGGCACCGTGCTCGCCACCATTTCCAGCATAGGCCCGGGTTTCGATGCCGTAGGTCCCACCAAAAACTTTGCAGAGCTTCGGGAGCCAACAAAGGTTTTCCTTGGCTGGATCATGATTCTGGGCCGTCTGGAGCTTTTCGCACTCCTTGTTCTCTTCGTCCCGAGCCTTTGGAGAAAATACTAGGGCGGAATTGGGAAGCTCAGTTCCGTATAAATGAGCAAAATAATACCCGTTCAACCATAAGGCCAAACGGGTATTTCCGGAGCAATCCAACTACCAACAAAAATCTACAGTCGCATTCGCGTCTTTCTCAGCTGAATGAAGCGCTTCAGCTTTTGCTTCATGTTCAGGACTTCCTCACGGCTTATCGCTCCGGAGGCTACACGCTTCAGGTTTATCCGAGGGTCCAGGCTAAGCAACACTCTGGCGGCAGGCCCGCTGCGAACGTATGAGCCGCGATACCATTGGGTGAATTGCCCCCGTGAATTCTCAGAACCGAAGAGAAACTTCAAAGCATCCATGGATTTAAAAGGCGGAGCAAATTGCCTTAAATTGCTCTCTTCCTGATCACCACAATAGTCCAGATCACCCAGCACCTCCGAGATTCCAGAATCTCCGTTTTCAAGTATTTCAATCAAGATCGGCGAAATCCCGAAATAACAGAGTTCCAGGTTCGGATTTTCCTTCAGCGCCCCGCTCAATTTTTTCGCAAATTCTCTGATTCCCCTCATATAGCTATCCACTCCCCAGCCATCCTTGTGACTTGGCGGTTCCTTTAAAATCGGTTCATAGCCCCCCTCTTCGTTGACCTTATACCCGAGGGTCGTTCCATGCTCGCATTGAAGTAAAAGTTCAAGCACCGGTCCTATGCCCGGCCTAGTGGACGGATACATGAACGCAGGAACCTTCCTGTTTTCGGGAAATGTATTGGAGCTAAAATGAGTGACCGCCAAATAATGGGAGGTGATCGCGATGTCCGGCTTCCTGCTTTTCACAATTTTGTAAACCGCATCCTGCAGAGTCCCTCGCCACCCGATATCCACGAAAGCGATTCTTCCACCGGAAAACAAACCTTCTTGCTCGAAGTATCCCAGAACCATTTCCCTATCCTCCTGCGCACGCCGCTCGATCTCAGCCTTTAGCTCGATCTTCTTTAAAAGCGAATCCTGAAGCCCCGCAATCAACACGGGAGTCAATCGTTGGTCGTGTCCATGGGCCCCTAGCGCATCAACCAGATCAGCTTCGAGATACGTGGAAAAAGTAGAAACCGGAATTTTCAAACGTTTCGCCACCCGCTCGAAGGTAATCACGTTGTCCATTTCCTGAAAAATCCACTCAAACGACTTTGAATTCAGTCGGAAAAGTGAAGCGAAGTAGGTGGATTGCCGCGACAAATAGAGGTACCTGATTTCAATCGCCAGCCCTAACTCGGTAATGATTTCTTCTGCTATGATCTTCAGTAGATACCCGTCCCGGGCCAGAAAATATACTCTTTCGATTCCCTCGGATATCGCTTGAAGAAGGAGGTTGTGGACAAATCCGTAGAAAAGCGGGCCGGTATATGATCCTCCGAGGTGATAAGAAGGCGTCTCGGCAAAACCTTCCAACCTCACCTGTTTGCTGGCGCCTGCCACAACCTGCTGGAACAAATTTCCATCATCCCGGAAATAGCTCCGCTCGATCGAATTCAGATGTGACTTTTCGTAGTAAACCGAACGCAAACCGGAGCGCTCAGCCATCAGGCAATCAATATGGAAATTATCGCCAGTGTGAGTCAGGTCTTTTGGCGCAATTTTCTCCTCCCTACAAACATCACCGAAGAGAACTCCATCGAATTTCCGCGTCCTTGTCTCAGAGGAGAGATAGAATGGAAGGCCAGTCAGCCTTGGATCCGCCTTTTCCAACATGGATGTGATCGTCTCCCGGCATAGATACATATCGGAAATCAGGATGACTGTTTCACCCCCGTCCAGCAGCTCGAAAACCCGCTGGATATTTTCAGGTATACCGTAACAGTTTTCAATCTCCAGCGAGTCTTCCAGACTCTTGATCTGCGAGAGAACCTCATCCCCTATCTCCGGATAATCGCGCCCTATAGCTTCATAAATCTCATCCAGCGTGATCTCCTGATGCTCCGAAGATTCGTGGGCTGCCTCTTGAGCGTGTATTCTGATCGAGCAGAAATCATCTAGAAAATAACATGGCAAATTATAGTCCGCCTGCTCCCGGAAACGTTCCCGCATCGCGGCGTGAATTCCCCTATCCGTCGCGAATTTCCGAGAAACGAGCGTATCGAATATATCGAATGAATGATAACCCATGTCCGAATTGATGTTTTAGAAAATCCCCGCGATTGCCTTCTCCGGGACCTAGCACTCAGAGGCCCAACTCCGCGCCAAAATTCTTTTTCGCTGAGAACCGATTCTGGCCAGAGCCTAACCCAAGCACCTAGTAGGCGGTCTTCGGAGGTCGGATCATCGAGACACTCGTCAGGGCCACGATGACCACATCCAAGACGATATGCCAATGGGTGACGTAAAAGCTGTCCAGCCGTGCGCGATTTCTGAGATCGAGCGGTTTGTTCACCTCACCACGGAAGCCTTTCACCTGCGCCAATCCTGTCACGCCAGGCTTCACATAGCGTCTCACGCCATATCTTTCGAAGAATTCGCAGAACTCATCATCATGGGATGCGAGGTGAGGTCTTGGCCCCACAACACTCATATCTCCGAGGAGGACATTCAAAAACTGCGGAATCTCATCAATACTGCTTTTCCGGAGGAAACCTCCACCCTTGAAAACCCTGCTGTCTGCTTTGCTCACCTGGCAGGCCTCATCACCGTTTGCCGGGTGCAGACTGCGGAACTTGAACACCTGAAACGGAATTCCATTTCTGCCAACTCGTTTCTGCCTGAAGAACAGCGGCCCCGGTGAGTGGAGGCGATGGATGATAGCCACCACAACACATAGCGGAACAAACAAGGTAAGAATGACCAATAAACTGAACACCACGTCGAAAATCCGTTTCAATACCTGGTTTGAGGTATTCTCCAATGGCTCGTTCGGGGGCGATAGGACATCCAGGCAGCCCACCCGCTGCAAATCAAAGTGCCGACCATAGGAACGCGTGATCTCCAATGGCAGCCAACAACGAAATCCCTGCCGGTCTCCCAAACGCATCAAATGTATCACCGTATCATTGGGAAGATGCCGCGGAGGCATCACCAGGAGATCAATCGGATGCTTCTTGAGCTGCAATGCATACTCCTTCCAACTTTTTTCATTTCCATCTGTTTTCTCCACATGGACCACTTCCACCATGGAATTGATACTTTTCACCTCAGGGAGAATGGAATGACACCAGTCTTTCGGCCCCAAGACGAGAGTTCTTAGTTTCAGCTTTGAAAATTGCTTGGAGCAGAAGGAAGAGAACCATTGTGTCAGATAGCGGTTCTGAATGTGAAGAGCTATCAATGAAACCACCGAGAACACGCCCAGAAAAAGGCGGGACATCCGCAAGTCGCGGGAAAATACAATAACGAGGGCAATCACTCCCACCATCCAGATCCATTGCCGTCTCGTCACCGCCGAGGAACAACGTTTAAGACGGCCTGCCGTAGGCCTCAGCCATCCCGGCCGGGTAAAGCCCTCAAGAATTAGTGCACCCACAACGATAAACGCACATTCAAAATATGCGGTCAGATAAGTTGTCTGCTCGTGGTAAATTCTGACCACAGCCAGCACTGTGATCCAATAAAGTATAAATATAGCTAGTATTTGGGTAGCCAGCAGAATTTGGTAAAAACCTTTTTCTCGTTCTGAGATCACGTTGTTGGGGGGGTGGTTGGGGGTGAAAAGACCTATGAGATTTACTATAATCTCAAACAGGCCAGCACCATAAACCAGCATACCCAAATTCACTCAAACACGTAATATCTTTTGATACCTAAGTATATAACCGTAAGTATAATCTACTTAGCATATCTTACATTTCAATAGTGCGAAAACTTTTTGATCTTCCGGCGGATAATCGCCGAGCGAAAGGCGCTCCTCACCCGATCAATGGCGAAGGCGAAAATAACACCAAACTGTCCACCCCCAATACCCCATAAAACGTCATACCAGTCAAAAACTCTATTTGGAAGAACCACTTGGACCAGTTCCATTAGGAGCACCATTCCGGACATTCCTAGCAGATACCAAAGAAAATTCCGTAATTCCTGGCGTTGCGAGCAATTCCAAAATCCGACGACCAAGCCGAGCAGAAACATCCCGAAGCCAGTCCTCGACGTGGTATTCTCATCGGCCCATGCCGTCACGAATTCCGGCAACCAGGATATACTTCTCATCCTAGGATCGGGAGTCCAACTCAGGAACATGAGTAAACAGATCACTCCTACTGCAAGCACAGGAAAAACAGATATTTTCCCGGCTTTCCCTTGCATATATTTCTTATAAAACATTTCTATCGCGTTTATACAGCCCCACTCTTCGTGGATCGCGGCTCTTCCTCATGGAATAATTTTTCCCTTTGTTGCCAGAGTAGACGTGGGAATTCGAATGTCGCTTTCCAATACCTCGGTAGAAATACCCCCGGAGACTCACAGATCCTGAAGAGCCATCCTAGGTACATTCTGTCTGCCCAAGTTGGTATCTTTGCTTGGCTGCCGGTAAAAAACGAAATCGCTCCGCCCGTGCATAATATCACGGGCCCGTTCTTTCGCGCTCCCTCTGGACCTAGGCTGCCGCTAAGACTCCGGACATAGTATCCAAGCTTTTCCTGCTTCCCGCCGCCGATGCACATCACCACCCAGTCCGGTAGCGTGCTTTTCATTTTCTCCGCCAAATTACTGTCCTGGTAATCCTCGTCTTCTCGATAAAATGGAGCTTCGTAGAAACTGAGTTGATGCAAGCTGAACCCTTGAGTGGCTAGGTATAATTGTATCCTCAGAGTTTCAGCGACCGAGGGAACCACGAATAAAATCCTCCGTTCATGGAAAGGTATTGCCCGGTCTTTTTCTACTCCTATCAGACGCTGTAGTATCTGCAGGCCGGAGATTCTAGGCAGCTGCTTCCGTAGAAAAATCCGTAAAATTAGGGCAATGTATCCCCCATCCACTACCGCGAAGTCGGATGATTGATATGCCACCTTCAAAAATTCATCGGTCCTGATCTCCGCCAGTGACGGAGCGGAGGGAACTGTAAATAAGCCGCCATGTTTATCTGCTGTTGCCAGGAGTTCCGTCGTATTTCTGTTCCAGAAGTGAATTCCGAGGAAGGTTTTGGTCTGAGGTTTCATTTAGTGCTGAGTTCAAGTTCACGAATTTTGCAATACTCCTGTGTGAAACAGGACGTCATCAAGGTGGCAAAGGCGAATCAGCACCGGTTCCAGAGGTCAGATGAAGTTTCACGGGATGCTTCCTAGCATCAACGGTGGCGTGAAGTTTTGTGTTCATGCCACCTTTCGTTCAATCTAGGAGCCGGTCCGCTCCATCCTTTCTCCCGCCCTCGCCGGCGGCGGGCACTTCACAAAAACGAAGCATCCATACGCCTCAGTGTGCCTGACGGCCGGAGGCACGTCACTACCGCTTTGAAAAACTCCTTCCGGACGCCTTTCGAGCACCATCTCCGGCAGGCGGATTGGACCTTTTTCAGTTCGGGTAACACTTCGGCAAAAGCCTCCAATGTTAGCCGGATTTCATCAGTTAGAGCAAAGCCTCACGATGTGCGCGGAGCACCCGGGGCAGTCTACAGTATCTCGTGGTGTCGGTTTTTTGGAAATCCCGTTAGCTTATTTTTTTAGGCCCAGCCACTGGGAGTCCGACAAGATCTGCTGATCAGCTTACACATCCATACGGGGAAGTGTGGACCAAACTAGAACCTTTGTTAAGCAGGTGTTCAACTTCTGAAGACACGCCCTAAAAATGTTTTGGTATCCACTTAAAACAATTAATTTTAGGTTTCATCCTTTAGTTCCTTTATCTTGATTTGAATAAGAAATTCATAGTAGGCCATATTCACGCAGTAGATCAGGCCCGGCATCCCTTCCAAAAATCCGAGATTGATGACGTAAGCATGGAGAAAACGAAGAAGTGGCCAACCAGGTAGCTGGCTCAGCCATGACTTCAACGCGGGATTCCTCTCGCTCCCGTGTTTGGAAAAGCACTGCCTGAACGGCGGTTTTTTACCACCCCTTGCAATGGACTCCTGTGTTGAATATCGGTTGTGGCGATCAATCCAAAGGCTCCATCCTTTTGAGAACCCATAGTGAATATATGGCTCCTGAATATACTCGATTTTACCCGAAACCTCTGATTCTTTTTGCCCGTGCCCGAAGTCGCTAAAACGCGCCCTACCCTTTCGCATCAGACGGAATTGCCATTTTGGAAAATTGTCACAGCGCTTTAGCCAAACTCCGTAGAGCATCATCTTCCAGCAGCAATAAAAACCCGCCACATCGTCTGCGGAATTTTCTACTGCTTCAAAGATCTCCTTTTTGAACGCGTCAGAAACATGCTCGTCGGCATCTAAGAACAAAATCCACTCATATTTGATCTCCAAGTGGTCTAGCGCATGGTTTCTCTGCTGCCCGAAAGAACGAAACGGATTGGAAGAAACAACGGCTCCGTTGGCCCGTGCAATTTCAATTGTCGCATCAGTGCTGCCTGAATCCAAAACGTGGACATCATCTGACCATGAAACCGTTTTCAAACAGCTAGGAAGATCAAGCTCCTCGTTTTTTGTAAGTATGATAATCGAAATCATTTCCTCGTCTGTATGTTAAAATTTTACCTCAAAAACAGCACTGCCTATATTAGATCCTTAGGCGTTTCAGGGTAACGAACCCACCCAACAATCGTTGTTTCCAGCGTATAAAAACAGACGATTCCGGCTACCTACCTAAGAAGCTGCGCGCATTACCCGTTCTTTGATCGGCTTACAGGGATGCCCAGCGCAGACCATCCACTCCGGCATATCTTTGGTCACTACTGACCGTGCCCCGATGACTGCACCCTCTCCTATCGTCACACTCGGACCTATAAAGGAATCTGCTGCCACCCATGACCTAGCCCCGATAGATATCGGACATAAAATAAGACGATTACTAGGATCGCAGTAATCATGGCTTGAAGCACAGATATATGTTTTTTGGGAAACTGTCGCATTTTCGCCCACAAAAACAGCCCCTTGATTGTAGCAATCTACATCTGACCCCAAGCAGGAAAAAGCTCTCATCGTTAAGTTCCAAGGAGCCCAGATCTGGACTGAACCGTGTATCATACAGGTCCAATCAACATCCGCACCAAAGAGTCGTAAGATCAATACCCGCCATTTACGGAAGATACGAAGCGAGAAGGGCCTAAACAAAAATAGCCAAACCACTTTCCAAACCATCCGTGTTATCTGAACACGGATAGGGAACTTGTGCCTTACATCCGTAGTCTTGGGTAGACTTTCTGTGAGATCCGAATGTTCCATCTTCATGATTTTTTCATCTTACCAATCCTCAACAAAACATAAGAAGTCTGCTTCCTAAGGATACGTGGAAGTGAACTGAAAATCTCCATCGCTCGCAAAATTTTCAGCCGAATCTGTAACTTCCGTTTGTAGAATTGGTAATCGTCGCGTTCCAAAGCATCGGCAAACGCCACGCGGGACAGCTCCGTGATGTGTGAGCGCATCCTGTAAACCATACTCCGTATTATCGGCACCTTGAACTCATTTGCAGACACCCGCTTGACCGGATGCCACACACCAGCCTTTTCAAAAGCAGTCACCCGCTGCGAGAGCCCTTCTCTACGTTGCCGAAAACCACCAGCTTGGGCATCAACAGCTTCCTTTTCAGAAAGCGGACTAAGCGACACCCGTCCCTCCGCGGTAGCCTCGTTTAGAATTCGGGAGATTGCCTCATTCCGCACAACCAACATGTTGTTACCTCCCGAATCCACCTCAAAGCGAGGCAACCAAGCATCACCAATAGTCAGATCGGCAGTCTCCCCTACGACATCGTCGCAAAAGTTACATGCATTCAACATCAACGCACCTTGGTTAAACTTACCACCAACAATTTCCGCCGAGTCTTTCAAAACTTCAGCACCGTCGGCAAATGCAGTGAAAGCGTAGGCTCTCGCCGGGATATTCTCACCTTTAGTCCGATAGCGAATTCCCCTAAAGTCTTTGGGCTCAATCCCGCAACCCCAGCCGAGCGACAGCGACCAATTCATGCTTTTCAAATGTCCGCAAACCAAGGCCACCGTAAACGCGATCGAATCTCGGATTCGAGGGTCAATAATCTGAAGACGGCGTATCGATTTCACCACACAAGGAAGTCCTATGAAAAGAAAGCGCTTCTCTGGGTACTTTTCTAATTTTTTTAGAACCTCAGAGTATTCGATCACGTGATATTTTGTCCTAGAGGCACTTAAAATATCCTCTTGGGAAAGGCTCATCGAGTAATTGGAAAACGGACCTTCTCCTTCTTCGCGTACTCGATCCTTCACATGAATGACACCGTCGATCATACCGCGCTTTAAAAGCTCCGATCCTATCCAAGTCCCGAACCCTCCAGAAGTTCCACCACTACGGAAACCCTCTTCCACCACATGACCTCCTAGAACTTCACGGTAGTAGCCGATCTTGTTGCTATGATTCGGATTCTCTTTTTTGAGAAACTCTTCCCCTAAACGATCTTCGTTAAACTCTTCGTTCAGGAACGGACAAACAAATCCGGCCTTATCCAGAAGTTCATCCTTCGGCAAACTACTCGTATCTGGAGTGTACTCGCCAAAGCGATTCATCTTCATATCAAGAGAGGCCACATAAGCACATCCGCCACAGCCGATGCAGTAATTTCCTTCTACTATGTCTTTAATAGTTTTCACTATAATTTTTTCACTAAAAAAAAATTCCGACTATCTCCCATATCCGTCAATCAGACTCGGGCTCTCTCTAGCTCCGCAGACAGGAAATCCCGCCCTATTTGGCGCATACCTGAAACCTTCGCATTAACCGCGTCCCAATCGATATCCTTCTCAGCAATGGCAAGGCACTCCCATATATCTCCAGCGGTCACCAGACGGTCACTGAGTCCTACCTTTTCCAGCAGATTTTCAAGACGCCCGCTCAGCTTCGCCTTTGCGCCAGGAAGTCGTGCTGCAATAAATGGCCGATTCATCAGAATGCTGAAAACCGTACCATGAAATGAATTCGTGATAACAAATTTCGAATCAGCCAGTTCCTGTAACCATTCTGTGGGGCCTCCTTCGATCCCCTCGCCAAAGTCTTTCCAACGTCGATAAGGATTCCATGCAGAGCGGACCGGCACCCCGAGCTTTCCTGATAAAGCATCGCACATCGGATGAATATCCTGACTGCTACGTAGGATATATGCAAAAATATGATCCTTCTTTGGCGTTCCCTCACCAATAAGAGCCTTATAATCATCTACTAGGAACGTCGGGTCCGGAACACAAACAGGAGTGTATTCGATTAGCTCGTTCACCAGCTCCACTGCGCTTTCCTCACGCACAGAGATCCCATCCAGCCCCCGGAGCAAAACCGTAACTTCATCCCGGTAACGGGCGTCCAGAGATCCCGATCCGAAGCTAGGCGCATATGAAACTTTTCGCTTTGCCGTCGATTCGAACCCCAGGAAATAGGCCGGATCGATCCCAAACTGATCCGAAGGGTTCCAGATCTGATCACTCCCGCATATCAAAACTTCAAAACCATCCGCTAACTTGGGGACCTCCTCTATCGTCGTTACGGCTTCCCCGACAACTCCAAGATTCTTTTTCTGAAAAGAATCAATTCCCCTTCTAGTTTTTTCCGAAGTCAGCAATTTCTGCATCACCCCTGAAACCGCCATGTAGGCCACCTTGAGATTAGAGACGGCCGCTTGCTTCGAAAGTCCGATTCGTATTTTACCACCCCCTTCAACATGCGCGGGCTGGTAATTTACGAACTCAGCCTCATGCCCTAAACTCCGCAAATACTCGCGTAGACCATAGGCTTGAAGCAAAGCTCCAAAATTGTCTGAAAAGTGAAAAGTCAGGATCCCTATCTTCATAAAATATCGTTTGTTTCGCGTTTCTCGGAAAGAGTCGAAAGCAGCCGCAACGCTGCCATTTGAACATTATATAGCTGCTTGAATACCTCGGTAGCCCTTGCGGAGAAGAGAGTTTTTTCTTCCAACTTCATCGTGCACCACCGCTCCAAACTCCCTTTGATAGGCACAAGCGCATCGTCCATCACAATACCCCCGCCACTCTGCTCAATTTCCCGCCAGATGTTGACCTTGTTTGATATCATCACCGGTTTGCCACAAGCCAAAGCCTCAACCACTGCTATCCCAAAATTCTCTTGGTGGCTGGGTAGCACGAAGGCTTCACTTCCGTAGAAAGCTCCCCACTTGGCATCCCCACTCAGCATACCCGGAAAATGGATTCGTGGAGCTAAATCACTGGAGGGCAACAATTCTTCAGCCAGCACTCTCATTTCGCTGGCATAGTCCGAGTCCAGTGGACCGGCTATAACCAGATCGGGCAGCCTATCTATCTCCAACTCCTGCTTTCCTGCATCCGCCAGTGTAGCATAAGCACGAATCAAAAGATCGACCCCTTTCTTGGGATGGATTCGGCTCAGAAAAAGCAAATACGGCTGCTCACCCAACTCAGGACATCTATCGGAAAATGCAGTCCCCATCAAAGGATTGAACGCCGGAGGTTCATCCACCCCCAGCCCGATCACAAATCCCTCTTTCGGCTTGTAAGGTCGAAAGTATTCGGCAGCCAGTCTCAGCTCTTCCTCACAGGTAAATAGGACAGCGGACGCTTCATTGACTACCTTGTGCTCAATCAATTTCCAGTAAACCCAGTTCCGCAAAGCCTTCAGACGCCGCGATGGATCACGCTGGAAATACGGATCCAGCATCCCGTGCGGCATTACGAAACATCGAGGAATTTGTGTTGTAGCTGATGGCCCCTGCTTGAGCTTACCAAGCGCCTTGCGTACTGCGTAACTATGGTAAAGCCAAAGGCCATGGATGATGACAACATCAAAACGAGAAAGGTTCTCGACCAGCCACGGCACTAACTGCGGAGAATACGACCAAGGTCCTCGTTTAGGCCCAAGCTTGTGAATCGGGAACAAGTCCTCTTCCAGCTCGGCTACCTCTGAGCTATCAAGACATACGACTTCAGAACCAAAAACGTCCACCTGTTCAAACCCCTTAATCATCGTTCTAACGGCCTGGCAGACACCACCCATTGTTGGGTCCATGCTCGCCAAAACGTGAAGAACAAGAGGTTTATAAGCTGGTTGATCAATCATACCTGATCCTCTTCTAGAATAGCCTGATAAATTTCCTCAAACCGATCATGCGTTTTTCTTTGGGAAAAACCTTGGGTATGAGTGATACCATCGCGACACCAAACTTCGCGAGCCTCTCCCTCCAACTGACATGCCTTCTCAACTGTCGCAGCGCAGGCAGCAGCCCAATCCTCAGCACCTTCCCGCGGCATTTTGGGTAAGAGGTAGGCAAATTCACCCGCAACTTCCGTCATCGGTGCCTCATCCGTCGTCACCACCGGACATCCAGAAGCCATCGCCTCTGCAATTGGCCATCCGAAACCCTCAGCCAGTGACGGAAAAAGAAAGACTTTTGCTCCCGCGTAAGCGTATCTGATGGTCTCGTCAGAAGCTCCGGAAACGAAATGAATTTCCTCACGATAACAGGAAGCTTCGCGACACTCTCGTAAACGCTCGGATGGGGGTTCACCGATGAGCAACAGCGGTATCTTTCGCTCATGTGCTTGGCGCCAGGCATTGTAGAGAAGTATCACCCCAATTCGGTTCTTATACCATTGATTACCCCCTACATGTAGCAGGTAGCCCTCATTCAATTGAAGATCCGTTTCCTTTGCCAAGGCAGCCCGCGCAGCAATTGCATCCAGAGGTTGAAACCGCGGGTTCACACCATTGTAAACCATCTCAGATCGCTTGGGTTGATCGATAAGAAACCCTTCTAGATCCAGCTGCGTCTTTCCCGAAACAGAAATAAAATTCTTAGCTTTAGAAAAACCACGGCGAATTAAATCCTGATAGATTTTCCCGCTCCGCCCAGTAGGATTTTCAGGGAACTCACCAAGGGCAGAACGCAAAGCCATGAAATCGTGCACATGCACCACGTGCGGTAAAAACGTAAAATGTGGCACCCACATTCCCAATGCCTGATCTGCCACAACAATTAAGGAATCAGCCGGCAACCCCTCAAGACGCTTCTTTAGTATCCAAGGAAAAATCACAAATTGATCGATATAACCCAGCCACTTTCCAACCGATTTAGGGATACCACCTATCTTCCCGAAAAACGACTCCGACGTCCAATATTGCACCGAGTGCCCACGATTCTCCATTCCCTCTCCGATCATTCGGGCAAACCGAGGCATACTCGTCGATTGAAGACTCTTAGGATGAGTTATCAGAATGAGTTTCATGATTTACTCTTTTGAAGTGATCGTTTTCTAAGGTTTGAAAACCGCTTTTTCGGCCTCGCCGGAGGCGCAGAGAACGCCAATGTAGCCATCAGTAAGCCGCCTATCATTGTACAAAACCCCAAAGAAGAAGGCTGAGACCATCCTCCTTGAGAGACGGAAAGAAATCCAAAGCTAAGTAGCAACCATGGCAGCAGGTCCCCTTCGACCAATTTCCTGTAACAACCCACCGTTATTTCAGCAGTCAGAACCACCCGACAGACAATCAGGGAGATTCCCAAAATCGGTCCCAACTCACCCACCACCCTTCCCCACTCACCTTCAGCAACAAGGAACTGCTTTTCTCCACTAAGAAACATAGCTCCTACGTTCGTTCCCATCCCTTGGCCCATCCCAAAAAAAGGATTTTCCAATGAGCTAGTGACGGCACTGACCAACCCCCCAAGAAACCGTCTACCCAGAGTGCCACTCAATCCTCCTTCGTGTTTTCCGGCCAATTCAAATCTAGACGTAAAGGCTCCAGTTGCGGTCTCCCAGAAGGGCGTCAAACTCAGAATTCCAATAGCCATCGTGACCCCCACAATCCCCAGAATGAATGGCCCAACGAACTTTGGGCGGCGTGAGATCGCCAGCCCGGTGAATATCAAAGTCAGCGCCACTTGAAAGAAAAGTGCTCGACTAATCGACAGCGGTATCGCTGCAAGAAACGCGACCGTCGCAAGTGCCAACAGCGGCTTGGACACCGTCTTCAGGTTCAGCCAAAAGTAGAATAGAAATGGGCAAACCAAACAGTAATACAGAGAGTTGCCATTGGTGAATGAGAACGTACCAGGCGGCCGATAGAAACCCGCAGAACCGGAAAAACCTGCTCCTGAAGTATCTCCACCCACTCCTCGGTTTACCCAAGCGGACTGCGGACTAAAAAACTGCAATGCGATAAGCACCGTCATAGGAATTGTGATCCAGAGCAAAGCCTTTCCAATCAAGAGCACATCCCGCCGGGTGAAAACTCTCTTTATCACAAACATTAGCGGGAAATGGAAAAGCAGAATACGTGCACCAAAAAACGCCACCGTAAAATTGCCGTGGCCCAAGTATAAAGCCGTATAGATCCCTACAATGCCAATGACACCCATCGTGATTATGTATCCATTGAGAACCAATAGTCCCCGATTGAAAGCCAAGCCCAAAAGTAAAATAGCCAGCGGATCCCGGACAACTAACAGCGGTGTGGCCAGCGAAGGTAAAACCCATTTCCGCAGAGCTCCCTCGAAAATCAACAGTAAGAAGTAAGCCCAAATTCCTAACTTCAAGTCCTTGTTATTAGCATACCAAGGAGACGCAGGTTTAGCCTTCGGTAGCTTCGCTCTTTTAACTAGTCGCCTCGATACAGCAGGTGCGGGAAGATCACTTACGGGATTAGGTTGAGAGGACATACCAATTGTGTTTTTAACTCTATCTTCCACGAGAACTATCTGGCTTCGAGTATGCCACTAACCACCGCTTCACCGTAAGCCTCCCAAGTATACCTTGCCGCGTGATGCCTAGCATAGCTGCTCATCTGTGGAACCTCTCCTCGATTGTCCGCAAACCAGGAGATCTTCTCCGCGATCAAATCCGCGGACCGAATCGGCACAAGAAAACCTGTTTCACCTTCAATAATCAGATCCTCACCACCCGTGTGTGGAGTTACTATCAGCGGCAATCCTTGGCTCATCGCCTCCTGCATCACCAACGCACGGCCCTCGACTATCGAGGGGAGGCAAAAAACATCACAAGAGCGCATCAATTTCAGCACTTCAGGATGAGACCTTCCTGCCTCATAGGTGAAACTAGAAAACTCATTTCTATAGAATTCCATCGATTCCTGAGGAGAGCCCATCACCACGAGCTCTAAATCTTTCCTATTCAATTTCTTCACGGCGGAGAACAAATCTCCTAGGCCTTTACGCTGCCCCATCGAGCCTACAAAAAGAACTCTCAGAGGCTCACCTGCTTTGACACGCCTCTTTCTCTCGGTCTCAGCTTCCTCAATTTCGGCAGAACTTGGCGCCGAAGGAGATCCAAAAGGAGAGACGATTCTCAGCTTCTCAGATGCCCACGAAGGCAGTGAATCCATTACAAACGAACCTGGACCTACAATCACATCGGCTAGTTCAAGCTCCTTTGTCTTTCGCTCAAGTTTCTCAACGGAATCCGAAATACCGCCACCCAAAGTCGCCGCCCACTGAGGCAATCTCTCCGCTTCCTCGGACATCAGTGACCTGCCTTTTTCCCAATAAGCAATCGGAAGGTCATAAACACACGTAATTCCAAGTTTCTTCGCCACCTTGAACGTTTCCAAAGCTCCATCTTCGTAGCAATAAACGTAGTTTTGTTTATCCCCCAAGCTGGTCTTCTCTAATTGCTTCGCAAACGCCCTGTCCAGATCCCGGTAGATTGCATCAACAGAGGCCCAGCCAGACTCATGCCTCACCGCGCTCTTCAAGCCAAACTTAGGAAGTAACATTCGCGCAAACTCCAAACAAGGACGTGTTGTGATACTCGACAAAGGGATATCGTAACAGCGGCGCGACAATTCCGAACGAATCTTACCCGGCAAAACCTTCAAAAGAGAAGAATCAGAGTCAAATGCCAAGGTCGTAGCAAATTGCTCCAAGCAACCCTTCCGATCTAAAGCCTCAAGAACAGCCCGAACATTTCGATTTCCCGTAGGATGAACTAATGAAACTGACATCAGCTTATTTGTTTTCTGAAAAGGATACCCTTAACCTTGTCCCGCAATGCGATCTCAACTCGCGACTTAAATTCCAAAAGCGACCCCATCCCGAACCGGATTAAATTCAGCCGAACCGCCAAACCTTTGCTTCTCCCCAGCTTTTCCAAAAGCTCAACAATTCTCGCATAATCACTGCTCCCCTGCGGTATCAAAGTCAGTGCCCTAGCGTGTGCGCAGGCGATCGCTTTCCGGGTTTCTACCAAGCAACGGGTATCCCAGTTTCTCTTCAAATATGCCGGCTGGAGAGTCAGATCGAAAACACCCAAAATTCCTTCCAACTCGGAAACCTTACGCCCCTCGCGATAGCCACCGGAATCGCTCCACACCCGGTAACTTGCCAAAACCTCATCCGCGTAATAATTCCCCCAACCCGCCTCTGCAAGACGCGCCCACAGATCCCAATCCTCCGCAAAATTCATACCCTCACGATAAAACCCACATTCCACGAGCGCACTGCGCCGGAACATACAGATATTCGCCGCAACCTTATAGCCCATATGAGCATCCTTCAGTGCCTCCTCACCACTCTGAAAGCCGCGCGCACGCCTCAAAGTCCTCATACGCCGCTGGTTATCGTTTTCGTCCACCTCCCTCACCATCACATGGCCCACTCCTAACTCCGCAGTTTCCAGGAACTCTTTTTCTAAGATCTCCGCATACTCGGGCATTAAGCAATCGTCCGAATCCAGCCGAACAATCAGATCCCCGCACGCCTGCTTGAGAGCGAATGTAGAATTTCCAGAAATTCCAAGATTCACCGGCTGCCGGAAATAGCGAACCCGGCTATCACCCTCATATTTCTCCATCAATTGCGCCGTATCATCAGTGCTAGCGTCATCACTCACGATCACTTCGCAGAGAGCCGATGAAGTCTGCGCTAACGCACTATCTACAGCCTTCGCAAGATACCCTGCTTGGTTGAAAGTCGGGATACAGACACTGATTTTCATACTAGTGACAAACTCAACCCTGAAGACACGCCTCGGAAGAATACACTGGATTAGACCAATTGAGACAGTCCACGTAACCTGCCTGACAGAGTGGCTCGGACCCGCGCGCCATCTTCAGGCATGGATGGCAAGGTGCCATCGATTCTACAACTCTGCCCGTAAAGCATGGGGAAACGATCCTCTTTCGAGCCAATTCTGTTAGTAGAATCGTCGCGTTCGTAATTGAAAACTGCAGCAAATGAGACGGAAAACTATCTGTCGATACCGCCCACCGCGCGCTTTTCGCCAAAGCAACCACATCTCCAGGCTCCGTATAAAAATGAACCGTCTCAAGACCCGCCTCCAAAAATTCTTTGATATCCGGATCTTTGAAGAAAAACGCGAAAACAGCTTCCGGCATATGCTTTTTCGCCCACCAGGCCGGCATGAACTGCCGCGATGTCCCCGTGGGAAAAACGATCGTCTTTTCAGCCAAATGACTAGGTATCGTCAGTTCTTCGGATATCGGAAGTGCGTCAGCCATCAGCTTCTCGCGTAATTTCGGAAAGTCCAAGGCCACTTGGTCGTAAAACTCTTCTTTCGAAATCCCTTTGAAAACATTCAGGGTAGTGACCTCAAGAAACCCTTGATATTCATCGATTGCGTCCCACGGAGCCACCTGAATCAATCCAAGCTCATTCGCCAAAAAATAGAGTTTTGCATTTAGCTTTTGCTTCAAAGATTCCGATTTCCGATCTCGGATCACCGCTCTCGCATAAGGTGCAGCAAAACGTTTTCCAGAAAGGATTGGTCGTGCCAGATCCTTGATACCAAGCGTGACAAACTCGATTGCTGAAGAGTCAGGCTCTGAAGAAATTTCCAACCGGTCTGAGAAGACATACTTGGCAAAATCCAAAACCTTAGCCGGAACGATGACCCCGAGTTTCTCATCAGAAGTCAACGCCACCGCCGAGTAGAACGCGGCCAGACGCATCCACACATCGCCCAATCCCCCTATGCTAATGTCAACTTTCATTCGGGCAAATCTAGGAATTCTACATTCAGCTTTTTCCTTTCTGATATAACTGAGGATTCGAATCCGGATCGTTATACATCTTAAACTGGCGATACACCTTGAATCGGCGTCTACCCCCGAAAACGTCCCCAAGCAATGCTTCAAGCGATGCAGAAAGGTCCGCCCTCTGTTCGTCTAAAACCACCACACGGGCTGCGCACTTTTCCTTATGCTCCGGAGTAGCATCCTTCCGATCAACCTGCTCCTGCATGTGATAAACCTTCAGCGCCATGATCGATAAACGATCAATCATCATCCCTGGCGTCTCAGAATGGAGTAACCCATCGGGGCAAGAAACCTGCCTCTGCTTGATCTCACTCAATATCCAATCATCGATCTTTTCCATCGCGTTGTTTCTCGCTTGGTTACACTTATCGATCTTTCTCTTTGCCTGTTTGATGCGCTCAGCGGGGATATCATCCCTCCTGGCCACATCCTCCTCGTGCCAAAGATCAAAATTGAACCAGTGATTTTCTTCAACGAACGCCAATGGCGCTTCGGTCTGAGATCTGGCAAAATCGTCGTGCCAATCCGCAGTAGCGGCAGCCTGAAACCTATTTATTTCTGCTATATCTATCATATCTAACTAGATTTATTTTTGTGAATATTGGCCTCAAAAATAAGGCACCAAAATCAAAGAGCTTCTCAGTAATACCGCGGAAAAACAGTAACTTCCCTTCAGTAAATCGGGCCAAAACCGCAGTAACCACCAACACTGACAACATTCGTGTCATTTCCGTCCAGATCTCCGATGAGGGTCCAAAGACTACTGAACAAAAGAAGAAAAGCGGCACATGATACAAATACAATGAGAAGCTGATACCCGCGAAATACTTGATCGTTTTCGAGAGCCAAGGAGGAACAATCGACTCATTCAGCACCTTAGGAAAAGCCCCTCCCGCACTCCAGAGATTCAACGCTGCAATCGGCGAGAACAGCAGATCAACCAGCCAGTTCGCGGAATAGTAAAGAGGTTCCTGACCTAGCTTATCGCTCCAAAAAGGAAGATCCTTAGCGAACATCAAGCTGGCAACCGTAAGTAACAAAGTGATCCAGAAGACATATTTCTTCAGCGTTATCGACTGGTTCTCACTCGAGTATCTATGCGCAAGAACCCCCGCTAACCACGCTCCGAAAAGCAGCAAAACCTTCGGCCCAATGATAACCGCAGTTAGAGCTAAGATAGGCCATTTTAGAAACGGCTGTTTTACGAAAGTCCAGAACCCAAAAAGCACATAATACCAAAATTCATATCCCAGCGACCAAATCGGAGCCAGCATCCCGGGGACCACACAGAAAAACCAAGCCTGCTGGAGGAACAAGGCATTGATCGCGTAACGAACCACCTGCAGCCCGTTTACCGTATACTCTGTATACAACTGCGGATCATATCTCGAAATACAAGCCATCACCACAGCCGTCAGCGCCAAGGCTGGAAGGACGACAGAATACATCCGGGCGATTCGATCCACAAAATACTTCCTCATCGTAAGCCCTGGCTTCGAAGCGCTGTAGGAAATCAAATAACCAGACAGCACAAAAAAAACGACGACTGCCAGGTGGGCGGCGCGTCCGTCATCAAACCCCATTGATCTAGGCAGATGAGCATCGCCGAATCCCTTCGTATTTCCACTGTGATAAATGAACACTACTAACGCGGCCAAAACCCTCCATACATCTAGGTAAATTGATAATGGACGTGAGATCATATTATCAGATTTCTAACTAGTTTAAAACCGACCCATCGCCTCAGCCAACTGTCCGGAAACAAACTCAGCCGTGTAGTTTGATGGGTCCCTGTCCGCAAAATCGACGACCGACTTTTTCAATCGTCCATCATATTCGGGAAGGAATACTGAGTGAGACTCTAGGATGGGAATCCCATGAGCACGGAATGCCGCAATCGTCCCACTTTTGTCCATGAACTCGGTCGGCATCGTCGCAACTCCATAGTCTAACGATCCAATGAACTCCGAAATATGCTCCGGTGTCTCTTCTCCAAAGAAATGAATCAAGACATCACCTCCGAAACGCTCGTGAACCTGCCCTTTCAGTTTTTCCAAGCCAGCACCAGCCCTGCCTATTCCCAACAAAGCAACTTTTTTCCCACCAGAGGACCCCGACTCAATTCTCTCTGATAGCAGGTCCAACGGAGCAAACTCGGGGTGAATCGTTCCGAAAATCCCCAATAGCTCCCAAGACGCTCTCTCCTCACCTGCAATTCCGAGCTTTGCGAGCTGCCCTGCAAACCATTGGGAAGGCTGAGAATAGATTGGAATATTCGAAAAAATTGGAGAAATTCCCGCCTCGATTTTCTCATCTGAGAGTTGAAGCTGATACAAAGGATTACTTGTATCAATTAGCTCCGGATTCAGTTCACTAACAATCCGACGAAGTAGATGCTTTTGGAAAAAGCCAGTGATTCGATGTTTCAAAGGAGAAATTTTCGTAAACCCTATCCACGTCTCATGAAACATAACGTGAACCTTATATCCGTCTGACAAAGTCCTCAGAGACGAAGGAAGGGCAAAGCACAAACCCTTTGGATGAAAGGCATAGGGAACAAACTGCAAACTAACCCAATCTGGAGAAAATCGGTCGATCCAAGCCTTCGCAATATCCATCCGTTCAGTCCATGGACTGCTGGAACTAAGCCGCAAAACTTTTACCGCTCCCCTATCATCTCCACTCCTCATCTTCGTATCCGCCTCAATAAAGCCATCATTGCATGCTAGTATCTGGCATTGGTGCCCCCGTTTGCTCAGCTCATTCGCCAAATGCTGAGAATAATCTCCCACCCCGTCCCGTCCCGGCTCCAAGGAGCCGCATATAAAAGTGATTCGCAAGCGTTCGAGTAGTTTGAAGATGATTTTAAAGAATCACTACTACTAGGATAGTAGTTCTTTTTACTTTCGGGACGCCTAGAAACAATGCGGAGAATAAAGGGACTCGTAGGTTAGAGAGCGGTTTCTCTTTCGGATCTCTTTTGCAGGAACGCCACCTACAACGGTAAACTCCGGGACATCTTTTGTAACGCAAGCGCACGCAGCAATCACAGCTCCTTTGCCAATCTTAATACCAGGTAAAATAGTAGCCCGGGAACCTATGAATACATAATCCTCGATAACGATTTCACTTAGCCTTCCATCACCCTCAGGACTATCCATATCGTGATCTGCAGTAATCAAATGAACCTCCGGAGATATACTAACATTCGAACCAATAATTATCCGCCCTCTATTATCCAGTCTACAATTTTGGTTAACAACGGTATTTTTCCCAATTTCTAAGTTTCCCCGGCAATCAAACCACGTACCGGATAAGAACGTGACATTCTCCGCGAGTGAAAATTTCATTACCTTCTTATAAAATAAAGATCTCGCACGCGAACTTGGAAAAATTGCTACAAACCGATTACAGAAATAAATTAGTAATCCAAACCTCAAAGCTCGTGTATTCATAAAATTCTTTATCGTCAGATCCAAGCAGCGGCAACATTCAGGAACGTCGATAAAATCGAGCTAGGAATCGTATAATTTTCATCGCAAGTAGTTTCCTACTAATCAATTTGCTTGGTAAGCTACTAATCGGACCCGAAGCATTCTCCCAAAACCCGACATCAGCAATCGTAGGTCTATAACCCGTTAGGAAATATCTACGAAAGAACTCCTGGCTCCAGGGCTTGGGACTACCTAACGCATGAGGAGCACCACAGAACCCTGGTTTCATACCCATGAACTCCTTACCCATCACTGACACAACTTTCGGATATGCATCGATCGCTGCATTCATCGCATCCTGATCAGGCGCACTGAAGCAGTCGTAAATCGGCAATACTGGACCAGTATGTAGTGCCGCGCAATTTTCAAGACCTCCGATTGCCGGACTCATTTCGTGGCTCATGGCTTCCCACAATTCAATGAAGTCTAGGTTCTCGCAAAGAACTCCGACGATACCAGAATTAACATAAATGTCAGATTTGGGATTCAACTCTCTGCCAAATTCTTTATAATACTTGATCCACTCAAGACGTCGCGGATGAGTCACAGGAATGGGCGACCAATCGTTTTCTACTCCAACAACCCCTCCGACCGAGAGCCACCGCTCGAAACATTCCCATTTAGCCGTCACCACGATGTCCGGATCCATATAAAACAGACCCCTAATTTTTTGGGAAGATCGACTGATAATTTCACGCATAAATTCGGCCTTGAAGTTAGCTAGGTGAAAGTTTGTTTCTAAGGGAAGAAACAACAGCCTAAGCCCATTGGCCGCACGGAAACTTGTTGCTCCTTCCCATTTAAGTTCATCGCTTGGTTCTGGATCCGATACCCACGGAGGTAACGGTCCACGATATCCCACGCACATATCTCCTCTAAAGCCGCTGGCGTAAAGAGAGTTCGCCAAGGCAGCTACCCCATGATGATAAACTTTCTCAAAAAGCGTACATACAATAGTTTCCATATTCTAATAGTGTAAATTCTCTTTCCCTATTGGATATATCATTTATCTTTCGAACCACAGTTCCTGATAAATTCCGCTGGCACACCCGCCCATATCTCATTCGGCGGAACTGATCTACGAATTACTGAACCTGCTCCGATAACGCTATTATCGCCTATTTCTACTCCCAACAAAATTATAGTGCCCGTGCCTATCCAGACGTTGTTTCCTACAGTTATTGGTTTCGATATTGTGTTTTCATTATACAGATTTACCCCTTCTGTATCGTGACTAACATCAAAAAATGAACATTTACTAGCTATCATCACATCATTACCGATAGTTATATTTGTTCCACAGTTAAATTCCGAACATCTACCGATAAACACCCTATCACCAATAATTATTTTGTTATTTTCCGAAAATGGGTGTGAGATCCGGAAATCAATAAAGTCCTCTAAGGTAGACATTTCACCTATAGAAATATTCTTAGGCCAAACAATACCAGCAGGACCCAGTACCGTCCCCCTACCTATGTTCATTCCTTGAAGGCGAAGACATATGACTCGAATCTTCCCCTTTGCCATTCTTACTTTATTCCTTATAGTTGTGATTTTTGAAACTTTCATGAAACCTGCATTTTTCTAATTACAAATACCATATATATTACCTGAGAAATTAGCGGAATCACCCCTCCTAGCAGACCTATAGTCAGCACGCCCTTCGTGATAGACAAATCAAGAAATGGCAACCATATCGCTTGCCCAATGACTGTTAATGGAATCATAAGAATAGGATTCATAACCCAACCACGCGAATGTCCCAGAGTGTAGAGACTACCGGAAAGAAGGGATACAGCACTACTCCCGAGTGACAAAAGAAGCTCTACTTTCAGGCCGGAATAACTCGATCCCAACAACCACAATACCGGCTCAGAAAACAAAGCGGTAAAGGAAATAACTCCGCTCCCGAAAATTACTGTTACACCAAAGACAGCAATAAGCCACTGAGCGAGTAACTTGGGATCTGCTTGTAATCTTGCAAATCTAGGAACTACGATTGATGCGATAATCACGGAGTAGACTGTAGAAAGTTGCGATATCCTCCCAAGGGCACCAATTTCTGCTATCGACGTTGTTGAGCCGAAAATCGCTATAAGAAAAACCGTAATCTGTCCGGAAATGCAGTAGAAGATCGATCCGGGAAGTGTACGTCGAACAATTCGTAAAATATTCTTTTTTACTTTTGGAGACTGAGCGCAGTCGCGTTCCGCAAATTGTTCTGAAACCTTCTTGAGCTTAAAGTTCGCCCATAATTGCGGCAAAGCCGCAGCAATGATTGCTATAGAGGAAAACGGAAAAAGTTTTACAGCTGGCGCTATTAAAAGCAGACGCCCGAGCGCTTGAAGTGTCTGAACCTTGGAAAGCAATAATAGGTGCTGATGAAGCTTCGGTATAATCTGGAAAAGTGTTCCAGTCAGCCCTGTGATAAAAGTTAGAATCACTCCTACGAGGATTCCTGCTATTTGCAACCAGCTTGCTCCATGACTATGCAGCATATAGATCAATATGGGAACGATCACCGCAATGCAGTAGATCGCTGATCTCTTCCTTAGCGCAATGCCTGTGGCCAGAACCTGCCCCAAACTCCTGCTGTTTTGCCATACCTTGCCTCCTTCTGACATTACACCGCTAGTGATACCTGCATCTGCTAGGACGCTCATCGTTCCAAGCATCGTCAAGGATAGCGTGTAGAGAGCATATTCGTGGGGCACTAGAAATCGAACAACTAAGAAACCCGAAACCATCCCTGTTGCCTGAACTAGAAGCTGTGCTGAACTAAATGCCCCTAGCTTTTTACTCCCCCTGATGATCCTCCTGCGGGTGCTTTCACTTGAGAAAGCACTAACGACTTTTGAAATTAACGTTGATGTTTGCCTAGCCACATTTTGATCCGGTAAAACTTACTGATACAACGCTGCCGCCCTTGGTCGTTTCCCCATTATTCCGGGGAAAACCATTCGCAAAATTCAGGATATGTCTTCCAGTCGGTCGCTGACCTTCCGAAATTAGACGATCGGAGATCAGTCTTCGTAGTCGCTGCCATATGCCCCGTAGGACCCATAGCCATACCGGTTGGCCTTACCTTTTTTCGAATACTCGAAGTAGCCGTAAGAATTATTTTCCACCAAGCGGCTTCGTTTTTGCTCGAAACCATTGAAAATGAAGCCGCTGATCTCGGTGCGATCCTCTTCAAGGACCTCAAGCAAATGCTTGACCGCACCCTTCGGCACATAGTTTGCCCGGCAGACTATGCAGAAATTGTCCGCCAGCGGTGCGATGACCCGGGTATCCGGCACCGGGAGCAACGGCGCTGAATCGATGATGATCTGGTCATACTTGCTCCTGGCTTCCGCCAGCAACGCCATTAGACGGCCCGGATGAATTGACTCGCCGGGATTCGTGGAACGCTTCCCTGAGAGAATTACGTCGAAGTTTGGCACTCCCGTCTTGGTGTAGATCGCATCTTCCACTGAAATTTGTCCGGAGAGATACTCGCTCGCCCCGCCCTTCCTGTTTGCCATCGGCTTGAAACCAAATGCCCTGTGCAAGTTCGGCTTTCTCAGATCAAGATCGATCAATAGAGTTTTTTGACCTTGGGCAGCTGCAGCCAGCGCGAAATTAACAGAGGTGATCGTCTTTCCTTCTCCCGGCAGTGCACTTGAAAACACAGTGACCTTGCGCGCTGATTCATCACCGAGGAGAGCTACAGAGGCCCTCAGAACACGATACATTTCAGCATACGTCGTATCGGAGACACCCGGCCGGAAAAGGATCAGTTTGTCCCAATCCTTGAATTTCTCCAGATCCACATCCTCATGAGCCTTTTTGTATTTGTTCTCAACATAGTTCAGGTGCTTGAGGTTTATGAAAGGAATCGAGGCCAGAACATTCGCCCCTGTTTCTCCCGTGAATTGCGAGACCGTGTGGAAACGATTGTCCATCAGAGTCAGTCCCAGTGCGAGAAAGAGCCCACCGGATAGCCCGGCAAATGCATACATCCCTACAATGTTTGCCGAATTCGGTGAACTCGGCCCCCACGGCATTCTTGCGAGACTACTAATCTCAGCACTGGTCGTCGTCGATTGGCGATCAACCAACGACTCCTCGATCAGAGTGAGCATACTATTGAAAACAGATGTGGAGCTTTTGATTTCGCTTTCGAGAACACCCGTCCTGGCAAGAAGCTGCTGGCGGGCGATAAGAAAGTAGCGCTCAGGTTCCTCGTTTGGATCCGGCATGGTTAGCATGATCGGTTCCCAATATTGCTTCTCGTTCGGAGCTTCTCCGGCGATTTCATACTCACTTAGGAATTGCTTTTCAAGATTCCGGATCTCAGCAGATACCGCTATCATTTTTGGATGCATTTCACGGTAGCGGCCCTGGAGGCGGTTATACTCGGTTTCTTTTTCGTCGAGCAGTCCATGAACCTCGATCGCGCGATTATAAATCGCAAGTGAGCCGGTAGCTTTCTGCAGGTTGGCCCGGGCTTCCGCTGATTGCTTTTCGAGGATCTCAATTGAATTGCTTCTCCCTGCAATTCGATCATTCGCCAATTCGTCCAGATATTCCAAAGCGACTGCATCTGCCACGACCCTTGCCACCTCGGGCTTCTCATGGGTTACGGTGATGTCCAGGAGCCGGGTGCCTTCACGGATGGAAACACTTACCCAAGAGCCTATCATCCCCGCCAAATGGGAAGTATCAATCGGTTCTACCGTCACTTCGTCAGCAGTTTGAGAGACATCGGCACCGACGTTCTCCTCTAGCTCGGCGCTTGGTTCCTGCTGCATCAGATTACCGATCTTTTCACGCACCCAGAATGGAATCCAATCGATGGGCGGCTGTTCCAAACCCTTCAAATTTGTCACATCTTCCCGCTGCGCAACTTTCTCAAGAAGTTCCATGCGAACGATATGTGCAGCCACGGTATTCATAGCCTCCACCGTGCTCATATCCATGCCCTCCTGATTGTTTTTCCCACCCATCAAACCGGCAGTCTGCTCTTTGAGTCTCAGGACAGTATCGGCAGTATATTTTTTGGGTGTTTTCGAGAGGACATAAAAGCCAAGTGCCAGCCCTATTCCTAGGAACAGCACGATCCAGTACCATCGCCCTGCTAGATCTAGCGCGATCATTCTAAGCCTTTCCTGCCTCTCCTGACGAGCGAACGAGGAATTTCCTGCCTCCTCACTGTCCGCACTGTATTGAGTATCCTGATCCCTGATTTCAACAGCCTTCAGGTGTGATCTTCTTTGAGCAATCATTGCGATGTTTTGTGGGTGTAATGGGGGGTGAAAGAAACGAGTGAGGGACTTTAGAAGAAACGCTCACTTACCGTGATGACATCGTCAGGGTAAATTAGGTACGGTCGGTCACCTCTTTGCGCCACCTCCAGAAAATTGATCTTCAGAATTTGCCCTTTTCGGTTAATTGAAATTTTCTTGGGATTTGCATATTCAGTCATACCCCCGGACAAGGCTATTGCGTTCACAATATCCAGTCGTCCGGACAATGGAAAAGATACCGGGCCGGGCTTATTCACCTGACCCAACACAGTAACTTTTCTTCCTATGTACTTGCTTTGATTTACGACTACCCGATCACCAGGTTTGAGCACTATTTTACCCGCACCTCCTTGGATCGAACCAAGCGAAAATGAACTTGTTCCGCCGGAAGCTCTTACCAGAAGAATTCCGTTGGAATCAGCCGTTTGTGAGGGCCCCCCTGCTGTAGCCAAAGCTCCAGCTAGATCCAGGTTTCCGGAGATAGGGAGCGAAATCTGCCCCGGGGTCATTACAGCACCAATTACTGAGACATATTCCGTCGCGTAGTCTTTAACTGAAAGGGTTAGCTTGGGATCCACCAAGTAATCTGAATTATACAGATCCGCAATTTGCTTTGCCGCTTTGGCGACTGTGAGACCACCAATTTTCACTGACCCGATCAGCGGAAATGAAGCCTGTCCGGTCTTGAGGATTTTCACTTCAGACGAGAGATCAGGCTCCCCGTAGACATCCAGCGAAATCTCGTCGTTCGGCCTGAGAACGTAGCTGGAGTCCTGTGTCTGGGAAAAGCATGGAAACCCTACTAACCACAGCGCAGTCGCGATAAATATTTTACTGAAATTTTTCATATCTTAAATCTAATTTAAATTCCGGACGAAGCGTATATTTTAATACATGTTCGCACGTGTTTGTATGGCATCAAAAATATCAGAACGTTTTGTTTATTGAGAATCCCACAATGGTATTATCAAACGATGCGGCATCTCCACCGTTCAAATCGTTATACTTGATGAAAACACTCAGATCCGTAGAGTCCTTGAAGATCCTGATTCCAGCAGATGCGTTCAACGAGAAATAGTCGGACCCTGAATCAAGGCCACCGCCTCCGGAATTCCCAACTGTTTCAAGAATCTCGTAACTGGCACCCAGACGTAGGTCTACCCGCCGGATTTTCCTGGAGTAGCCCAGACTCAAGGAAGATATCTCGTTGAAGGCACCTGAGACAAACGGATCCGCGGTGGTTCCTCTATAGAAAGTAAGATCCATTCCCCAGAGTTTGGATGGTTTCCAATTTACTGCGAGGAGTGCGGATACATCAGTTCCACTGGACCCCTCGTCCGAGTAGTCCACAAAATCCAAGCCAATTCTCGAGCTAAGGAAGATTTTCTCACTAAGCTTGTAGTTGATATTAAAAGTCGGCCCAATTGCAGTCCGATCATTTCCTCCACTCGATTCGAAGCCAAACCTCAGGCCCGGCCCGAATTCAGTAATCGCGGAGTATTGGAAAAGCCCCACCAGTTCCGCGCCAAACGAGTCAGTATCCTCAAAGTCTCCGCCACTGGATTTAACTCGCGTGTAGGTCAGAGTGGTTCTAATCGAAGTGCGCGGACCTAGTTGATAACTGGCCGATCCACCTACACTGGCGGAGGTCTGCTCCACAAAATTCGAAACACCCACATATCTGTTCGCTCCGCGCTGGTAGGTCAGCCCCGCACCGATCGTGGCCGAGAGTTTCGAGCCCTCAAAATTTGCCATCAAACCAAGACTTTGGTTGAACCCGCTGAAATCGGGATTTTCAAAATAGTATTCGTAATCACCGGTATACCGTGCGCCGAATGTCCACTTCCGCGCTGTTGAAAGATAGGAAACAGTTCCTCCGACTCCCAAAATGAAGTCACTGTCGATTGGAGAACCGACATCTCCCGATCCTTGCGTTACATTTGATTCGTAAGAACCGGCAACCGAACCTCCCAACGTGAGCCCCCTACCTATCGTGTTCAAATCACTCCCCGGAGGGCCTTTCCCGAATCCAGTAGGAATTCCTCCCAGGTAATACTCATACCCTCCGAAGTCCGCACTCGAGAACTCCGATATACTTACCGGAACTCTGGCCACCTCACTGACTTCCACATCTCTGACTCCATCTCCTGCAGGATATTCAGGAGTCACATCAACTGGCTGTCCGGTTGCCATATCGAGAGGGACCATCGGAGAACTATCCGGGTTTGGAAGGCCTTCCATGACTAAAGGGCCAGTCGGTATAGGCTCCAGCGCGCCATCAAATTCTCCCTCTTCTAACTCGGGAAGCATACTTACTTTTTCTTCGCCGGAAATCTCCGGCTGTTCTTCAGCTACACCTACCGCATCTTCAGACACAACTGGCTGATCGCCTGCGGGAACGATTCCAGCTTCGACTGGTATTTCCTCATCTACCCCGGGAGCTTCTTCTCCCAGAGGCGCATTTCCGGCCTCTTGGGGTTGGACGGCTTCATCCATAGGCTCAACCAAAGTTTCGTCCGTATCACCCTGTGCCGATAGACAACTCGCAGTGAGAACAAGACATAACGCAACGCTTACAATTCGAAATAGTATTCCAAACTTGGATTTTTCTTCAGGAATATTCATATTTCACTTTTTATAAAAATAGACAAATCAAAGACCATACGGATGAACAAAATCGAGCCGTCAGGAATCAGTAGAAATCACTACTGGTTCTTTCTGAGAAATTCTCAATATCCGGATGGAATATAATACTTAGAGGAGGAGGAGGGAGATATTTGGTTTTTTTGTAAAAAATACTTATCTGCCGATGAATAATGCAAATTCAGTACCGCATATCTAGAAAAAAACACCGAGTGTATACCTTGGTATAAAAACTTCATAAAATTCGAAGTCATGTTGATCATATGTTCAGGTTCAATCCCCCCAGAACGGCCACCTTCACCATCTCCGCTGGATTCCCTGCGCCGAGCTTTTTCATCGCGGTTGCCCGGTAGACCTTCACCGTGACCAAGGCCAGGTCCAGCTTCTCGGCTATCTCCTTGTTTAAAAAACCCGAGGATACCATGCGCACGATTTCCCTCTCTTTGCTTTTCAGCCGCTGGAGTCGGTTCTTCGCATCCATCACCGCACTTGCCAGTTCGAAATTCAAATTTGCAACATGAATCACACGCCTCACCGCACCGACAAAATCCCCTAGTTTCAAGGGATATTCCAGCACATCACAGGCACCGGCGCGATAGATGGCCCCTATGGATTTAAGATCCCACTCCTTTACCAGCACTAGGATCGGAATCCTCCAACGCAGCTGTTTCACCGCAGCCACAACCTCCAATTGACTCTGATCCTCTGAGGAAGTCTCGCCCAGAATCAGGCAAGAGGGGACTGACGGGAACCCTTGGTGGACTATTTCATCCAGACATGAGTAACCTTCCGAATTTGTCAGTTCGTATTCGGGAATTTCCTTCAGTTTCTTACCGACATCATAGCCATGATCCAGAATCAGAATATTCGTCTTCTTAATCAAAAAAGCCTCATTGTCAGTAAATCCTAAATGGTTGGAATTCCTGGCAGACTTCAATTCAATATTATTTACTGAATGCATAATCCGATCGTTTGTTGAGGGAGGGAGGGAGGGGGGCGCAAAGGATAAGCTTGATCGCTGCTTAGCCTAACTTGAAAGATCAACTGGAGGTATGCATAACATTACAACCCGAGTCTGCAAACCCGAATATCCCCATCGTATCCGACGGAGCAACTCATGCATACTTAGAAGAAGTATTCTGGCTGCCGGAGCAGCAGTTCACCTGCCAAATAGAAAACAACTTAGAAATGTATTATTCCATAAGGCACAGGCACCTCAAAAAGAGATCAATATCCTCACAATTCCCATCACTCGGAAGGTGGGTATGACCGCCAGTCATGAATGATATTAATCCAATTTTATCGGCAATAAGTGACGAACATGTCACCTCCAGAGGACTAAAAAGCCTCCTCTTTCACCAATCGAGACCCAAAAAACAGTAAAAATTTCGATAATTTTAGCACTGCCCCACACCTAAAACTTCGTCTACCAGTCCCATGACGATGGATCTAAATGCTCTAAATCACCGAGAATTTGGAGAACGGTTAGCGAAGGTCAATACTGTGATGCTCGATCCAAACATCAGGGCAGCAGCAATGACCGGGTGCAGAAATCCACTGGCTGCGAAGGCGATACCCACAAAGTTGTAGGCAAGAGTGAAGGCCAGAAGGCGTGTGAGTTTCTTCTTCGTAAATCGTGCCAAACCTAGGGATTCCACAAGAACCTCGAAGTCGTAGTGAGCAATAGTGGCCGATGCTACCGATGAGGCGGCATACGCCTCAGGACCTATCGCAAGAGATGCATGGGCAGTCCGCATCCCTTGGGTGTCATTCAGGCCATCTCCGACAAGGAGAACCTTTGCTCCGGATTCCTGTCTTTTTCTTACGAGTTCAGATTTTTTCTCAGTGGTCAGGCCGATGGAGCAGGGAATTTTGGATGCGAAAACTTCGGGGACAGATGAATCACCGGTAAGGATTTCGACTTTGTATCCGGCGTCAAGCAGATGATCAATTGCCTGCACGGCCCCTTCCCGGGACGTCTCACCGAACACCGCGTATCCGATAATTTCACCATCCAGTATGAAGTGGATCGAACGCTTCTCCAACGACTTCCCAACTTGAGCCGGGAACTTTTCCTCCAAATAAATTGAGTTACAGATGATGAGTACGTGCGCAATCCCGTCAGCCGAGAAGGTCGATTTGATTCCGCGGGCAGGTATCGATTCGATTTCCAGACTTTCCAGGACCGAAGGCTCTGCAATCCCCCACAACGGTCGCGCTATCGGGTGAGTGGAGTGTCGCTGGATCGTTGCCAGCCAGGATTGAAGCTTGTCCGGTGTTCCGGGGTTTAAAGTGATACTCTCGAGCTTGAGGGAGGAGCTGGAGAGAGTGCCTGTCTTATCAAAAGCCACGGAATCGACGGCTGAAAGGCGTTCGATCAAATCGTTTCCGTGCGGGATAACTCCCAGTAGTCTTAGCTGCATATGTGCATTGCGGATAGCCAACGGAATTGCGAGGCCGATCCCGCAAGGACAGGCGACGATTGTTACCGCCAACCCATTAAAAAGTGCCTGCTCCATACTCCCGGCGAATGCCCAGAAAACGACGGTCAAGCAGGCGATCAAAACCACGGAAGGAATGAAAAACAGTAGAATTTTCCCCGCTATCGAGTCTACAGGGGAAATGCTGGCCGCGCTACAGGATGCCAAAAGGCGATCCAGCTCACGATCAGTCCCGGAAGCAGTAGTTCTCACGCGAATTGTTCCGTCGAGGACACGGGATCCAGCTTGAACCATCGCCCCTACCTCGAGCGGAGCTGGAAATGGCTCTCCTGTATGGGCCAGCTGTTCAATGAACGCGGCACCGCTTTCGATCTTACCATCAGCCGGGATGACCTCTCCTGGACGAACTTCCAATAGCTGCCCGACGGTGACATTTGCGATGGGGATCTCACTGTTCCCGTGTTCGGAAATGATTCTGGCGCTGGAGCGGAGACCGGGAATCTGATTCTCCAAATGACTGAAACGGGCGATCTGAAGACGGGTGATCGCTTGGCCCAAGTGGTAGATTGCGAGAAGAATTACCACCACCTCGTAGTATATATGACCCACTCCGGTAAACGTGGAATAGAGTGAGGCTCCGAAACTTCCGAGTAAGCCTATGAGAAACAGCTGTTCCAGAGAAATACGCGGGACAAATGCATTCCTGAAAATAGGAGGAGCAGCCAGCAAAAGCGCCAAAGCACTGGCACATGCTAGAATACCGTGAACGACTAACCGTGAAATACCCTCCGAAGGGGAGATATTTATCGCTAGCGATAAATACATCGAAAGACCGCCAAGCAGAATGAGCACACCAATCCGGAACCAGGATAAGTTCTGCTCCGTCTTCTCCGTTTTCGCACTATTGGAGCATTGGCAACAGCTCATGGCTTAATTGGCCTCTCCAGTAATGTTATCCAGATCGGTAGTCGTCCATGGTGCGTGATCTGCAAAATTCTCACGTAGTTCTGCGACTTTGGCAGGAGTTACCGGTGGTGACGAATTACCCCACTCGGAGCGTATATAGGAGAGAACAGCTGAGATTTTCCGGTCATCAAGAGTCGCACCCTGGGCTGGCATAATACTGTTCCAGGTCTCCCCGTTCACCACAATTTCTCCTCCCAATCCATGCAGGACGATGAGGATAATCCTTTCCTCCGGTCCATTTACCCAATCCGATCCTGCTAATGGCGGAAAAGCGCCGGGCAATCCCTTCCCATCGGCCTGATGGCATGCGGCACAAACAGTCGTAAATACAGTCTTCCCCTCCTTGATAAGGGCTGCCGGATTATCAGATGCGGGGGCGGTTTTCGCGTCTTCGGCAGACTCCTCAAGAACCAATGTTCTCGGGTAACTCTCATTATACTCATCCCACCGGAAGCCTCCGGATTCAGAAAGGAGATACCAGATCCCCCATATACAGAGGGGTGCATAAATCCCGTGAACCAACCACCATGGCGCCCGCCGTATGGCTTCAATCGGTTCTTCCTTCTCACGTATCAGAGCTCCGTGAACCTCACGGGTATCCATATCTTCGCCAGGTTCGTTTCCCGGTTTCATAATGCTATTTGGCTTGGGATTCCGCGCGGGCGGCGGCGGCTTCAGGTATCTCGTATGAGGAAAGCTTCAGTGATTGGAGATAAGCCATGAGCGCCCGCATGTCCTCGTTCGGGGTTACTTCATACCCACGGCCGGGCCCGAAGCCTTTAGGGAAATTCAGCGCGTCCGCGGAAGGATTTTCCGGATCTATTTTCTTCGTATCGAAAAGAAACCGGAATGGCGGCATGATCGATCCCTTGGAGGTAATCTGGGGATCATAAAGATGGAGGTAGTTCCAGGTCTCGGATGGATTCCTAACACCGATGTTGGCAAGATCGGGACCAGTGCGCATTGTCCCCATCTGGGCGATTTCCTGAGTCATATAATCCCGTGCTACTGTCCTTCTCACTCCCCATCCCCGCGCGATATCAGTCCGGACCCGTGCCGGATGTACCTGCTGTGAATGACAATAGACACAGCCATTGGCTATGTAGACATCACGGCCTCTTTTCTCTAGGTCGCTCAGATATGGTGGGATCATTTCACCGGTTTCCGGATCCGGCGCTTGCTTGAAATTCCCCAGACCCCACACAGGCAGAAGAACCAGCCCGCACCACGAGGAAAAGAAAGTCAGCATGAAGCCGATGAAGATGTATCGGAATTTGTGCATGATTCGAAATTAGTTGGAGGGAATACGTTTTGTGAAAAGAGTAGGCACCCCGTTACTGGCGCGGTGGCGGACAATCATCCAAGTGAAGGAGATGGCAAAAGCGACATGGCCGAGTGTCATGAGCGATCCGGAAACGGTCCTAAGTTTCAAATAAGGGATCGTCAGAGCCACGATTTCCAGGAATGGAGTATCCTTCTGGTTCATTTCAATTCCCTGCAGGAAACCGCCCCAGCTAAGGAAAACAAAATAGCAGATAAAGCCTACCGCACTCCCCCAGAAGTGAACTCGGATTAGGAAGCGTGAGGGCCACTCCCGCTCCAGAAGTCTAGGCATGATGTAATAGATGGACCCGAAAAACACCATTGTGGCGAATCCGTAGGCCCCCAGATGCGCATGAGCGATCGTGTAGTGGGTGAAGTGGGTGACACCATTCAGAGATCTGATCGCCATCGTGGATCCTTGGAAAGAAGCCAGCGTGTAGCAAACAGCTCCGAAGACGACGAACCTCAGCGTGGGGGAATAGACCAGTTTTCCGAAATGACCTACCATCGTGAAGTGGTGGTTGATCGCCACCGTGACGACAGGAATGAACATCATCACACTCGCCACCACCGAAGCTGTAATGAGCCATGCGGGAAACGGCCCACCAATCAAATGGTGCATGCCATTCCACGCGTAGAAAAACGCTAGCGACCAGAAACCGATAATTGACAGGTAATAGGAGTGGATTGGACGTCCGATAATTTTCGGAATTAGGTAATAGGCGGCTCCCAGACCGATCGGTGTAAACCAAAGCCCAAGTGCGTTATGCGCGAACCACCAGTTGATAGGTGGCTGTGCTGGTGCCTGTGTCGGCGCAAGGACCAGCAGCCCATGGGCGGTAAAAAACAGTGATGGAAACCAAAAAAGGCGGCCATGATATACCATTGGGAAATGTAGATATGGCCAGGCGGGCGCCGGCGTATCAAGCCCACTGCCTCCAGCATCACGAAAGCAAATGATGCGAGAAGAAATGGAGCGGCATAGGTAGGATACTCCAGCCATTCCACTGCTGTGGAATCGCCGCGGAGAATCCCCCAGACACCCACAGCATTTCCGAGATTCCACAGGATGGCCGCGAGCGTAAGTGAGCGATTATCACGGATCGGAGCACGACATAGCCGGGAAAGGATCCAAAGACCAATACCTATCCCGGCAGTCGATAGCCAACCATAGGCAACGATGTTCAAATGGGCGGGTCGTACTCTTCCGAAGGTCAGCCAGGCATTTTGCGCCAGGAATTCCGGATCATGGAGTTTTACGGACGCGGCAATGGCAATGACAGATCCCAGAATGAGCCAGACGATGGATGAGCCGAGGAATATCCCAACCGGCCAGCGCGCGGCTCGGTCGATCTCAAGGCGCTGCTGCCGGCTTTTTTCAATCTCTTCCGGATTCTGGCCGGTAATATTCTTAGAGTTCATTTTCTTCGGAAAGTGATGGATCTGTAGGTCTACCAATAGGCTCATCCGCATCGAAAATCATTTCAGCAGCATTACCCAGGTCCTCGAACTGGTGATTGTTTGCAGCCCACGAAAAGGCGAAGAGCGACCCCAAGCTGCCCATAAGCATGACGATCAAAATGATGATTACAGCGGCTAACATGATATCAAAGATTCAGGTGGGCTCCTCCAATGATCGAGTGGGCATCAAAACCATTCTGCTGCAGAATCCTTGCTGCGAAATACGAAGTTTTGCCCATCTGACAGATAGCAAAAACAGGCTGCGTGGAATCGATTTCCCCAAGGCGACTGCGGAGCTCCGGCAATGGAATATTAATAGCACCGGGAACTGGCTGGGATTTCGCTTTCGCAGCCGGGCGGACATCAACGACGATGGCCCGGCCATCCGGAAGTCCGTATTTAGGCTTCAGCAGGCCTTCACGGAGATTGCATGCGGCAAATCCTGCAATATTCACAGGATCCTTTGCCGAACCGAACGGAGGCGCGTAACAAAGCTCCAGATGGCAGAGATCTTCGACGGTCATCTTTCCCCGAATTGCAGTGGCGAGCACATCTATCCGCTTATCCACCCCGTCCCGCCCGACGGCTTGAGCACCGAGAATCCGGCCGTCTTCAGGAGACCAGAGAACCTTCAGTTTGATTGTTTCCGCACCGGGATAGTAGTCAGCATGGGAAGCAGCATTGATTGTCACGCTCTGGAACGGTACATCCTGCTTTCTTAGAAACTCCTCCCCGTACCCTGTCAAAGCCGCCGTGGTCTCGAATACCCTCACATTGGCAGTTCCTATCGATCCGGGATACGGCAGAGCCTCGTCACCACGGAACATATGATCGGCAATTGTCCGCCCCTGCCTGTTCGCAGGTCCCCCGAGTGCGAGCGGACGGTAACCGCCCAAAATAGAATCGCTGGTCTCGACTACGTCTCCAGCTGCGTAAATATTTTCGTCCGAGGTCTGCTGATACTCGTTCACCCGGATATGACCACGATCTCCCAAAGCCAGACCACAATCCTCGGCCAGTGCATTTTCAGGCACTACCCCGATGGAAAGTATTATGAGATCTGTCTTCAATCGCAAACCGCTCGCAAAAACAGCGGTTGGACCTTGCTCGATCGAAATCAGATTTTCGGAAAAATGTAACCGGACTCCCTTGGATTCGAATGTCGAGGCGAGGTCTTTTGCCAGCTCCGGATCAAGTGGAGTGAGCACCTGCCGATTCCTCTCCACAAGCGTGGTAGTGCATCCCAAATGATGAATCTGCTCAGCCATTTCCAGACCTATAAAGCCACCGCCGATGATCAGGACATCTTTGGCCGACTTCAAATCGGTCTCAATTCTGTCCATATCCTGCAGGGTCCGTAGACTATGGACTTCAGGAAAATCAATCCCGGTAATCTGCGGAACAAGGGGCTTGGCTCCCGGGCTAAGAACCAACTTATCATATGACAACCTCGATTCATCCCCCGTCTCGAGGTCCCGCACGGTCACACTTTTCGAAATACGATCAATGGCTATCGCCTCCGTCCGCGTTAGAACTTCGAGGTTAAGCAATTTTGAGAGGGATTCGGGCGTCTGGATCGCCAGATCCGAGCGTTCGGTAATCTCCCCTCCGATGTGATAAGGCAAACCGCAGTTCGCAAATGAGACGTCCGGGCCGCGCTCAATAATTGTAATCTCCGCGGTTTCCGAAAGCCGACGTGCACGTGCTGCGGCGGAAGCTCCTCCAGCGACTCCACCGATAATGAGAATTCTCATGGTATATCAGGATAAAATGTAGGCTGCACAGCAGGAGCCAGTCGCTTTCTTGCATCGATTCCACGGTGCCTTCGAAAGCAGAACCGCCAATCCGCACCACCCTGTCGAGCCAGCAAATGTCAGGCCCGCTCCAAGAAAAGCGGGAAGAACTGCAAAGAGTGGATTGATGAAAATAGCCGCCAACGAGCCGATGAGAGAAAGAACGCCCACAACTAGCTGAACCTGTCTCATGAGCGGCAAAACCTTACGTTCAGTCTGATTGACTGGCAGACCGGAACTCTTCCATGAAGTGATTCCGCCTTCCACTACGGATAATTTGTTGAAGCCTTTTTCCGCCAGGATACCGGCTGCCCGTTCAGCCCTCTTCCCTCCTAGGCATAGAAGGCTAAAATGAGCGTCACGATCCAGCTTTCCACAGCCGGAATCCAGTCGATCAAGCTGTATGTGTAGCGCTCCCGGGACGTGCTGTTCGGCGAACTCGACATCTGTCCGGACATCCAGCAAAATGCTTTCACCTTTCGAGACTAACTCGTTTGCGGCTTGTGGCTGGATCGATTTTGTTTTGAAGGTAGTTATATGTGAATATATTCCTATATTAGAATAAATGAAGACAGAGTCCAGTGGAAATTTGGGAATGAGCGCGGAAGCACTGGAAAAAGTAGCTTCCATGTTTCGCGTGCTTGGAGAATGGGTTCGTCTATCTCTCCTACAGGAGCTGATGTCCGGAGAAAAAACAGTTGGGGAGCTCGTAGAGGCCAGTGGACAGGGGCAAGCCAGCGTCTCCAAACACCTGAAGCTGATGTATGATGCCGGGCTCCTTTCAAGAAGAAAGGAAGGGGTGAAGGTTTTCTACAGACTCAAGGACGACATGGTCTTTTCGCTATGTCAGCTCGTCTGCGGAAAACTCGCCACAGATCAGAAAACCAGGGAAGAAATAGATTTCTCAATTTGATACCAATTACCTATCTGGATAATTCCGCCGGGTAATCCAGTTCTTTAACTGACTCTTGAATCTCTAATATCCAGAATGAGGATATTGGAGGCGGAGGTGGGAATCGAACCCACGAATGACGGTTTTGCAAACCATTGCCTTACCACTTGGCGACTCCGCCGTTAAACCCGGCGCGGGAGGCGATTGATTACGCGGATTCCGCGGACATGTCAATGCCCGGATTTACGATAAATTACCAAATCTTCATTCTTCCCCTAGCAGATAACGATTTTCTGCCTATCGTCCGATGTGCCCAGAAAGTCGAAAAAAAGGAATTCAAATAGCTCCATTGCCCTACGCGGTTGCCGCCAACACAACCTCCAAAACCTGGATCTGGATATCCCGCTCGGAAAACTCACCGTAGTTACCGGTCCTTCTGGGTCAGGGAAATCCTCGCTCGCCTTTCACACACTCTATGCCGAAGGCCAGCGGCGCTATGTGGAAACTTTTTCCCCTTACGTCCGTCAGTTTTTTGATCGTATGGACAAGCCATTGGTCGACTCGATCGATGGCATTCCTCCCGCTATCGCCATTGAGCAGAAAAACCACGTTCGCACCACCCGCTCGACAATTGGCACCCTCACGGAAATCAACGACTACCTGAAGCTCCTCTTCGCACGACTAGCCACCGGATACGATCCCAACACGGGAGAAAAAATAGAACCGGACTCACCCGAATCCGCCTCCACCTGGGCTACGCAGAATCTTTCCGGAGAAAATATTCTCATCACCTTTCCGATACCGGTCCCCAGCGATGCCAATCCCGAGGAACTTTTTCCGTTTCTCAATTCCCAGGGCTACCTCCGAGTCCTCATCAAAGGCGAAATCTATCGTACCGATGAAACACCCCCAGAGAGGATCCCGCCTTCCCTCAGCGTAATCCAGGACCGCTTGAAAATTTCCGCACAAAACTCAAGCCGCCTACTTGAAGCACTTGAAGCGGCATTTCTTTTGGGGAAAGGACACGCATCCATCATCCATCCCGAGAAATCCCGCGCGTTCACCACCACTTGGACAAACCCGAGAACCGGTTTCACACTCCGCGCGCCTTCCCCCGCCCTATTTTCTTTCAATTCCCCCCTCGGAGCCTGCCCGAAATGCAGGGGATTCGGCCGGATCATCGGCATAGATCCGGGAAAAGCCATTCCTGACCCTACCCTCACCCTGAAACAAGGTGCCATTAAACCCTTTCAAGGAGACCGCGGCGAGGAATGCCAACGCGACCTCGTCCGCAACTGTAAGGAACGCGATATCGACATCTCCACCCCATGGGAGGACTTCGATGAAGATACCCGTGACTGGATCTACTATGGAGATCGGCAGACAAGCTCTCCGGAGGATCTTGAGGAACTCTGGCAATCCGGTGGATGGTACGGCGTCAAAGGCTTCTTCGACTGGATGGAAACAAAGGCCTACAAGATGCACGTTCGCGTATTTCTCTCGCGCTATCGCTCCTACACCACCTGTGATTCCTGCCGTGGCAAGCGGCTCCAGCCCGAGGCTCTCTGCTTTAAAATCAAGGACAAGACTCTCCCGGACCTGTGGGCCATGCCCATCTCGGATCTGCTCCCGTTTTCAGCCGAGTTGCGGGAAAATCATACAGCCCTCGGGACCACTGATAGCACACTCAAGCTTGTCCTGACGGAAATCCACTCGCGCCTCCATTACTTGAACGAAGTGGGTCTCTCCTACCTCACACTTGATCGTCCCACCCGCACACTCTCCGGCGGCGAAGTCGAACGCGTGAACCTCACCACCTGCCTCGGGGCATCACTCACCGGCACACTCTTCGTCCTCGATGAACCCACCGTAGGCCTCCACCCGCGCGATATCGATCGCCTCGTTGGAGTCATGCACGGCCTGAGGGATAAAGGAAATACCCTGGTCGTAGTAGAGCACGAGGAAACTGTCATGCGTGCGGCAGACAACCTTATCGACATTGGCCCAGGTGCCGGCCAGCACGGCGGCAACATCATATTCCACGGTAACGCCCAGGATCCATCACTGACCACTACCGGGCAGCATTCAATAGGCACTCTACCTTGGCTCAGCGGAGAAAGGTCCATCTCCATCCCGGCAAAACGCCGCAAACCCACCAAACAAAAGCTCATCATCAAAGGCGCTTCCCGCCACAATATCAAAAAACTCGATGCGGAAATTCCCTTGGGCATCTTCGTATGCCTCACCGGCGTATCCGGCTCAGGGAAATCCACTTTTGCCCACGAGATCGTTTACCTCAATACCGCCCGCAAACTCGGAATAGAGACCAGCGACGATCCCGCACCCATCAAGGAAATCACCGGCACACAGCATATTGACGGCATCGAACTCATCGATCAAACCGCAGTCGCCCGCACCCCACGCTCCACTCCGGCGGTTTTCCTCGGTGCCTTTGATCCCATCCGCCAACTCTTCGCAAACACACCGGACGCCAAAGCCCGCGCCCTAAAAACCGGATTCTTTTCCTTCAATTCCGGTGAGGGCCGTTGCGATCGCTGCGCTGGAAACGGCTACGAAAAAGTCGAAATGCAGTTTCTCTCCGATATCTACGTCACCTGCCCGGATTGCGAAGGAAAACGCTACAAGCCCTCCACACTGGAGTTTCTCTATCGCGGAAAATCCATCCACGGAATCCTCGACTCCACCGTCACCGAAGCCATCAGCTTCTACGAGGATATCGATGGAATTCCCGCCTCCCACGCAAAGCGCCATCAGACGATCGTCCGCATTCTCACCCCTCTCGTCCAGGTTGGCCTCGGCTACCTGAAACTAGGCCAGGCACTTAACACACTCTCCGGCGGTGAATCCCAGCGACTCAAACTCTGCCAACTCCTCTCCGCCTCCGCCGCGAAAGAAGGCAAAAAGCTACTCATCCTGGACGAGCCCACCACCGGCCTCCATTTCTCCGATATTGAAAACCTTCTCGCAGTTTTCCAACAACTAGTCGACGCCGGCCACTCCCTTCTCGTCATCGAGCACAATCTGGACGTCATTAAATCCGCGGATTGGATTCTCGACCTCGGCCCCGAGGCAGGAAAACACGGCGGCCAACTTGTAGCCGAAGGCACGCCCGAGCAAATCGCCAAGGCCAACACCCCCACCGCAAAATACATCAAGACAGCACTAGCCGGAACCACTGACTCAACTCCCGGCGAAACCGCAGATCCACCACTGATCACTGAGCAACCGGCACTGATCACTCTACGAGGAGCCCGCCACCATAACCTCAAAAATATCTCCCTCGACATCCCGCGGGACGAGCTAGTCGTTATTTCCGGACTCTCTGGATCGGGAAAATCCACATTGGCCTTCGATATCCTCTTCGCTGAAGGCCAGCGGCGTTTCCTTGATAGCATGTCCGCCTACGCCCGCCAGTTCGCCGAGCAATTGGAGAAACCCGAGATCGATCAACTCCAGGGCCTTCCACCCACCGTCGCTATCGAGCAACGCGTCTCCCAGGGCGGCGGAAAATCCACCGTTGCCACCGTCACAGAACTTTGGAACTTCATCCGCCTCCTCTACTCAAAGTTAGGCACCATCTATTGCCCGGATTGCCAGGTCCCCGTGGAGAAGCAATCTATCGCCGCCATCGAGAAAACCATCCGCGCAGAGCTTAGGAAAGGCCCTATCAGCATCCTTTCCCCCCTCATCCGCGGGAAAAAAGGCTACCACACGGAAATTGCAGCTTGGGCCGTAAAGCAAGGCTTCACCACCCTCCTCGTCGATAAACAATTCAAGGAAGCCGCAGAGTTCACCCCACTCGAACGATACGTGGAACACGATATCGACGTCGTCGTCGCAGACTCTTCAATCAACGCCGATCACACCGCACTCGGCACCCAGCTGTCCCGCGCTCTGGACATAGGAAAAGGACTGATAAAACTCTTCACCGCCGACAAAAAGTTCATCCTCCTATCCACAAGCTCCAGCTGCCCGTGCTGCAACCGCTCGTTCGAAGAGCTCGATCCTCGACTCTTCTCATTTCACTCACCCCACGGCTGGTGCACGGACTGCCGCGGCCACGGTAAAGTTCCGAAACGCCGCCGTATCCTCGATACCTCCCGCTTCGATTCCGTCCTCGAAGCAGAAATGGACGCAGACCGCTCCATCGATAAGATGGATACAGCGGAGTTCATCGAATGCCCATCCTGCCACGGATCCCGTATCAATCCCGTTGGCGCCTCCGTGCACATCGGGGATACACCCATCGCCGCCCTCTCCCAGCTCTCCATCAACGACGCCTCCTCACATTTCCAAAAACAGAAATTCTCAACCGCCCGCGAAAAACTCATCGCCCGCGATATTATACCTGAGATCTCCCAGCGCCTGAATTTCCTTGATGAAGTAGGCCTTGGCTACCTCCACCTGAACCGTTCCGGAAACACCCTCTCCGGGGGTGAATCCCAACGCATCCGCCTCGCCGCCCAGCTCGGATCCAACCTCCGCGGCGTCCTCTACGTGCTGGACGAGCCCACTATCGGCCTGCACCCGCGCGATAACTCAGCCCTTCTCAAAACCCTCACCGCCCTACGCGACCAAGGAAATTCCCTTATCATCGTAGAGCACGATGAAGACACCATCGCCTCCGCGGACCATCTAATTGATCTCGGACCGGGGGCCGGCCGCCTTGGCGGAGAAATCGTCTATCAGGGAAATCCTCCTAAAATCGGCAGTCGCAAAAAATCATACGAGAACTCCCCCACCTACCGCGCTCTAGCGCACCCACTGTCACACCCCACACGTGGCGAGCGCCGAAACATCGGTAAAACCCACCCGCACCTGAAGATCAAAGGCTGCCACGCAAATAACCTCAAGGACATCGACGTAGCCATTCCTCTCGCACGCCTCACCGTGCTTACAGGAATTTCCGGCTCCGGGAAATCCACGATCATGCACCAAGGCATCGCCGCAGCCTTCGATAAAAAGTCCAAAACCAAGCCCTTCAAATCCGTTTCCGGAAATAAGAATATCAAATCCGTTTACGAGGTAGACCAGTCACCTATCGGTAAAACCTCCCGCTCCTGCCCCGCTACCTACGTCAAAGTCTTCGATCACATCCGCGCCCTCTACGCCCAGCTCCCCGAGGCCCGCATGCGCGGCTTCGATGCTTCCCGGTTTTCGTTCAACACCGATGGTGGTCGCTGCCCTGATTGCAAAGGAAACGGTCGCGTAAAACTCGAAATGGACTTCCTCCCCTCCACCTGGGTCCACTGCGAGGAGTGCAACGGCATGCGCTACAACCCGGCCACACTCGAAGTGAATTTCCGCGAAAAAAACATCGGCCAGGTTCTCGCCATGACCATCGATGAAGCATCAACCTTCTTCGAGTCCCAGCCACGCATCTCCCATCCGCTGAAACTCATGGCAGATACCGGCCTCGGCTACCTCCAGCTCGGCCAAGCCTCCCCCACCCTCTCCGGCGGCGAAGCCCAGCGCATCAAGCTCGTCTCCGAGCTCATCAAAGGACGCGGCATGAAAGCCACCCTCAACAACGCCCAGCTAAAAGCCCGCAATCTCTACCTCATCGAGGAACCCACCGTCGGCCTCCACCTGGAGGACGTGAAACGCCTCATCGACATCCTCCACCGCCTTGCCGACGAAGGTCACACCGTCGTCGTCATCGAGCACCACATGGCCGTTGCCGCCGAGGCCGATTGGATCCTAGACATCGGCCCCGAAGCCGGAGAAGACGGAGGAGAAATCGTCTCCCAAGGCACCCCGGAAATGGTCGCAAAATCCAAAATTTCACGCACCGCACCGTTCCTAAAAACAGCCCTTTCCATAGACTAGATAAGCCTACATTCAACCATAGAACGGACACCGACTATTTCCATCTTGACCCAAAAAGGTAAAAACGTTTTGCTCGTTCAGCATTTTCGTCAGCATATCCCCCCGATAAATGCAAATTTATCGAATGCCACTTCATGCGCGTAAAATGAAAAACCCTAGCTCCAATATGAAAAAAATTACCTCCCTCCTCGCATTCTCACTATTTTCAGTACCTTTATCACACGCAGCAGTATTGGCATCTTACAGCTTCACCGGAGGTTCACTTGCCGAAGACTCGGGGTCCATATACGCATCCGACGCTACTCTACCAGCGACTAGTGTCACCATCGATACCGTCGATCCTATTACCATGGATGTCACCAGCACGACGACAACCGTGCAATTTGTAACCAACAACGATCCTGCAATAGGAGATATTGATACCATCACATCCACTTACATGCCGAATGGCGATTTCTATTCGGCAGCCGAATTCACTTACACCGTAAGTGATCTCGCTTCAGACGCTTATCTCATAATAGATAGCGCAAGCATAAATGCGATCAGCAGACCCGGTGGAAATGGTCGCAGACTGAGTTTTGCAATTTCTGAAAATGGTAGCAATTTCAATAACCTCGGCGGCCGAGGAAACTCGTCAATTGGCGTGAATCTCGACGATAGCATCTCCACCACACAATTTGTCAATGGTGACACGTTTACTATTCAGCTTCAGGTCAGGGATACCGTGGACAATGGAACCTATATTCTGGATGACCTCACTCTGAACGGCACAATCATTCCTGAGCCGTCTTCGGTGGCCCTCCTCGGACTCGGTGGTGCAGCGCTGCTCCTTAGACGCCGCAGAGTGTAGGCCCCGCAGCTTTCAAAGAAGATTTCATCGCTTTCGATCCCCGGAACCTCTCAGTAGGTTCCGGGGATTTTTTTGTTTCAGTAGATCATCGGACAATGCCCCTACTCAGACCAGATCGTTCCCAACGATTCCGCCACTGCTACCCGGGTATCCCCTGCGGATAACACCAAACAGAAAAATTTGCCGCCCACGGACGACAATACATCGACGGAAAAGCTGCCGGCTCAAGAGTGACAACCGCACCTCCGGTGCGACCTACAAATAGTGCGACCTTCATCCAATCTTCATGTAGAGTATGCTACCGTTGTTCCATGAAATACAGATTTGTCATCCCTCTGTTCGCCGGCTTTTCCGTCCTATCGGCGAATGCCCACGAAATCTCCAGCAGCGCGGATCACCATCACGACAATAGCTCGGAGGGCGCAGAAAAGATCGCCAAGCAAGCGACACCACCGTCCCAGGCGGAGTATTTCGGGAAATTCTCACCGCGGGTAAACCTCCGCTGGGACGACTCGTTTCTATACATAGAAAGCAATGGCCTGCCACAGCATGATATGATGACAGGCATCACAGCGTGGCAGCAGCAGGTTCCGCTACCCCAGGACTACACTGGCGAAAATGCATGGCGCATCCCACTCCTCCCGGTACCTGCTGCCGAACCACGCACGGTCAAAAACGAGTTTCTTCGCGGAGCAATCGCCATCGCAGTGAACGGAATTCCCATTTTCAATCCACAAAACAACCGCGGAGAACTTTCCCAGGAAATTGGAGAACTCGATCAATGGGGCGGCCATTGCGGGCGGGCGGACGATTACCACTATCACGCAGCACCACTACACTTGGAGGAAGCGGTCGGAAAAGGAAATCCCATCGCCTACGCCCTCGACGGCTACCCCATCCTCGGCCTTGCCGAACCGGATGGCTCCAAGCCTGAAGGACTCGATGAATTCAACGGTCACACGACAGAGATCGGCTATCACTATCACTCCTCCGAGGAATATCCCTACGTGAACGGTGGATTCCACGGCGAAGTCACAGAAATAGATGGCCAGGTAGATCCACAGCCCCGCGCCCAAGTAATTCGTGAAGCCGGAGAGCCTTTGCCTGGAGCGGAAATCACCGACTTCGAATCCACCGCCGAAAACGCCTACAAGGTGAGCTACAAGGTGGAAGACGAAAAACGCACCATCGCCTACTCGGTCAATCCCGACGGCTCCTACACCTTTGAATTCAAAAACGGAGAATCCGAGGCCACCAAGGAAACCTACACACCACAGGCTCAGGGTTCCCCACCAAGAAACGGCAACGAAAAAGCCCCACAGGAACGTCCTTCCGAGCCCGACTCGGAATTCGGCCCCGACGCGCTAAAGAAACCCAACGACACATTCATCCTAACCAGTCCGGAAGTAGAAAACGGAGGCGACCTGCCAGTGGACTTCACCGGCGACGGCAGCGGAGCCACCCTCCCACTCTCATGGAAAGGCGTCCCTGAAGGCACCAAGTCCTTCGCCCTCGTCATGGATCATCTCACTCCGGACAATACCATGAAGCATTATTGGACGTTGTGGGATATCCCCACAACGGTCACAGAATTACCTAAAAACGTGACAGACATCGGAACAATCGGCACGGGCTTCAACGGCCACGTAGGCTATGAACCACCACATTCGAAAGGCCCCGGCGCGAAGACCTACGTCCTCACTGTTTATGCCCTGAGCGAACCACTTGAAATATCCCAGGCACCCGCCGAGGTCGACCGCGATGTATTGCTCTCAGCAATGAAAGGCAAAGTCCTTGCCAGTTCTTCGCTCGACGTCGTCTACACCCGCAACGGTGAAGAAGCAGGAACCCCACCTCCGGCCGGCGATCGTTCCGGACCGCCGACATCCATTCAAGAGCAACCAAATTCCGACAAACCAGCCAAAGGCACCGGCCGCCCCGATGACGGAGGCCTGATCAAACCGCAAACGTCCGATACCATCACGGTCAGTGCATACGCCGACAACTGGTTCATGCTCTATATCAATGGAAAATTGGTAGCAGTTGATCCCATCGACTTCATGCCACATAACGTGGTCACCCTCGATATCCTCCCGGAATACCCTATGAACATTGCCATCATGGCAAAAGACAACGCCGATCCTAAAAGCGGCTTGGAATACGGGGATCGCATCGGAGACGCAGGCTTCATCATCCGCTTCGCAGATGGCACAGTTTCCGATGCCAGCTGGAAGGCCAAAAGCTTTTTCACCGGCCCACTCGATGGCATTGTGGAAAATCCTCGGGTTGAAACCACTCCCATTCCAGAAGATTGGTTTTCCGAAAACTTCGATGACAGCAGCTGGGCGAATGCTACCGAATACAGCGAAGAACGCGTAGACCCGAAGGAGGTTTTCAATCGTGAAGACTTCGAGAACGCCAAGTTCATCTGGACTGAAAGCCTGGACCTCGACAACACCGTTATTTTCCGCACCCGCGTCGAAAAAGCAGATTGGAAACCACGCTGGAATACCAAACCCGATCTCACCACCCCGACTACGAAACTTGAACCGTAGGAAACCGACCCCACCATTCCCCGTTTTTCCGATAGGTTAATCAGCCAATTCTCTGGGATTTCTGAACTCGCCGGATCCACCGGAAACGGTTATAACTGTGATATGAAAAAGCCCAGAGCACTTTTCCAGATCATCACTTATTCAGCTGCTGTTCTCATGGCGGTTTCCTGCGAAAAATCCGAGGTACCCGCAAAGGAAATTCCTGAGCCGACCCAGGAAGCTGAGGCGGAAATTTCCATCGCACCACCAGTCGCGAATGACGAGGCGCAGCGCAAACTCGAGGCAATGCCTTACTATACCGAGGAAAATATCGCCACAGCCAACGCCGTCATCGAAAAGCTCACCCCGGAAACCCGTGGGAACATCCTCGAATTCATGCGTGAAGGTAAAAAGATCGAAGCCGTGAAGCTTGCCAGAGAAGCACAGAAAACCAGTCTAGCGGTTTCCAAACTCGCAGTCGAAATGCTCTCCATAGCAGCCGAAGTCGATCCAGGTCTGCAATAGTCGTAAGATCCTGAATCACCCGGCCAATGGACAAGCCTTCCAGAAAATCGAAGCTCCTCCCGGCCTGGAAAATTATCCTCCCGGCTCTGCTCATCGCGATTTCCTCCGCCATGGGTGCCGCAGCAACATGGTCCGCCCTTGTCGGATGGCTACCCACTGAAGAAGTCTCCATCCGGATCACAGACAGTGAAAGCCCCAGCACTATCAACCGCCAGGTCTCAATCCCTGACCGCACCATTGGATCACTCGAAGCATCAAAGGTAAAAGCCGCCAATTCCAAACGCTCTACTTCCTTCCAAAACTCCAAATTTTCAGCACATGCCCAAGCAAACAATTTTTGTAAGTGAAATCTCCTATGCCAAAGGAAAAGAGGTTTTCACCCGCCTTTCCGGAACCACCGATTTTATTTTCACTCCGGTGGCGGAGGATGAGCCCACGCTCTCTGATCTGATTAAAAAGCAAAACGTCCGCGGGTTTATCGCAGATATTTATCCTTACACCGGAGCTCTCTATTCAGCGCTCCCCGCAGGTGCGGCTATCTCGCGTTTCGGTGTGGGCCACGATTCCATCGATAAGGACAAGGCCACCGCCGCCGGCATTCACGTAGCCAATACCCCCGGAGTTCTCAACACCTCCGTTGCAGAGCACGCAATGTGGCTGCTCGGCTCACTTGCCCGAAACGTGGCATCTCTGGACCGCTCCATGCGCTCGGAAAAATGGGAACCTAAACGCGGAATCGAAGTCCATGGTAAAACCCTCGCCATTCTTGGCTTTGGCCGCATTGCCCAGGATATTTGCAGGAAAGCCCACCACGGATTCGGGATGAACGTCATCGGCTTCGACCAATTCGATCAGGACACTTTCTGTAAATTTGCGAAGGTTGAAACCTTCGAGGAATTTCAAAGGGAAGTCCCTGTCCAGCGTATCACCACCGACCTCGAAGACGCTGTGGCCAACGCCGACTTTGTCCTAATGATGATGGCCGTCACCCCGGAGACCGTAGGCATGGCAAATGCCGAACTATTCTCGAAGATGAGAAATGACGCATATTTCCTCAATACCGCCCGTGGTGCTCTCGTAAACGAAGATGATCTCTTCGATGCCCTCACCAATGGCATTATCGCTGGAGCGGCCCTCGATGTTTTCATGCACGAGCCATACGTCCCTCAGTCTCCGGAAAAGGACCTTCGTACTCTCGGCAACATCGTCATCACGCCCCATGTTGCCTCAAACACAGCCGAAACCAACGCCGCGATGGCGGAAGCTTCCGCTAAAAATATCATGACCATCCTCAGCGAAGGCCCGGACGCCTGCCCGAACATCGTCAACCGCTAAGCGAATAGCCATGACACCCAACGTATTCATCCTCATGGGCGTTTCTGCCACCGGGAAAACCACCCTCGGAAACGCCCTCGCGGAATCCACCCACGGAAAATTTCTTGATGGGGATGACTTCCACCCGGAAGCCAACCGTAAAAAAATGGCTTCCGGCATACCACTCAGCGATCAGGACCGACAGCCTTGGCTGGAAATCCTCGCGGAACTTATCGCATCCCATTCCACAGACCCAACACCCACCTTCATCGCCTGCTCCGCTCTGAAGGAAACCTACAGGAAAACTCTTCGCTCGAAATATCCAGCACTCGGCTTCCTGCATCTCACAGCACCCGGAAAAATCCTCCTTGAGCGCATTACCTGCCGCTATGAATCCGGCCAGCACTTCATGCCACCTTCCCTTCTGGCGTCACAACTGGAAATCCTGGAAATCCCAGATTACGCATTGGAAATGAACGTTACGCAGCCGATTTCAGAATTGGTCGTAAAATTCACGGATCACTTCTGCAGATAGACCTCGTCTCCGACGGTAACTACCCCACGCTCCAGGATGTTCCCGTAAATCCCAAGATTCTGTTCCGCCTCCTTCACAATCGTTCGGAGCATTGAAGTATCCTTCGCTATTCCCTTCTGCGCACGGGTAACAGCCCCACAGCGAACCGCCGTCCCCGTGCAGTCTATTGGTAGACCGGCAATTTTCAGCTGACTACCTATCCATTCCTGTTCAAGCAACCCCTCCTCCCCCGGATACGTTTCAATCACAATATTCGGCCGGAAACGTCTCACATCCCAATCCGATCCTGGCAGCAATCCGGTCATTCTCTTCATCGTCGCAGTCGTGATGATATGAAAAGGACTCACCAAAAAAAATGAACCCGGAACCGTCACAAAATCCTGCGCCTGCTTCGGGAATTCAGTGAAGTCCGGCAATGGCTCGTCTTCCTCGCGTGTAAAAGTTTCCTTAAGCTCCTCCAACCAATCCCGTGGTCCCGATTTATACCGTTTTAGAAACGCCGGATCCTTTGCCGCATCCAGGCACTCCAGCGTTGACTCGTTCCGGACCAACTCTGTTAAACGCTCGTTGATCAAATCGCTATCGCTCCCGAGAATACTCCCATCAGGGAACTCGATATCCACCGCGGAGCCTTCCCCCGCCCGAGTGCGAACAGTGCAGCCCAGTAACTCTGGCCTGAACTTACAGCTTTGTATCTCCTGCCTCACAGTATCCCTCACCGCCCACACACGGTCACCCTCCAGACCTTCCGGTCCGAAATAGCAGGACTCAAGCCGTTCCCCCGCCATCCCCTTCACCGGATACCGCCAAATCTCCTTAATTTTCCCGACAATTTTCATACGACACAATTGATCCCGGAAACTTACATCCCGGATGCATGAATGCCAAACCCAGCATTCCGGATGCCACCCGAAAACGACTTCAACAGCCCTAAAATTCAATAAACTACTACGAAAATGCTTGCCACAGACCGCTAATACAAGTATCTCCCCCGCCCCTCTTAGCCACCTCAAAAGCAACGAAGTTTCCAAGGGACACGAAAGTGGCAGAACTTCAAAATCGCCCGATCTGATTCAAGACGGGACAAAAATACATACATATTATGGTAAACGAACTTATCTCAGAAATGGTGGACGCCGGCGTTCATTACGGTCACCAAACTAAAAAGTGGAACCCACGCATGAAGCCTTTCCTCATGAAGGACAAAGGCGGCATCTACATCATCAATCTTGAGAAAACCGTCCAGCAGCTCGATAAAGCAGCTGACTTCCTTGCAGACCTTGTCTCCAAGAACAAACAAATCCTTTTCGTCGGCTGCAAACGCCAGGCACAAGACGCAATCCGCGAAGCTGCAGAAGCTACCGGCCAACATTACGTCAACCACCGCTGGCTCGGCGGCATGCTCACCAACGCGACAACAGTTCGCAAATCCGTTGAGCGCCTTCAATACCTCGAGAACATCGAGAAACAGCCTGAGTTCAAGGCAATGTCCAAGAAAGAGCTCTCCGCTCTTGGCCGTGAGCGTGAAAAACTTCTGCGTAACCTTCGTGGTGTTCGCAATCTTGAGAAAAAGCCCGACGCTATCGTTATCGTAGACTCCGCTCGCGAAACTATCGCAGTTGCTGAAGCTCATCGCCTCAACATCCCTATCGTCGCCATCGTCGATACCAATGCTGACCCAGCTCGTGTTGATTACCCGATCCCGGGCAACGACGACGCTATCCGCTCCATCCGCATCATCCTCCAGAACCTGGTCGATGGCATGGTGACAGCCAGCAAGAAGTAATTTCTCGATAACCTCACACGTTTAACCAGCAAACAATTCTCCAAAGAATGATCACCGCATCAATCGTTAAAGAACTCCGCGACAAGACAAACGCCGGCATGATGGACTGCAAAAAAGTCCTCACCGAGACCAATGGCGACATCGAAGCATCCATCAAGCTCCTCCGTGAGCGTGGTATTGCAAAAGCAGGCGCAAAATCAGACCGCGCTGCCAACGAAGGCATCATCACAGCACGCGTCAACGACGCAGCTGACTTCGGCTTCCTCATGGAAGTAAACTGCGAAACTGACTTCGTTTCCAAAAACGACAACTTCCAGGCATTCGTTTCCGAAGTTGCAGACGTCGTCGCAGCATCCGATGCAGCCGACCTCGAAGCGGCACTCGCAGTTCCTCACACGGAAAGCAACGTAGGCGACTACGTGAAAACCAAAGTTCTCGAACTTGGTGAAAATATCCAACTTCGTAAATTCGAGCGCTTCAACGCAGCCCCTGGTGGCGTAGTTGCCACCTACATCCACCTCGGTGGCAAAGTAGGCGTCCTCCTCGAAGTAGGAACCACCAAAGAAGAGACCAAGTCCTCCCCTGATTTCCAGGAACTCATCAAGGACCTGACACTCCACATCGCAGCTTGCGCACCGAAAGGCCTTTCCCGCGACGATATCCCACAAGCCATCGTTGATGGGGAAATGGACATCTTCCGCGTCCGCCTTCTCGAGCAAGGCAAGCCGGAGAACATCATCGGCAACATCCTCAAAGGCCAAATCGGCAAATTCTTCGCGGAATCCTGCTTCCTTGAGCAAGGCTTCGTTAAGGACCCGGATGTCACCATCTCACAGCTTCTCGAACAGAAGAGCAAAGCACTCGGTGATACCCTCACCGTAACTCGTTTCGTCCGTTTCGGCCTCGGCGAGTAATTCACCGCACGGTTTACAGCTTGACTCAAAAAATCAGCCAAGCTATAAGCCGCGCCCCAAACAAAGATTTAAAGATAACAAACACAAAGATTATTAGTATGCGTGGAGTAAACGTAAAAAAAGGAGAGCCAGTCGATCGCGCCCTCAAACGCCTCAAAACAAAACTCGATTCAGAGGGAATTCTTGAGGAAATGCGCCGCCGCCGTTCCTTCGAAACACCTACAGATCGCAAGGTCCGTAAACTTCGTACCGCTTCCAAGCGTAACAAAGTAAGATGGCGTTTCAGCATGGCTGCACCAGCCGTCGATCAAGAGACTGTCGACCTTACAAACGGTTAATCCAGGCAATCGGTATTTAAGCCGATTACTTGTACCTTTCAAAAAGCGAGCACCCCAACGGGTTGCTCGCTTTTTCGTTTTACTAGGTCCCTCCCATATCTTCTCACAATGCTCATTGAACTCTGAGCCATCGGATTTGATAGTTGCCTCATGCTTCAGCGCCATTTCCTCGGCTATCAAACCCCATTCCTCCCAAGCCTCGTCTCCTACCTGCTGGAGCGCCGGGATACCCTGCCGGAAACCCTGGTCATTACCCCCACTTCCCAAAGCTCGCGTATCCTCCGCGAGGAACTCGCGGCCTCCGCCACTGCTATCCTAGCCCCTGCGGTTTCGACTCCCGGTTCCTTACTGCACCTGAATGATCCGTCCATTGCCCCAAAATGGCTGGAAAAAATCGCTTGGATCGAAACCCTCGAATCCATATCCACGGAGGAGTGGGAAAATTACTCCGATCTACTTCCGAATCCTCCTGATCCTACCGAAGCGGAAACCGATTGGGCCACATCCCTCGCCACCGAGATCACCGGCCTGAGAGCCACACTCCAGGATCATCTTCACAACCTCTTCTCAGCGTCCAAATTTCTCGCAAACACCCCAGAGGAAGGTCGCTGGAATGCCCTCGCGAACTTGGAAACCATTGCTGAACGGATTCTCGGGAGTTGGACATACCAGTCCCGCTCCACCGCGCTCCGAACAAACTTTTCCCTGCCCGAAAATTTTACCCGGATAATTCTCGCAGGTATTACTGAAATGCCACCATGCCTTGCCCAGGCACTGGAGAAATTCAATGGTGAGCTAACCGTCCTCATCGCCGCCCCCGAATCTGAACAGGAAAACTTTTCTCCCCTGGGAATCCCCCTTCAAAACTGGCAGGAACGTCAGCTCCCAAACCAAGTGGTCTCGCAGGTAGCCGCGGATCCTGATCAGCAAGCCGCCTTTGCCATCGCGGCCATAGCCATGTCGGGAGCCCCCTCGAACCAAATAACTTTGGGCTCCGCAGACGACCACACGGGCGCGGCTTTGATCCGTGCACTTTCAGCCAAGGGCTGGACCGCATTCCATCCCGCCGCCCAACAGCCTATACCCGCACTAGCACGCTGGCTACGTGCCTGGAAAAATTGGCTCACCGCACCGACTTCCAAGCACTTGGCTACGCTACTGACTCTTCCTGAGATCACGCCCCTCATCGATGGAAAGCGCGCACAGGCTCTCCTCGCCTTCAATCAGCTACGAGACAAGCACGCAACCCTCGGCCCAATTCCACTTTCGGAAAGCGCCCCACCGGAGACTTCCTCGGTGATAAACACACTCCTTGCGCTTCGCACAAAATTTCTATCCACGGATTTCAAATCAGCCATCACCACGCACCTCGATTCACTCAAGCTCCAAGGTGAATCGTCGGAGAATCAGCTAACCCATATTTTCGAGTTTCTCGAAACAGCCTCCGCAGTGCTCGGAAAGGTCAGACGAAGTCATAGTTTCTGGCTCTCCATCCTCATCGCCGAGCTTCCCACACCTTCCGCCCAGCCCCCACAGAATCGCTCGATCGATATTCAGGGATGGTTGGAGCTCCTCTTCGAGCCCGGTCCACATCTCGTCATTTGCGGCATGAATGAGGGCTTTATACCTTCCCGCTCCGGCGGCGAGCCCTGGCTTTCCGAAAACATCCGCAAGGCCCTCGGTCTTAACACGGATCAAAACCGCCACGCGCGCGATGCCTATCTCCTTCACTCCATGATAGAAATGCGCCGCAAAAATGGCAGCGTAAATCTCATCTGCGGGAAAACCGGTCCAGGCGGAGAAACCTACCTACCCTCGCGCTTACTGCTCAAAGTTCCGCGCGAAGAACTCGTGCCCACGGTTAGCAATCTGTTCCGCGAAATCGAACCCCCGGAAGCAAGTCTCACCTGGGAATCAAATTGGAAGTGGAATACCCCCAAACTCCCGCCGCTCGAACGAATCAGTGTCACTGCACTTCCCACCTACCTGGCCTGCCCCTTCCGCTTCTACCTGAAGCACATCGTGAAAATGTCCGTCCCGGAACCGGACCGGAGCGAAATGAATTCGCGCGACTTCGGCTCCACCACACACGATGTCCTTGAGGCATGGGGAAACGATCCTTTGGCCCGCACATTGGAGTCCACAGAAAAGCTCACGAAGTCACTCCATACTGCTCTTGAGAAAATTCTCCTCGCCAGATTCGGCAAGAACCCGCCACTCGCAATCCGCATTCAGGCGGAATCCATCCGCAATCGTCTGGCATGGTTCGCGATTGAGCAGGCACAGATCATCTCTGAAGGATGGGAAATTCTCCATGTGGAGCGAAAAATCTCCATTCCATCCGGAAATATCATCATTTCCGGAAAAATCGACAGAATCGATCGCCATCGGGAAACAGGACAAATCCGTGTCATCGACTACAAAACTGGCAAAGTCGAAAACATCGAAAGCGTGCACCGCCAGAAAATAACCGGTAGCACAAAAATCCCGGCGCATTTGGAGGGCAATGAGCCGCCGTTCCTTTCCACCACGGACGCAAAAGGAAAACCGGCCACCTATTTCTGGAAAAATCTCCAACTTCCCTTGTACGCTCTTGCTGAATCACGTGAAAGCGATGCACTCCCCATTCCGGCCTACATCAACGTCGGGAAAACCCGCGACAATGTGAAGCTCACCACATGGGACAATTTCGAGCACGATGACCTCGCCTCCGCTGAAGCCTGCGTTCACTGGATTTCGGAATCAGTCGCCGCATCAAACTTCTGGCCGCCCGCCGAGAAAGTTAAATACGACGATTTCGCGCCACTTTCCCAAAAGCGCCCGCTGGCGGAAGCTTTCGAGAAGCCCTGAAATAAAATCCAGTTTACGTGGGCCATTCTGTTGTTTCAGGGGTTCGTAAAACCGAACCAATCCACACACGATAAAATGACTACACGGATACTCTCATACTGCTCGATCAGCCTTGCACTGATCACCGCTGCCGGTGCGCAGACGCCAGATGGACAAGGCGGCCCACCACCCAACCGGAACCACACCGAAAATACAGCAAGACCTCTCGATCTTGTCCCTGCGGATCAGCAACCACCGACCGACAATAAGGTCACCATCACGATAGAAGGCGACAAACGCATCATTCACTCCAACGCGATCCCCGAGCACCTTATCGGAAAATTCCCCAACGCGGAAAACCCGAACACCATCGCCGAGCAGAGCAACGAGATCAAACTGCCGCTCAACCCGAAAGCCAACAAGGAATCCGTTCCTGCCCGCCCGGTAGCGGGAATCTTTTTGAACGGTGTTTTCATCGAGTCCGGCACCGGCGAATTCTGGTCGGGAGAAGGCTCAAAACCCTGGAACTATGAAGCATTGGGAAATGCAGTTGGGTTCGGTCTCGATGAAAATTACGCCCACGTCCAACCCGGCGGAAAGTATCATTACCACGGGAAACCTACCGCGTTTCTCAAACAGATGGATGTCACCGAAGACAAGCACTCTCCTCTGGTAGGCTGGGCATTTGATGGGTTCCCCATCTACGCGCTATATGGCTACGCCGATCCCGAGGACCCTGCGTCCGAAATAGTGGAAATGACATCCAGCTACCGCCTCAGGGAAGGCACACGCCCATCTCCTCCGGAAGGACCGGGTGGGACATACGATGGAGCATTCTCAGATGATTATGAATATGTGGAAGGCAGCGGCACTTTGGACGAATGCAACGGCCGTTTTACGAAAACTCCGGATTTTCCGGATGGCACCTATGCCTACTTCCTCTCCAATGAATACCCGGTAATCCTCCGGAACTTCCGTGGCACTTCAGCCATGGGCGGCCCCGGTGGTGCAGGCCCTGGTGGCCCGGGAGGACCTCCCGGTTCACAACAGGGACGCCCACCGGGCCAACCTCCCCACCAGCATGGCGATGAAGAGGGACACACCCACGAACACTAATCTCCCAGTATAGCTTGATAGCCGGTTCACCCTTGAAAGGGCGGACCGGCTTTTATTTTGGCTCTAAATCCCCCCAGGGGCCCAAAAACCTTGCCAAACAAGGATCCAACCCTAAGTTCCCTCGCGAGTAGGCATCTCCCGATCTCCGATGTCAGCATCCGGCACCCTTTTTCTCCAAACATCCGTTTTTCCATTCGAAACTCGGATCTTTAGGGCGCGCCAGGAATCACAGGACTTACCTACTCACGGACGGCGGCGCAAATCGTCGGCTCCTGGTCCCTACGAGACTCTTTCCGCAACAGTTGCGGGAGCTCGATCCAGCACCGAAAAGCTGGCGACCAGACGCCGTGTCGATTGCACGCAGGTCTCTTCCTGCAACGCCGGGGAACACAACCCGCCGCGCCGGGCCGTCCGCAACAAACCGACCCATGCGAAAACATGTCAACTGATACACAAAACTCCCAATCATCGGGAAACAATCGTCGCCGCCGCTCACGCGGAGGGCAAAACCGCCGCTCAAATAACTCAAACTCGGAACGCCAGCCGTCCGAAGGCCGCCAATCAGGCGGTGGTCGACGCTCCGGTGGCCGCCAAAGCTCCGGCAAGTCCTTCAAACGTCCTATGCCGAAGCCGATCGAGCTTACCTGGTGGCAGAAGCTCCTGAAGGCAGTAGGACTCTACAAAGAGCCTACCCGTCCGCCGCGCCCGGAGCGTAGACCGGACAAGGCCGAGAAGAAAACCCGCGAACCACGCAAGTCGAAGACACGTGACGTCCGTTCCGACTCCTCCTCCGGAGAAAATTCCGAGCGCCCTCCACGCAAAAACACCCGTGGTGGTGGCCGCGACTCCAAACGCCCTCGCGGTGGAGATCCATCCACAGTGGAAAACCGCCGTGTCTACGTTGGTAATCTTTCCTACGACACCACAGAGAGCGATCTGGAAGAGCTCTTCAAAGGCGTGGGCGCTGTCCGCCGCGTCGAGATTGTCTACAACCGCAGCACACACCGCTCCAAAGGCTACGGATTCATCGAAATGCTCGATGTGGATGAAGCCAAGCGCACGGTAGAGGTTCTCCATGACCAATTCTTCATGGGCCGCCAGCTCACTGTCTCCGGTGCCAAGTCCAAGGATCACGCCGACGCCGAGCGGGACGATGAGAAGAACATCGCCCAGAACAACACTGTGCCACCACTTGCGCCAATCAACCCCAACCAGGAAGCTGCACCGGCACCTCCTGTAGAAGCAGTGGAGGAACCAGAGGCACAAATTGATGCGATGGAAACACCATCCACCGTCCCTACAGAAGAGTTCTCCCCTGAGGAAAACAAAGCCTAACCGCTACTCTTCTCAAACAATCATCAAAGGCTCTCCGGCAACGGAGGGCCTTTTTTTGTCTACCTCTACGTCCACGTCCTTTCGCTGAAGATAGAGACCTTTCCTTTGATAGACCTCTAGGGCTCCCTCCCTGACGCTGTCAGCCTCCGCCCCGTCATACCTAAAGGTATCTAGACCCGTTATGGTATCCTGTTTCCAGTGATAGCCCTCCCTGCCCCCCGATACGATCAGGAAAGGAGCAGCAATGGGTATACGAAAAAGCGGCCATGCGAGAGATTCGCATGGCCGCTTCATGAATCGGAATCAGTCAGGTATCAGACAGTGTAGCCTTCACCTTCAATAATAGCAGCTTTCGCAGGCTTCTTCTTATGGCGTGAAGCGACGAAGCCGTAGATGGCGATGATTACAAAGCAAAGCACCACGAGGTAGAATGAGCCGCGGGTTGCGGTAGTTCCCATGAACCTATCAAAGTCGAGCACCTGGCCCTGGAAGCGGGTCATGAACACACCACCGACGATTGCGAAGATGAGACCGGCGGAACCGAGTTTCGCATCTTCACCCACACCGTCCAGCGCGAGGCCGTAGATCGTAGGGAACATGAGAGACATACATGCGGAAACCAATACCAGGGAATAGAGACCGGTAAGGCCCTGTAGGTAAATCGCTCCGAGAGTGAAGGCGATTGCGCCGGCACTGAGGACCAGGAGGAGTTTACTTGGTGAGATGTATTTCAGGAAGAATGTGCAGATGAAACGGCTGCAGAGGAAGATCACCATCGCCATGATGTTGAAGTTCTGTGCGGTCGCCTTATCGATACCAAGTTCATTTTCCGCGTATTGAATGATGAACGTCCAACACATGATCTGTGCACCAACGTAGAATGTTTGGGCAATTACACCTCCCACATACATCGGGTTGCTGAAAAGACGTTTCACGGTATTTCCGAAATTCAGGCTCTCATCATCAGCACCGCCTTTGCCGGTATTTGGCATTTTGGTAACGAAGAAAACGATCAGAACTACAATGATGATACAGCCGATGGCAGTATAAGGGAGAGCCACAAGTTTCAAATCGCTTTGCTGAAGCTCACGATGGGTTTTGCCTTGGAAGCTTTCGATTTCTCCAGCCTTGAAATCCTCGAGTGCGGTTGAATCGCCTGCAAGTTCCTCTTCGCTGAGCCCTGCAATATACGCTTGCACATTCTCGTCATTCACGCGTTCACGCGGCTTGGACTGAAGAAAGGATGGAATGTTCAATTCACTCGCAGCAACCTCTTCCTGTTTAATCTCGGAGGAGTAGCCGTTGACGTCATTCTTGAAGTCTTCCACCTGGATAGAGGAAAGAATAACAGTTCCAGCCACGAACATTCCTGTCAGGGAACCGATCGGGTTGAAGGCTTGGGCGAGGTTGAGACGGCGTGTCGCGGTTTCCTCAGGTCCCATCGACAGAATATACGGGTTGGCGGTGGTCTCTAGAAACGCCAGACCAAAGGTGAGGACGTATAGAGCAATGATGAACAGGTTGAAGTTCGCACCCGCAGCTGCTGGAATGGAGAGCAAAGCACCGATCGCGTAGAGCACCAGGCCGACGAGAATACCGGACTTGTAGGAGAATCTCCGGATGAAAATCGCTGCCGGGATCGCCATCGTCGCATAACCTCCGTAGAAAGCCATTTGCACCCATGTGCTCTGGGCATTGTTGATTACGAAAACGTCTTTGAAGACCGCTACCAGCGGGTTCGTCACGTCATTGGCGAATCCCCATAGAGCAAACAAGCTAGTTACGAGAATGAAGGGGACCAAGAACTGGCTTGGGACGACTGGGGTTTTATCTGTTTTATTACTCATCCTTAGATTTTTTGAATGCCTCTTGAGGATTTTAGGAACGTAAATAAAACGCCTGCATATCCGGTGGAGTTCCGAGACATTAAAGGGAACGGTCATTTTTGAGCAACATCATTCTATAAGCATTGAGGCCCCTCTCTGTGGGATTTGCCGGTAGCACATATTCCAGAAATTGCTGTATTCCCGCCATTTCCCAAGACAGGCCGGATATTACTCCAATAAAAAAGTTGAGACCCCGTGGAATGGGATCTCAACTGGCTCCGCGATGCGGAAACGAATGGATTGGATATGACTCCAATCCGCCCGTTCTATAGATACTTCGTATCGAGCTTACGGGATACGCTCAAAGGAGATTCCTGCGAGACCGGCGGTCTTTCTTTCACCTTCGATACATGATGCGCTGACGGTGTATTTCCCTGCTTTCGGGAAATTCAACCAGCCGATCGGGAATGAGGCATAGTTGTGGGAAGAATTCTGCTCGTTCTGGATAGCTTCACCACCCTCGATTTCCACCTTCCATACGAGGCGACCTTCGCCTGCATATCTCAGCTCCACCTGGTAGTCGCCCGGCTCAAGAACTTCGATTTCCCATGATGCCTTGTCGCCATCTTTCCAATCGGTGATCTGGTAAACGTGCTTCCATTCACCGAATTTTTCCATCCAGCGGTTGCCTACTTTCTTGGCACCTTTTGCCTCGGCAAATTTCGCGTAGATGCTGGTGACGTGGTCCGGATCGAGCCCGAATGTTTTGTCGGCTTCAGGAGTTCCCGCCAGTTCCACTTCAATCACGGAGACAAGCTTATCGGGAGCTGCCACCGGCACGGAGAATTGGGTCCAACCGTTCACAGCCTCGAACGCCACTTCTTCATCGGATCCTAGGATTTTCGCGGATTTGATTTCAGTTTTCAGCCCCGGCAGGTACAGGGAGCCGCTGGTTGGCCAATCGAAAACACAAAGGAACATTTTGTTTTCCTTCACGGTAACATCTCCCCACGGGAGTGAGCGACCCCATGGCGAAGCATCGGTGCCATAGACAACCTGCGGGTATGTTTTGATCCATTCGCCGGCACCACGGAGACCATCCGCGGCACGTTCAGGAATGGAGCCATCTCCCTTGAGGCCCACATTTAGCATGTAGGTTCCACCACGGGCTACTGTGGCAATCACACGGCTGAGGATGGTTTTCGGAGTTTTGTAGTTCTCGTCATACCAGGCATACGCCCATGAATCATTTGTGGTGTCTACAGTCTCCCACAGACCTTCGACATTCTCGATGGGCACTTCCATGTCACCGAGGGACTGGTAATCACCTAGTCCATGGCCGGCACGCCCGGAAATGAAGGCATTCGGCTGATTTTTATAAACAACGTCGCAGAGCTCCTCCACGTATTTTTTCTCCATTCCACCGGGAGTATCGAACCAGACAATCTCGATCGGGCCGTATTCCGTGGTGATCTCCTTGACCTGCGGGAGGCATTTTTCGGTAAAATAATCACCGAAGTCCTTCGTGTTACCTTCGGCATCTTTTTCAGGGCCACCGTTGCCACCCGGATAAGTCCAGTCCTGGTTGTGCGAGTAGTAGAAACCGAAACCGATTCCGATTTCCTTACAGGCAGCCGCGAGCTCCTTCATCGGATCACGATTGAAAGGTGTGGCATCCACGATGTTGAAATCATTGGATTTGGAATCATACATCGCGAAGCCGTCGTGATGCTTGCTGGTAATGATGATGTATTTCATTCCCGCGTCTTTCGCCAGCTGGGCAATCGCCTTGGCATCAAATTTGACCGGGTTGAAGTCATTGGCGATTTTTTTGTATTTTTCGGGAGCAATTCCAGCCATGCGTGGATTCATGATCCACTCGCCAATTCCATAATAAGTTTTCCCGTCCACCTTGTTCGCCAGATGGGAATAGAGTCCCCAGTGGATAAACATCGCGTAGTTTCCATCAGCGAATAGTTCGCCGCGCTTTGCGTCTTCAGGACGAAGTTTTACAACATTTTCGCCCCACATCTTATCCATTTCCTGGGAGTAGGAAGGAGTAATTAGAGCCAGGGCGCCAACCGCTGCCCACAGCGTTGTAGTAAGGTTTTTATACATTTTTTCTTGGTTTATCTTTGGATGAGAAAGTCTACGGAAATTCCCCCGACAGGGAATACATCAAACAGGGGATGGAGCTTTCATTCCTTTATTTGTCCGCAGGAAGAAACCTGCGCTCTATTTCAAGTCGAGTCACCGAAAAACTCAAATCAAAAGGAGGATATCGACTGCTCTCGTCAGTAGAAACAAGCCTCGTCTGCCCCAGAGAACAAATCCTCTAGATCCACGATCATCCGTAGGAGGTCATGCGCATGCAGATCACTCTCAACGAAATCGGAAACCTGTAACCCCTGTCCTCCCATACGGTGCCGTCGCTTCTATCTAGCAGCTCTTAGAAGCACTGGCTGTCGTGTCGGCTAGCATGGCTGGTCGGTTAGCTGCGAATAAGCTTGGTCTTCGCAGCGCAGTAAGCGCCCAACAGAACACCACTTGTAGAGGTGCCAGAGATCTGGCATTTATGGTGGTTACGCTATTTTTTCGCCAGCACCACGTTGCAGCCCTATCCAAGTCGCTGGTAGCAGTGCATCAATCTCCTCACCACTGGGACTCGGATGGCGCATGAGTTTCTCAAGCACCCTTTCGAGGTAGCGATAGGGATCTGCCCTATGGGCACGCACCTGCTCAACAAGTGTGTAGATCACCGCACTGCGCCAGCCGGTGTCCTTGCCGCCCACAAACATCCAGTTCTTATGGCCCAGCTTGGTCGGGCGGATGGCGTTCTCCACGGTGTTGTTATCCAACTCGATCTGGCCGTGCTCAAAACATGCCTCCAAGTGCGGCCACTGGTCATGGGCGTAATGGAGTGCCTTGCCCAAGGAGCTTCTTGGTGTGATACGGCGGCGTACAATGAGGTATTTGGTGAGTCCGATGAGATGGCGGTATCGGCGTAACGACCATCGTCGCCGTGCCCGCCTTCGCAATTCGGGCCCGGCCCCCCGATTCCTCAACCGGGCTTCGAGTTTATAGAGTCTGGCGATTTGATAGAGCACCCACGCGCTGATGCGGGGTTGGTCTTCTTTAGCCTCCACGAACTTGCGGCGGATGTGCGCTAGGCAACTGACGGGCCGGATCCTGAGTTCGGGATGCTTTGCTATGAAGGCACGATACGCGCTGTAACCATCGCTTTGTAAATGACCCCCAAATGAGCCCTCCGTGTTTTGAACATCGAAAAGCACGCCGTGGTTGGGATGATGATAGGTCAAGAGGTAGCCTTGTGCGGTCTTGCCTTTGCCTGGCTCCAGACAACGGATCGGAGTTTCATCGACCTTCAGATAGTTCCCTGAGCGCATCTACTCTTTGAGGCGCTGATGAAGTGGTAGCACCATTTCGGCGATTTGGTTGTGCCACGAGCACATCAGGTCGCGGCGAAGCTCTATGCCATGGGTGACGCGCAGCCGCCATTCCAAGCGGTAAAACGGCTGGTGATAACAAAACTTCTCAGCCAGCAGCATCGCACCGAGTGATGGGGTAAGCACGCTACCTGGCAACAGGCAGGGTCCGAGCTGCGGGGTGACGGGTGCACCATCCAGATCCCCACGCTTTACGTGAGTCTGGCGGCGGATGACTTCGCGGGTGAAGCTCTGCGGGTTGACGTGCAGACGTTCGCTAACTTCTTCGCCAATCAGGCGATAGTCCCCGGGATTGGCGAGCACCTCCGGGGCAACCACCACCCGCTCGATGGCGGGCAGATCCTTGAGCGAGTCAGCGAGCTTGCCCGTGCGCTTGGCGCGGGGCTTGCGGACCGTGGTTTCAGCCTCCGGTTCTTGGCCGCCGGGATCGGCGGCGTTGGGCTTTTTTCCCTCGTCGTCCTGCAAGAGCAACATTAGCTGGTTGGCATCCAGTTGCTCGCTCTTGGTGCCGTAGAGGCGCTTGAGCAGTTCGCTGATGGTCGCCTCTTCTGCTGCTTGAGTTCAGCTCGAAGTGTTCCCACTTCTGCTGTCAGATCTTCTACCTGTTGCCCGGAAGTTTTGATGCCTGCCTAGCAAGCAAAATGCATGCCCAGGAGCTGGTGAAATGTTGCGCGTTTGCACTTTTTTATCCATGTTCATACCACGGTCTTTGCAAGCCACCGCGCAAATCAATGCCATCGGTCAGCATCGCCAGTGCGGGGGGGGTGAGTGTGATCTTTTCGCGCCCGCCCTCAATGTCCTGCGGCCAGCTGAAAGTACCCTTTTCGAGTCGCTTGGCGACCACCCAGTAGCCGGTGCCATCAAAGTAAAGGATCTTGATCAGGTTTCGCCGCCGGTTGATGAACAGGAAAGCCGCCCCGCAGCTCGGATCCATGCCGATGGTGTTGCGAGCCTCTGCGGCAAGACCATTGAAGGACTTGCGCATGTCACAGGGTTTGAGGGCGACATACACCTTGAGATTGCCGTTGAAGCTGAGCATGACTGATCAGCGGATGGCGTTGAGCAAATCGGTGAGCAGGCCGAGTTGATCCGACGAGGAAACGTGAACGATCACACCGCCGGGCAATTCGACTTTGAGCGGCGCATCCGCCAGACTGCCTCCGATCTCGGCAAGGATAAAGCGCTGGCCAATACCTTCATCCGCTTTGCCATCACTGCTGGCTGAGTATTGCCTTGCCTTGGCTACCCACGAGGCAAACGTGGGGTACTTGACTCCGCAGTGCTGCGCGAAGGCCGCCGCGCTCATATTGCTCTGATGATAGGCTGCAACCACCTCGTCCTTGTAGGCCTTGCTGTAACGGGTGCGACCAGCACGGTCGCTCTTGATAATGCTTGTAAAGGTTTCTTGAGTAGATGCCATAGGTCGCAAACCTATGGCATCTCTGCTGCGATTGAATAGTGGGGTTCTGTTGGGCGCTTACCTTCCTAGTCCGCGAATGGCCAAAGCACCGCCCCACCTTAGCCAAGAACTTCCCCGGGCACGCGTGGAGATAAAGCCTCGCCAAGTATTTCACAGATTCGACCATCGCTGACCTCCGCCGGCTTGGAGTCTATCGGGCAAGCACCACATTCATCTGGGCTTCTTCCGGACACTATCGTCCAGGTTCCCCTACGCGATATACTACCTAGACAAGGACGACATTCTGCAGATCGTCTCTACGGTCACAAATTCCATCCAAGAGAACCTCACCGAACGGTAGAAGTGTTAGTTAGCGGTGGGCTGACCCGAATGACAGATTACTTCCGTTCACGAGCGTCTTGCGGCGCTTTAAAATAGTGCATCTTGGCAGCCCTTTCGGCGAGAACACCCGAACACAACGCGAACGTAATAATGCGACGAGAAGGGCGAGGAAGGCTAGCGGAACGATATGATTACGAACCGCCTGACGAACGTCTTCTTCATATCCGACAAATTCGTAAGCTCTGTCGGACTGTTAGCAGACTAGCCCCCAACCAAGGCGTTGTAATCTCATCATTCCTTAGCCACCGGTATCGGATCCTGAATTGTGGTAACGTAGTAATCCGGTTGATTCTTCCCCTCCGGCATAAAGACAAAAAACACTTTTCTACGATTCGTATAATTCCTGAACACCTTCGTAAGAAAGCGATAATTCTCTGACTTGTCCGGATTCATCTGCCACAGCGTGACATTATAGTCTTTGCCATCAGAAGAAGCATTCTTTGTAACCAGTGTCTTTCCCGGTTTCACTATGACCTTGGCCCGTCCCAGCATACCATAAACTACTTTGGGACTGAGGTTGATGAACAATGTGTCGCCTTTGCCAAACTCTGAATTACTTGCGTTAAAGGCCGTGAACCTTATAGGCATTGTCTTATTGCTTGAATCCCGAAAGGCCAGAACGAGCACCTTCTGCCAACCGGCAGGAATGTTCACCTTTGGAGGATTCTTCGGCATATCTTTCCCTTCCTCAGGCACGGAAGAAAGAAAGAACAGGGTCTGTTGCCCAGGACCAATATCATAAGCCTGCGTAAAATTGTACGCAGGCAATTCCACTTCTACCGCACCCTTCTTCTCCTCAAACATGAACACCTTCTCCGGGGCATCTGCAGGCTTGTGAAAGTACATGAATTGAACCGTCCTCGCGGCGCTACAGAAATTGGCTACAAGGAGGAAAATGATAAATGATGTGAATTTCATGGGTTTGTATATTTAGTTTCCTATTAATCTTCAAACTTCATCCGGAGAGAGCCAACGGAACGAGATGATTTCAAACTTACGGCCAAAAGTCTTGTTTGCACTCGTTAGGTCATTGAAGCCTGCAGTAGCCTCGTCGGTTGAATCTACATAGTCCGCTTTCCTCTGCACCACGGCTTCACACCAGCTGCGGGCACTAACAGCACCCGATTCGTTTCTAGCTTCTCCGTAAGCGCGAATCGTGAACGTATCGTCACGTGCAGACATGATCGGAGCAAGGGGGCGTAGGATGTCTGCCTGCCTGATCCAGCCTGGTGTTCCATAGGCCACGGATGATCCTTCGGCAGCTTCTGGAAAGACAGCGGAACTCCCTGCCACCGATAATTCGGGAAAATTACCCTTGATGTCACTGAAAGGATTTTCATCGCCAGACATATTGGACAAGCTCGTCAGTGCAGCCTCGATGGCTCCAGCCACTGCAAGATCCGTGTCACTGCTCAACTGCCGATTCACAAACTCGGACAAAGAGAGAAACGGACCGCGAAGCTTGATTTGATCAACAATTGCCTCTGCTAGGGCTTCGATTTGCACATCAGTCAAAGTTGGGTGGGCTGCGATCGCATTCCCTCCAGCACTACCTGTGTCCGGGTCTCCCGCAATCGTTGTTCTGCTGACAGGGCTATCGGAAGAGGCCACCGAAGTGATCTCCCACCCGTCATCCTCGCCTCCGCTATCCACGGAAAGCTGTGGGACCTCTGCTCCACGCTGATGCTTGAGCAATGCGGTCCAAGCCTGAATCGATGTCGAATTGATATTGAACATACCATCCACCTCCAGCTTTGAAGCAACATTGCGCCACGCATCCGCATCGGCTAGAAGGGTCGTGGCAGCGGTAGATGCCTCAGTCTCGGAAAGGGGCACGGCGGGCTTATATTGGCTGTTCCTAAGCGGCTGGCTACCGGTCAAATGAGCCGCATACACATCCTCGATCTCTGAATATGGCTCAACGGAGGGAGAGTAAGGGTCGAAATCCTGGCAGATTGATGAAACGAACCAATCGTCGAAGAAAAGGTGGTTCCCCACATAGCTATGGTCATAGCCCGTCCCCTCGGCAACTACTCTCGTGACCTGTTCCGGCTCGATATCTGGGGTGGCACTGCTATTCCCGATGGCGTTTGCAACCCGCGGTGCAATCAGGTTGTTGTATCCTGCATCGAAGTGTTGTAATTCGCATAGGGAAAGTAGCGGCTGGGTCGGCAGCTCTGCGATCGCCCACCTCGGAATTCCGGTGGAGCGGTAGGACGGCCCAACATAACCAGCGTGATCGTCTCCGTCTGCGGCCCCATCGTTAGATTCCGGGCTACCCGGTCCGTCCCAGGTGGTGGTAGGTACGAACGACCATTCGTAAGGACTTTGATAGAAACTGGTATCTCCAGCCAATCCCTTGGTTTGCAGAATTGGCTTCGTGTTTATATAACCTTTCGTTTTAAAGTTAGACTCAGATAACATTCTAAGGGAGAAAATGACGTTAAGAAATGGAACCGGCTCAATATTCGCCTCAGCCAATGTCGTGCCAGCGCCGATGAGTGACGGGAGAGGCATAACACTTTCAGCCTCCGCTCTTGTTGATGACATTTCCAACAACATATTAGGATTGGCACTCTCGTTCTTTTTCCCTTCGTTCGGGAATTGCCTGATCCGCGTCGCTACTTTGTCGTCTACGATATTGTATTCGTATGTCGCGCTATACTTACTTGTTCCGGCCCAGCCAATATTTACGATATTACTAGTTGATCCATCGGTGATACGATATCCAGGATATAGCTTCTTTATCGCCAAATTAGCGGATGAGCCGACAAAACCACCTTCGTTTGTGCCGTAGATCCGAGACTCTCCCGGCTTCCATGTTTGATTACCTGTAGTTTTCGGCAGTATAAAGAGACGATTAAATGCTTGTGTATTATTATAGAAACTATCCCCCATGACACTTGCTAAATTCACCTCGTCTTCCCTAGTAGCACCTGCATTATCGAGTTTTATTGTAAGATTGATCGGGAAATATGAAAGATCACCGGCAGTCTCATAAAGTGGTGCGTGTATTTCCGGCCCTAGATTATCCGATATACTCGTACTGGCATTATATGGATTTTCAATCGCGACGTTATAGGGATTCCACATGGTCACTGTCGATTTGAATGCGAGGTTGGGAGCAAACCTAGCCGTAGCCTTGAACTTCTGGGCTGCGTAACCAAGTGTCCAATGTATTCTCGCCAAGACAGGGTCAATGGTAATTGCGTCACTCCCCACGTGGGTATAAGTATCGAAGTATGGCATATTTGAGGTGCTGTTCGTCTTCACTCGCTTGTAAAGCGCTGCGAAATCGGCAAGCGCATTCCAGCTCATGGACTCACCGTCACTGGTTGCCCATGGATAAATGGAACCATCACCTGTAGTACTATTCATTTTCAAAGAAGCGGACTTCTCAACACCTGGCTCAAGCGTGAAGACATTCCCCGGGGAAAAGGTTGAGACTACAGGAATGCCTTCATCCGAGAGATCATACCATTTTTCAGCCATCAAGGTGAGATCCCTCCGCCAACCGCCGTTCGCCGTGTTAGTCAGCAATCCTCGTGAGTAGGCTGTAATGTCGTGAAAGTAGACTCCAGCCCTTTTAGAATCAAGAGGCTGGGCAAGATTCAAAGAATCTCTACTGACAGCTTTCGCCAGTTCAGAATCGTCTGTAATGCCAATATCCTCAGTATCCGGTCTTCCATTTGAGGCAAGCCTGTCGCTCCAGCCTTTATTGTCATCGGGATCGACTGGTTTTTCTTTCATCAGAGCTTTCTGGTTTTCTCCTTGAATCCACCAAGCGTAAGCGCCATCATCGCCTACCTCTGTGGGGATAAGGTGGACCTCATTGTCAGTCCCGGCCCCTAAGGTACCTTCGGAGAGTAAAGCCACCTTGCCCGCTCCTGTTCCTTTTTCCACGTCCGGAGGAGTGCTCGCATTGTTCTCCGCCTCATTGCCGGAAATCAACCAACCCAAAAATCGACCATCTTCCGATGAAGAAATTTCAAGATCACCATCGTCGAGTTTGGAGCCGTAGTCAGGATCAATCGGCAGTCCCGTAGATTTATTGTGATCATTTCCTTCCCAAGATCTCCATACTCCGGTCACAGGACCGGAGGAATCTCCGCCGCCATCCGCCACTGCATCAGCCGGAGCGGTTACCCGTGTATCCGGTCCGGCGAGTTCCTGAAGACGACCGAGGGCCATGATCATCGCTGTTCTAGCGTTCGCGCGGGCTGTAGCTAGGGATTCCCCGTGGCTTGATGTCCTCATGGTAATCGTGCTTAAGGAAAGCATACCGAGCGCAAGAATTGTCAGCAAAACCATGAGTGCGAGAGTCACGACGAGGGCAAAGCCTCCCGAGGGTTTCCTGCCTGTTTTAAGATGCATCCGGATATACCGGGTGGCTGAACTGACTTTTGAGTGGGTTTTCATAAGATCGATCGCTAAATATGACACTACTTTGTAATTACAGTCAAAATAATTTTTCCCGTTCACTTACGGAATAGCCGTCAAATTAAGAGCGGAGACAGCTCAGGATTCTTGATCCACAAATACTTTGCAATCGCATTGGAGAATAATCGGAACTCAGTAAATCCTTACACAGTAAGCATTATTAACGTCAAGTTCCACCCATTGCACAATCCCAATAATGACAGCCAACTCCGTAAATTAACCCGACTCAGGAGGCAATGGTCCTAACCCATCCAAGGCGTTCCCGTATCGGCTCCGGTGCCGTTTCAACACCAAAAAATCGAGCCAGCTCACCCCTTTCGTGCAAAACAATGTGTCCGCCGGTGTCGAGATTCGGAGTCTTCAATAATGGATGATCGTGTACTCCGAGATCACCATACCCTTGCTCATCGGTGTGGATAAAAAGGATATTCGGCATCTCCCCACCACCGGGAGCTGCGGAGAGCTGGCCACCGAATGCCCAAGCCAAACATGCCAGGGCGATGCTACGGAGGGATCGGGTGGATTTCATGGGTTTGGATGTGATTGCTATTTCGTGCGCCTGGACGAAATGGAATTAGCATCCGGAGCAGTTGGCAGAGTCGCCTTCCATTCATCGATTTTCGCCAGGAGCTCCTTCGCCACCTCTGGATTCTCATCCTTCAGGTCATTCTTTTCGTATGGGTCCGCGGAAATATCATAAAGTTCGATGGTTGCCGCATCAGCGCTGGAGAGCAGTTTCCATCTGTTTTCCACGATCACATAGGATGGTTTGGGGGCTTTGCTCGGCTTCGTTTCCGGGAAAGGATCGTTCAATTTCCAGAAAAGTGGCTTGGAGCGGCCTTCCACGATTTCACCTTCGAGAGCTTTCACCTGGCTGATACCGTCAGGCACGTAACCACCGGGAAGTGCAGCCCCTGCAATCTCGGAAAACGTAGGAAGCAGATCCACCGCGGAAATCATCGTGGTTCCATCCACCTTTCCCGGGGCGATTTTGCCGGGCCAGCGAGCGAGGAAAGGCACTCCGATTCCACCTTCATAAAGAGTATGCTTTGCGCCCTTCCTACCACCGGTGACTCCCATCGAAGCACCCGTATCAAAGCCAACTCCGGTCGCGCTATCATACTTGGCTGATAATTTGTCCGTTTTTGGAGCCGGTCCGTTGTCTGAACTGAAGATCACGAGGGTGTTCCCGGCCAATCCCATTTCATCCAAAGCGTCCAGCACCTCACCGATACGATCGTCCGCATGTGAAAGGATGGCAGCGTAGATATTATCTCTTTCCCCTAATTCACGGAACCGCCACTGATACTCGGGAATCACATGATGCGGGGTATGCGGTTCATGGATCCAGAGATTGATGTAGAAGGGTTGGTTCCCCTGCTTGCTCTTTTCCATGAATGCGATCGCACGTTGGGAATCCTCATAAAATGGCATTTGTTCGCCGGAGCAATTGAAGGCGCCGTATTCGTCATAGCCATATTCCAAAGGGGGCGGAGAGTCCGGGATCATATTGTTGGCAAGATGCCACTTCCCGAAATGCGCAGTCGCATACCCTGCAGTCTTAAGGATTTTGGGGATCGTGGTGACCTGCGTAGGAAGCCAGTCCGGCATATTTCGACCAGCATTGTCATCCGGGTGGGCGAAGTGTCCGTCGATGTGGTTCCTCGCGGGGAAATGGCCGGTCATCACCGCCGCACGGCTCGGAGAACAAACACCACTGGCAACTGTAAAGCGGTGGAAATCAGTCCCTTCCTTCGCCAGTCGATCAATGTTGGGAGTCTTTACATACGGGTGATCGTGACAGGAGAGATCGCCCCAACCCCAGTCGTCCGCAAAAATAAACAGGATATTGGGCCTAGTTACTGACGCGATATCTTCCGCTGCCTGAGAAATTGCAAAAAATGAAAGGAGACAAAAAGCGGGCAGGGTAAATTTCATGGGTTTCGTGGGTTTACAACTACTTGAGAGCTAATTGATACTCAAATGCGCGCCCTTTCATTTCAAGCCATACACATGATTCCTGAGAAATCACATCGCAGCCAAACGCGTGCGCTGGCATTTCTCGGCAAATATGAGGTAGTTCATTGGTTGGCTGAAAGTTTAATCCGCACGGCTGCAATACTCGAAGTTTGCACATTTTAGATATGCGACCAAAGCCTAGTGACTGCTTTCCTCCCATTCAGGAAACTCGACAACATATCTCCATCATAGGTCAAAAACCAGATCAGTAATATCCCCCCGCTGGAAAAATCTTCCGGATTCCACCAACCGTGACCCGCCCTGCCGCGCTTACCATTTATGGAAATTTTCAGCGGTAGATCGGCTGACTCAGTGACATTTTTCACCTAGGGACCGGAAGTGACGAAAGTGTCATAATTCGTTCCAGCCTCAGCCGGGCCGAACTCCGTCACCTTCATCGTGCAGGTGTCGATCGCCAACGCGTAGTGCCCCGTATGTATAATTTTCACCCACGCAGCCCCCTTCACAAAAGTCGGGAAACCATCCTTCCACCACATCGAACGAAAGTCCTCCGGGGTAGGCATAATCTTCTCCAGACCTTCGTAATCCGATATCTGGATGCTTCAAAAAATCGCAGCAATGCACGGAAGGACAAAAACCAGGCGGCGGAGCAAAGTAAGGTCCATCATTGAAAAAATATCGGAATGGGTTTCCCTGTAGAAGAATTGCTTACAATTCCATCCTGTTCGGGGGGCGCAGTTTCAAAACGATTGGGAGAACACAAATCAATCGAAACTCCCCATTACTTCTATCCTCCGTTTAAAAAAAACTCGCAACTCAACCCCATATTCCGCCATCTTCCCCGCATACGACCATGCCTTGGCTCCTACTTATTCTTCCTCTCGCCGCAGCTGTCCTGAACCAGCTGTTTCTTCGTAAACTCGGGATCGCCCACTGGGTATCCACGGCATCGGCTGCCGCGACCTTCGCGATAGCACTGATCTGCCTTGGGAAAACCGATACGCTCTCCTTCCAATGGGCCACAATCGGCACCTTCAGCATCGATATCGGCATCGCCCTGGACAAGCTCTCCACCGGCATGATGATCGTAGTCACCGGCGTGGGACTCCTCGTTCACATCTTCTCCCTCGCCTACATGAAGGATGATTCCGCGAAGGCCCGCTACTTCACCGGCCTGGCGCTCTTCATGTTCTCCATGACAGGCATCGTTCTTGCATCGAATTTCATCATGACCTTCATCTTCTGGGAGCTCGTGGGTCTCAGCTCCTACCTCCTCATCGGTCATTGGTATCAAAAGGACTCGGCAGCGGATGCGGCGAAGAAAGCCTTTCTCACAAACCGCATCGGAGACTTCGGTTTCATGATCGGCATCCTCATGCTCTGGGGCATCACCGGCACACTGACTTTCTCTGAAATGGTCGTCCCGGCAGGCATTTCCGCTGGCGTCCTCGGTGCTGCTCTCCTCTGTGTTTTCTGTGGCGCAGTCGGTAAATCCGCACAGCTTCCTCTCCACGTCTGGCTACCGGATGCGATGGAAGGCCCCACCCCTGTTTCCGCACTTATTCACGCCGCCACCATGGTCGCCGCCGGTGTTTATATGCTATTCCGCGTTCAACTCTCCGTCGGAGTCGAATCCTTTGAAGGCTTCTCCGGTATCACTATCGCTTGGGTAGGAGGCATCACAGCACTTATGGCCGCGCTTATGGCCACCCAGCAGGACGACATTAAAAAGATCCTCGCCTACTCCACCCTCTCCCAGCTCGGCTACATGGTCATGGCCGTCGGCCTGCTCGCCGGTGAAGCGGCGATGTTCCACCTCTTCACCCACGCTTGGTTCAAGGCGCTACTCTTCCTTGGCTCCGGCGCGATCATCTTCGCCTGCCACCATGAGCAGAATATCTGGAAAATGGGAGGCCTCCTCAAGAAGATGCCCATCACAGCGATCACTTTCGCCATCGGGACCGCCGCTCTCATGGCCGTCCCTTTCACCTCCGGATTCTTCTCGAAAGAACAGATCCTTGAGGCCGCACACCACCACAATCCCGCGCTGTTCTGGATCGCCGCAGCCGTCGCCGTGCTCACACCGTTTTACATGACCCGCGCCTTCGTCATCACTTTCCTCGGCAAGAATCGCACGGAGAACGCCGAGCACGCAAAGGAAGTCGGCCCACTCATGTCCCTCCCACTCATCGCCCTCGCAGTGATGGGACTCATCGCCGGCTTCCCATTCATAGCCGCGAAACTGGCACCTGCCTACGAGCAACCCGCTCACCTCATCCATCTCGGTTTCGTGACTTATGTCTCCATCGGCGCCCTAGTCATCGGTGTCATCGCAGGCTTCGTTCTCTACAACGGCAAGGAAAAGGACCCGATCTCCATCCCCCTCTTCAAGAACCGCTTTTACCTCGATGCGATCTACGAACAAGGCATCGTCAAGTATCTGCAGGACGGCTTCGCAGCCATCGTCCATTTCTTCGACGAGATTCTAATCAACAGCATACTCGTTGGTGGTCTTACCCGTCTTGCCGAATCAGTCGGTGGAGTCTTCCGAAGATTCCAGTCAGGGAACCTTCAGGCTTACGCGTTCACCTTTGGCATTGGAGTGCTGCTGCTCATCTACTTCACGGTATTTTTCTAACTTAATAGTAAATTGGATTAGCTGGTCTATGTTTCCTTCCGTAGAGGAACATTGATGAAACCGATCTCCAGATTCGCCCCAAGCCCCACCGGTTACCTGCATCTCGGTCACGCCTACGCGGCTCGGATCGCCTACGAGACCGCACGCGAAAAGGGCGGAACATTTCTGCTTCGGCACGAAGACATTGATACTAGTCGTGTCCGTCCGGAATTCTTCGCAGCAATCGAAGAGGACTTGAAATGGCTGGGATTGAATTGGGACGGCGAACCGCTAATCCAATCCACCCGCATCGCCGCCTACGAGGAGGTTCTGGAAAAATTAAAATCCATGGGGCTCCTATATCCTTGTTTCTGCACAAGGAAAGAGATCCAGGCTACCATCAACAGTATTTCCAATGCGCCACAGGATGGAGCAGAACAGACATACCCGAAAACATGCCACCGTATGTCGCAGAAAAAGGTCGACCAAAAAATCAGAAACGGAGAGTCGCACTCATGGCGTTTTGATTCGGAAAAAGCAGCTGAAATCCACGGACCACTGACCTTCAATGATCTAGAACGAGGCGAGACCGGGATCGATATTTCGATTAATGGAGATGTGGTCTTAGCCCGCAAGGACGTCGGCATTGCATATCATTTGGCAGTTGTCGTGGACGACGAGTTCCAGGATGTGACACACGTCACCCGCGGGGAAGATCTCTTCTTCGCCACACACGTCCAGCGCCAGCTGCAGGAGATTCTAGGCTACAGGGAGCCGATCTACCGGCACCATGAACTGATTAATGATGAAGACGGAAATCGCCTCGCAAAACGGCACGACTCCCTTGCGATCAAGACTCTCCGTGAACGCGGTTTCAGCCCCGCGGAGGTTCTGGACATGATCTAGATCCAGGCATTTTTTAACCCCCGCCATTTATCCACCATGCGCATCATCGAATGCTCAGTTGTCAGCTGTTTTACCTCGGCCAGTTTCACCCAGCTTAGATCGTGGGATTCCTCGCTAACGGTAAATTTGAGCGATCCATTTGCCCGCAACACGTATCGCACATCGTAGTGCAGATGTTCCGGCTCGTTTTTCCTGGCAGGAATCGGATGAATATCGATATCGAAAATCCCCTCCCCCAGATGGGTGAAATCGATCAGGCCGGACTCTTCCTCCGCCTCCTTGATGGCTACGGATAGCGCATCGGATTCCCCATCCGCATGCCCACCCAGCTGTAGCCAGCGATCCAGCTTCGCGTGATGTGTGAGTAACACCTCGGATCCGTCTGCATTCACCACCCATGCCGAACCGGTGATATGACCGACAGCAAGGGATCGCTCGAAGCAACGCGGCTGGGTTTTTACGAAATCCGTAAATCGTTCCACCGCCTCCGCCTCATCCGGGTGGCGGGAAGCGTATTCGGTAAGTTGACTCAGCAATGATGATCGATGCACGGCGGGAAGCTGTACCCAAGCCCCCGGGAATGCAAGACAGTGAAGCCCTTTTGCTCCAACCTATCAGTTAAAGGTAGTTTCCAAGCCCGAATCAAGCATCCGGTCATATGCATCCAGAATATCTCTCTTTGCGATACGATAGGCATCAAGTTCCGGCAGGTCATTCACAGGGAAAAACCCAACCGCAGTGCTTTCCAAGCTCGTCGTCGGTTTTCCACCGATCAATTCGCAGAGGAAATACATTTTGTAGATGGAGTTAACATTCCGCGGGAAGCCGGCCTTATCCTTGTCCAAAACGGATACAAGAGCTTTGCACTTCACCACGTAGCCGCTTTCTTCGAAACACTCCTTTTCGGCATTTTCCGCGGGAGATAAATTCACATCAGCCCAGCCACCGGGCACCGTCCATGCACCTGTCCGCGCCTCCTTCACCAGCAGGATCTCGTCTCCGCGGAACACCATGGCGCGGACGTCCACCTTCGGGGTGTCATAGCCATTTTCCTCCGGCCACTGGAATTTCGGAACCTCGCCGGCAACTTCCAGCATCTCACCGGCCATTTCCCGTAGCCTCTCGAACCGCTCCTGATCGTATGGATCCGGGCTGTAGGTGATGCCGGCCTGAGCAATCGCAGCAAGCTCACGGGCAAATTCCAGTCGGTCGTGCATTACTTCATTGTTACCTCTACGGCAAATCCATCAAGACCGGTTTCAATACCTTCGAAATTCAGTTCAAGAGCTTCCTCATTCTGCTCCCAGGAAATCTTCCGATCACTTCCAAGCAACCGAACCACCGCAACATTTCCAGCTCCGGAATTCAATGCCTTCACCCGCACCTCTTCACCGGCCTTTGCCAGAGAAATTACGAACACTTTGTTATCCTTCGCAGTAAACCAAAAATCCTCCGTCCCGATTTTTTCGACAAATGCCTTTGCTGAACCATGCTTTGTCTCATCCGGGTTTGTCCCGGTGGCAGTTTCACGGATCACTTTCCAACTGTTCGTTCCGTAAATCGCTTCACCGTTCACCTTCAGCCAATCCCCCATTCCCAGCAGGCCTTCCGAGCTCCCTTCCGGCACATGGCCTTTCCCATCAGGCCCGATGTTCAGTAGATAGTTCCCTCCTTTTGAAGCAATATCGACAAGGTAATAGATCAATTCACGTGAGCTCTTCCAAGTAGTATCATATGGCTTGAAGCCCCATGAGTGATTGGTTGTTCCGCAGGTTTCCCAATATTTTTCCAGTTCTTCCTCGGCATCTGGAATCTGGTTATCGCCGGCATCCAGATAATCGCCGAACTCATATCCAACGCGCCGACTGACAATCACACTCGGGTTCAAATCGTAAACGAGTTTGTAAAATTGAAATGCCTGCTCCTCGGTGATGTGGCCATCTCCATCGAACCAGATCAATTTCAACTCGGGCATTGATTTCACTAGCTCGGCAATTTGCGGATACGCCTTCTGCTGGAAATATTCCTCATGCGTATTCGGGCTCGGATCCCAAAGATTTTTTCCCTGCGCATGGGTGTAAACCCCGAACTTATCATTCGCAGCTCTCACATTCGCATGGTTTCCATCGCCGCCATCCATCCAGTCATTTCCGTGGGAATAATAAACGCCGAAGCCCAGCCCGACTTCCAGTGTCGCCTCGTAAAGCTCTTTGACCGCGTCCGCCCCATAAGGCGTGGCATCGACTATATCGAATTCCGATACCGCCGAGTCAAACAGAGCAAAGCCATCGTGATGCTTGGAGGTGATCACGATATACTTCATTCCCGCGCTTTTCGCTAATTGCGCGATGTTTTGTGCAAACGATTTATCCGGATTAAAATCCTTCGCCAGTTCCGCATATTCAGCCCGTGAAATGCGGAAAGTAGACATCAACCACTCCGCTACGTTCGGACCCGGATAGGGAGAATCATCGATTTTAGTCCCCTTCCAGATTCCGCCTGCCTGTGAGTAGAGCCCCCAGTGAATGAACATGCCGAATTTCGCCTCCTTGAACCACTCCATCGCGGCCGTTTTCTCGGGAGACTCATGCATTACCTTCCATTTCTCCAGATTTTCATCCGATGAGAAACTATTCTTGTAGTGGGGCACCAGACGCACGCGGGAAATTGGAAACCCTGCCTCCAACGAGATTGGTTTCAGCCCCTTTCCTTCCAATTTCACAATCTTCGGGAACTCCAGGACGCGCTCCTGCGTATCGCCCTCTCCGATTACGAATTTAGCGACCGGAACCCCTTTCATCTGAACATCGCCAATCTTCACGACAGCCTCCTTCATCTCCTCGGGGAGTTCGCCTCTAGTGAGAATCTGCACCCAGTAATCCCCTGCGCGGTTCAGTTCAAAATGCCACGATAGGGTCTCTCCTTTCTGTTCGGAGTTGGAAGCATCAAGAATGACGACATGGTCCACCTGGGTCGATTGATCCTGCGCAGAGGAAATCACGGCTCCAGCTGAAGACAAAAATATTCCCAAAAGGAATCTGGACAGAATTTTCATAGAACGGAATGCGGGTTTATTTGGCTGAAAAGCGATAGACGGTTGTCTTTTTATACTTCTCACCGGGCCGCAAAATTGCAGCTAAAAATTCAGGTCGGTTCACGGAATCGGGGAAATACTGGCTCTCTAGACAAAAGCCACGGCGCCTTCCATATGGCTTCCCGCATTTACCGATGACCGATTCATCGAGAAAGTTTCCCGTATAGAACTGTACGCCCGGATCAGTGGTAAAAACCTCCAAAACCCTGCCGCTTTCAGGGTCATGGGCGCGTGCCGCAGGGCGAAGGCAACCGACCTCCCCACGGACTATGAAATTATGATCATATCCTTCTGCCAGAACAATCTGCTCATCTTCCGACTCAATCCCCGCCCCTATTTTTTTTGGCTTCCGGAAATCAAAGGCGCTTCCCTCCACCTTCCGGATCTCTCCCGTAGGCACCGCGGTATCGTTCAGCGGTGTGAACTTATCACTGAATAGCATGAGCTCATGCTCCAGTACATTGTCTTCAGCAGAACCACTAAGATTCCAGTAAATATGGTCACTGAGATTGCAAACAGTTTTACGATCCGTAGTCGCCTCATAATCGATTCTCAGCTCATTTTCAGAGGTTAAATTGTAAATTACGCACGCTTTAAGATTTCCAGGAAAGCCTTCCTCTCCATCCACGGAAACGTATTGCAACCGGAGCTGTGGATCGCCGTCCACCACACCATATTCCGCCGCCCATACCTTCTTGTTAAAGCCAGTTTTGCCTCCGTGAAGATGGTTCGGCCCGTTGTTGACCGTCACCCGGAATACTTCTCCGTCGAGTTCGAATCTTCCGCCGGATATCCGGTTCGCATGGCGCCCAGTGATTGCCCCCAAGTAGAACAAATCATCTTCGTAACCACTCAGGTCATCAAATCCGAGGATCACATCGCCAGAACGGCCATCCCGGTCCGGAGTGCGGATAGCAACCACCGCACCACCGAAATCGGTGATATCAACCTCCAGCCCGCTCGCGTTGGATAAACGATAAAGACTGACCTCACTGCCCTTGTGGACACCGAAATCAGTCTTGGAAATTGAAGCAGCAGAAGGCATCGCTACTTCTTACAGGAACACCTTCTATCGAGTCACCCCGAATATGTGGATAACCCTAGTAACTTAATGTGGCACCCTTGGAAGGTCTCTGTTTATCAGCCTTCCACCACTCGCTTGGCCCGTCTTTTTCGATATCCTCCCAAGTCGCCAGCATCAGCTTTTTCATCTCATCCAGCTTCTCAGGCATTTCGGAGGCCAGATCGCTCTTCTCCTGCGAATCCTTCTCGATGTTGAAGAGCATGAACTTGGTCAAAGTGTCGTTGCCGATGATTTTCCAATCACCAACACGCATCGCCACGCGATCTTCTCCAGGAGAAACATGGGTGCGCCAGAACAAGGGAGTTTCGCGCTCAAGAGGCTTCCCGGAAAATGCAGGCACCATGCTCACACCGTCGATCTTGCGATCCGTCGGCTTCTTCGCACCTGTGATGTCCAGGACAGTGCTGAATACGTCGGTGCCGATAACCGGCACATTGCTGATTGTTCCCGGCTCGATTTTTCCAGGCCAGCGTGCAAGCCCTGGGACACGGATACCACCTTCGAATTCGTTGCGCTTGTTACCGCGCAGACCACCGCTCGTCCCGCCGTAGGCAGGAACAGGACCGTTGTCGGAGGTGAAGAAAACCAAAGTATTTTCAGCAGCGCCGATCTCGTCCAGAGCTTCCAGCACCTTGCCCAGCGCATAGTCCATTTGGGAAATATTACCCATATACTTCGCGTTTTTGTGGCCCTTGTAGAGTTTGGAAAACTCGATATCGGTCGCAATCGGGCTGTGCGGCTCGTGGAACCATACTGTCATAGCGAAAGGCTTGGATTTATCATGGATATCCTTCAGCCAGTGGATTGCCTCATCGGCAACCAATGGTGCGGAATAACCTTCAAGCTTGCCGACTTCCTCACCGTTGCGGATGAAATTCTTCGGATTCTTATGACTGGGAATCGCGTTGTTCTGGGTCGTCATGTAATAATCGTATCCCTGCCCATCCGGCATCGGATACTCGGGCTTGTTGAACTGCTGTTCGGAAAGCAAATGCCACTTACCAACGTGACAGGTCTCGTAACCGATCTCCTTAAGAAGCTCCGGAAAAGTAACCTCGCTATCACGTAGATGAGCCTCGTGTTTTCCAGACAAATGTCTCCATACACCATTCCGGTAAGGAGTGCGCCCTGTAAGAATTGCCGATCTGGAAGGTGAGCAGACACCACATGCCGAATAGCACTGCGTGAACTTCACGCCTTCTGCGGCAAGCTTGTCCATGTTTGGAGTCTGGATCAACTCGTTGCCATAGGTGCCGGAATCTCCCCATCCCATATCGTCGGCCATAACCATCACGATATTTGGTTTCGGAGCCGCTTCACCGACAGACTCGGCACCGGCGATATTTGAAATGCCGAAACACAGAAGCGCGGCGCGGAACAGATGAGAATTGGAGAATTTCATTTCTTAATTGGGTGATTATTGTCCTTCGACCGAAAATCGAAAGCAAGAATGCAGTTTCTAGAGTAGTCCCACTGATTACAGTAGTTACAACTAGAAGACGTGGATTCGCGGATCAATCTTTCCAGAATTTCTCCGATTCAGGAAAGTGAAATCTCACGCACCATCCTCGTAGAGAAAAACACCGATCGCATTAGCAAGACCTGCTCAGCCTATGGGATTACCCATCCGGATCCGTCTTTCCATATCCTTCTGGTGGCCCACCTTAAGACAGCCGCCCACACTCAAGGAATCCATCTTCACGAACTCCGCCGCAAATCACGACCACAGATTCCCCGATATTCTTGAATTTCCACTTGCCATCCAAGCGCCTCCTCCTCTAAACATTCGCTCCGCTCCGGTTCGGAGCATCCTTTTAAAGGGGCGTTAGCTCAGTTGGTAGAGCACTTGCATGGCATGCAAGGGGTCAGCGGTTCGAATCCGCTACGCTCCACTTCCCTTCGTTAAGGGAAACGAGCTAGGAGGTCCCTCCCCGCCAGTAGTGTAACCAACACTACCAAATCTTTTCCACAATTTCGAAAATCGGCCGAGTCGGCTATACAGCAGACGTAGCTCTGCTTCTTGTTCTCGGCCTCACCCATCAAGTTCAGGGAGCTGTCCTGAAAGTAGCCCAATACCAACAGTGGCAGTGCACAAGGTGCGGCTCTTGGCTTATTGGCCTCTTTAAAGGAGACACACCGGACTCCAGCGATGGCGTTGTAGCCTATTGGAGTTCACATCTGGATGGCGCGGCGTCGGAAAAAATCGTCCCATCCAACGACAGCGCCCATCAGAACCCGGAGGGGATCGAGGAAGTCCACCGCATCCTCAAGCTTCACATAGGAGTTACCGAATAGAAAAAACTCTCAATTCGCGGCAAAATCCAGGGTCTTCGGGGAGATCGGATAAATGAATACCCCTCATCATCCACTTGAACCCTATCTCCGCCAACCGGTGGTTTCATATCTATTCAAGCACGCGGACTGCTGGTATCTTATCAAACCATGTCCCTTTTTTCCCTTAAATCACACGACGGCCCCCTTACCGCGGATCTCATCCAGGAGCCGGGCAACTTTGGTCTGGGGAAAATTCCGAGTCGACTGAGGCCCATATCAACCACCACTTCCATCTGCGGCTATTGTGCCACAGGCTGCCAGCTCAAGCTACATCTCGATGAGGACGGAAATGCCATTAACCTCTCCCCGGAGGTAAACTATCCTGTGAACCTAGGCATGGCCTGTCCAAAAGGCTGGCAGGCACTTGATCCGCTCACTTCCAGCGAAAGAGCGACAGTACCTCTACTGCGCGATTGCAGCGGAACACTTCAGCCCACTGACTGGACTACCGCCCTTACGGAATTCACCACCCGGCTAAAGGAAATCAAAACCGAGCACGGCTCTGAATCCGTGGCATTCCTTTCCACCGGACAGATTCCCTTCGAGGAAATGGCATTCCTCGGCTGCCTCTACAAATTCGGCATGGGCTTCATTCACGCGGATGCGAACACCCGCCAATGCATGGCCACAGCAGCTACTGCCTACAAACAATCCTTCGGGTTCGATGCACCTCCGGGGGCTTATGCGGATTTCGAGGAAAGTGACGTAATCGTCCTAATCGGCGCAAACCTTTGCATCGCCCATCCCATTCTATGGCAGCGTGTCATGCGGAATAAACGCTCACCACAGATTATAGTCATCGACCCACGCGCCACCGAAACAGCGCAGGCAGCCACCACCCATCTCGCCATTAAACCCAAGGGCGATCTCGCGCTTCTTCACTCCGTTGCCTACTGCATCCTTCGCGATGGCCGCATCGATGAGGAATCGATCTCCAACACGGAAGGGATCGATGATTATCGAGAATTCGTGAAGGATTATTCACCGGAAGCTGTTGCCGAAAAAGCAGGAATCACCGCACACGCAATCGAAACCCTCGCCAAATCGGTCTCTGAAAAAGGCAAGCGCGTCTCCTGGTGGTGGACCATGGGGATTAATCAATCCCATGAAGGCACCCGCACAGTACAAGCCATCATCAATCTCTGCCTGATCACTGGAAACATCGGAAAACCAGGCACCGGACCGAACTCTGTCACCGGCCAATGCAATGCCATGGGCTCACGACTCTTCTCCAACACCACTTCTCTCGTCGGAGGCCACGATTTCGCAAATGAAGGACATCGCCGGAAAATTTCCGAAAAGCTTGAGATCCCCTACGAACACATTACTTCCCAAGGCTCACTAGCCTATGACCAGATCCTCGACGCCGTCGCCGAAGGGAAAATTAAAGCACTCTGGATTGTAGCCACCAATCCATTTCACTCATGGATAGATTCCGATAAATTGGAAAAGCTCCGCGCAAATCTCGATTTTCTCGTAGTGCAGGACATGTATTCCACTACCGAATCCGCACTCACCGCTGACCTCCTTCTCCCCGCCGCTTCCTGGGGTGAAAAGTCCGGATGTTTCATCAATTCGGAGCGGCGCCTCGGAACTATCAAGCCCGTGCGCAAGGCCCCCGGCCAAGCACTCTCGGACTTCCGCATCTTCCGCCTCATTGCCGACGCCTGGGGCTGTGGCGAATTCTTCAAAAACTGGACCAGCCCCGAAGCAGCCTTCAAAATTCTTCGGGACGTCACCCGCGATCAACCGTGTGATATTACCGGAATCAAAGGCTACGATCACATCGACGAATGCAGCGGCATTCAATGGCCTTACCCTGAAAACCCCTCGGACACATCGACCGAACGCAGACTCTTCGCAGACGGAAAATACTACACCCCTTCCCGGAAGGCCCGGATTCACTTCTCTGCCCCAGCCGAGCTCCCGGAGAAACCAGATGACCAGTACCCCTTCCTCCTACTCACAGGTCGGGGCACCTCCAGCCAGTGGCACACGCAAAGCCGCACCGCGAAATCTTCCGTTCTCAGGAAGCTTTATCCCGAGAACGCATATGTCGAGATATGCTCGGCGGACGCTCTCAAGCTCGGAATTAAGGACAAATCCACCGTCCGTATCTCCTCACGCCGTGGTGCTCTAACTGCCTCCGCTTACATTGCCCCAACCGTCCGCCCGGGGAATTTATTCCTACCGATGCACTATCCGGAAGTGAACAAACTGACTCACTCATCCTTTGATCCGCATTCGCGACAGCCCAACTACAAGGCATGCTCGGTCTCTATTTCTCGGATCGATTAGATTCCCTGAAATTGACCGATCCAAGTAACTTCCTTTTTGAAAAAATGAGAATACTGTTCCAACCGTAACTTTCGTAAAGTTAGGCGTGTCCAAAAAAACCTTGAATTGTAAGGACATACGTGGGACAACTCTTGCTGTTCCACCAACAACACACCCAACCATGAAACTACCAGCCTCCCCCAGTTCGGTATTTGCGATGATCTTGTTGGCCGCGTCCCCGGCCCTTGCTCAAAACACGCAAATATCCCTGGCCAAACAAAGCTCGGATGAATTCAGCTCAGCTGAACAGTCATCATTTGCTGCCGATAAAGCACTTAGCGGCGCCTTTCAGCTTCCTGCTGTCACCAAAACAAGCGGCGATCTTTCCGAATCCGCACCAGTTTTCGTAAATCAGGACTCCAGCACACTTTCACCCCGTCAGACATCATCCAAGAAGGCCAATAATGTCTTGGACCTCTCCGTTCTGAACGAAACCTCAGCCTATCGAAACGCAAACAAGATCAAGGTAAAGGTCTCCGACCGTGCCGCACAAGGCATCAACGCCGGACTTGCTGAAATTTCCGCTGCTTACAAGGAAACCGGAGCGGTATCCGATTGTGAATCCGTCACACTCTCCGTGAAGTATCGCGTTGAGATGGATCCATCCGAAGTTCTCGAGATCGTACAAGCGGAAGTCTCCGCAAATCCGAACTGTGCATGCGAGATAGTGAAAATTGCTATTCTCAACTCTGGCGCGGACGAATCACTCGTCGGCGATATCGCTGAAGTAGCGATCACATCCGCTCCACAGTCCATGCGTATGATTTCCCAGTGCGCCATCGCAGCCAAGCCGGAGGCTCTTTCTTCCGTTCAAGCTGTTCTGGCAAAACTTGATCCGAACAGCGGCGACTCCTCATACAGCGCCAAAGATGCGAAGAGCGGAAAAGATGCAGTTGCCTCCGCCGTTTCCGCACCACCGGCAGTTCCGGATCCACTTGATCTACCGCCAATCCCGCTTATTCCCCTGTTGCCTCCTCCGTTGATTGTCACAAACCCGAATCCATAAGGATCAGAGAAACAGGAAAATTTTACCAACCCGCACCCTTTCGAGCGTGCGGGTTTTTTCTTAGTTAAATTTTGCATGAATCTTTTCCGCTTACACCTTGTCCCACTTAAAACCCGAACTACGATTTATCATATGAAAAGATTACTCACCCTACTTTGCGGCCTGGTCGCACTCACGTCTTCCGTATCCGCACAGGATCCGGATACCATCATGGAGAGAGCCCGCATTTCCGCCACACTCACAAAGCTCGATGACGGACTAACCGGCAACCTGACCGCCGGCAGAAACAAAGTCCCCATCCAGATCTACCTCAAAGGCGAAAACATCCAGTTCCAATTCAGCGAAAACGGTAAGTGGCGCATCTTTCACATGCGTCTGAGCGATAACAAATACGATCTTTTTGAAATCATCAACGGCAAGACCGTCAACTTTCCCCGCAACAAGCTCACCGAGCGGATTGCCGGCACAGACCTGACCTACGAAGATCTGGCACTGCGCTTCTTCTATTGGCCGAACCCGAAACTCGAAGGCGAAGAAAGAGTAGGGACCGAAGAATGCTACAAAATCAGACTGAGCAAACCGGCTGGTGACGCGGGTAATTATTACGCCGTTTACGTTTGGGTTCACAAAAAATTCGGAGCTTTCATGAAAATCGAAGGTTACGGGAAAAATGGCGAAAAACTCAAGGAGTTCCAAGTGGAGGACGTCATGAAAGTCGCCGACAACGTCTGGACACTCAGAAAAATGCAAGTTGCCACCTATCAGGGCGGGCGTCGCCAATCCATCACCGACATGAAGCTCGATAAGCCATCAGCAAGCGCGCTGAAGGGCCTTCGCTGAAATCCGGAGTGATTCTCCGACTTATTTCGGTTAAAATTTAGGGCAAATCCATTTTTTCGGGTTTGCCCTTTCTTCTTTTATCTTTAGGCACGTTTTCGGCTATTGCTTTTCAGTGCCCATTTGCAGCTTTCATACTGCAATTCCTGCTTGTTCATCTTCCCGCCCTATTCTTTATTCACCACGTCCTTTTATGATCAATCCTTTCTACGACCCCAGCACACCACTCGTATCCGATTCGCTACACAGCCTCTCGAACGAACATGATAACTGCGGAATGGGCGCAATCGCCCATCTGAAAGGAGAGCGTTCCTTCGATGTCGTGGATTTCGCACTTACTTCCGTTTCCTGCATGACTCACCGCGGCGCGGTTGATGCGGATATGAAAACTGGTGACGGATCCGGTGTCCTTTCCCAGATCCCCTTTCCTCTATTCAAAAAGGCAGCGGCCGATCTCGGAACCTCCGTTGAAAGCCCGGAAGACATCGCTGTAGGTGTGTTTTTCTTCCCGGCCGGTAAAGATGAGCTGAAAGCATCCATCAAAGAGTACACCGCGGAAATCATAGCGAAACGTGGCATCACGGCCATCGGATGGCGTGATGTCCCAGTAGACGTGGACGCACTCGGAAAAATCGCCCAGAAGACACGCCCTCAGATCGAGCACCTCCTCATGCTCCCTCCTGCAGGAATGGACAAGCTGGACTACGAGCGCAAACTCTACCTTTGCCGCCGCGAGGTGGAACAAAAGTTCATCGATGTTCCGTCCTTCTACATCCCTTCGTTCTCGAACCGCCTCATTTCCTATAAGGCTCTCGCAATGCCGGCTGCCCTTCGTGGCTTCTATTCGGACCTTACAAACCCGGACTTCGAAACCTCAATCTGCCTCTATCACCAGCGCTTCTCAACCAACACCTTCCCTGCTTGGCCACTTGGCCAGCCGTTCCGCACCATGTGCCACAACGGCGAGATCAACACCGTTGAAGGCAACCGCAACTGGATGACATCCCGCGAGGAATTCTTCGCATCACCTGTCTGGGGAGATGAAATCGACATCGTCAAGAACCTCATCCGCCATGGCGAGTCAGACTCTGCATCGCTCGATCACTGCCTTGAGCTCCTCATGCTCTCCGGCCGCGAGCCAGAGCACGCGATGTGCATGCTAGTCCCACCGGCCTACCGCAACGATGAAGACATCTCGGACGAGCTCCGTGCCTTTTACCAATACATCCGCTCATTCTCCGAGCCTTGGGACGGCCCTGCAGGTCTTGTATTTACCGACGGCACCAAGCTATGCGCTTCCCTGGACCGGAACGGCCTCCGCCCATCCCGATACAAAATCACTGAAGACGGATTCCTCTATATCGGCTCCGAAACAGGCGCAGTGATCTTCGATGACGCAAAAGTGACCCGCAAAGGCCGCCTCGGCCCGGGCCAAATGCTTTCCGCCAATACTCTCACAGGCGAAGTTAAGAATGACATCCAGATCAAGGAGGAACTTGCCCGCCAGAAGCCTTACCGCCGCTGGATCGATGAAAATCGTCTTGAGCTCCGCAAGTTCATTTCTCCTTCCGCACACGTCCCGGAAATCGAATTCGAAGCCTTGGACCGCTCCCGCCGCCAGGTTGCAAACGCAATCTCCATGGAAGAGCTGGACATGGTGTTCCCGCCAATGATCAAAGGTGCGCAGGAAGCTGTATTCTCCATGGGGGATGACATTCCTCTCGCCATCCTTTCCAGCTACCCGCGTCTACTTTTCACCTACTTCAAGCAGCGCTTCGCACAGGTGACCAACCCACCGATCGATCCGATCCGCGAATGGGCGGTCATGTCACTTGGCGCAAGCCTTGGACCTGAGCGCAACCTTCTCGACGAAGGCCCTAGCCATTGTAAAAGTGTATCCCTGGATTCAGCGATTCTCTTCGAGCACCAGCTTGATAAAATCACCCACCTCGAAGAACACGGATACCCTTCCCACGTTCTCGATATCACCTGGGAGGCATCCACCGGTTCCGCCGGACTCAAAGCCCGCATCGACGAGCTCTGCGCAGAAGTCGAGGAAGCGGTGAACCGGAATATTTCCATCATCATTCTTTCGGATCGCGCGACTTCTGCCACACGCATCCCAATCCCATCCTTGCTCGCCACCGGCAGCATCCATCATCACCTGAACCGCATCCGTAAGCGTATGCGCGCCTCACTTGTCATCGAGACCGGGGAAGCACGCGACGTTCACCAGATTGCCTGCCTATTCGGCTTCGGTGCCACAGCCGTGGTTCCTTATCTCGGCTACGCGACCGTGCGCCAGCTGGTGGCAGCGGATGAAGGCAAAGGAAAACTCGGTGAAGGCATGACCCCTCAAAAGGCCATGACCAACTACCGGAAAGCCCTCGAGAAAGGACTCCTCAAAATCATGTCCAAAATGGGCATCTCCGTTCTCAACTCCTACCAGGGAGCGCAAACCTTCGAAGCCATCGGCATCGGGACAGAGGTCGTGGACTTCTCATTCACCGGAGTTCCTTCACAGATCGGAGGCATCGCTTTCGAACAAATCGCCGAAGAATCCATCATCCGTCACAAGGCAGCCTACGAGATAAATCCGGAGGAAGGAAAAGTCATTCTCGACCTCGGTGATCCTGGTTACAACCGCTACCGTAAAGCCGGTGAACGCCATTCCTTTACCACCGAAGTCATCAAAAACTTCCATAACTACGTAAAATCCGGCAAGCCCGAGGATTACGAGGAATATGTTAAAGTCTGCCTGGAAACAAACCCGGTTGCCATCAAGGACCTTCTGAACTTTGTTCCCGCCTCAAGCGGACCAATCCCTATCGACGAAGTAGAACCTGTAGAAGACATCCGCCGCCGCTTTACCACAGCAGCCATGTCCCTCGGCGCACTTTCACCCGAAGCCCACGAGACGCTCGCTATCGCCATGAACCGCATCGGAGGTAAATCCGATTCAGGAGAAGGCGGCGAGGATCCGGTTCGCTTCAAGCCTTACCCGAACGGCGATCTCGCACGCTCCTATATCAAGCAGGTCGCTTCCGGTCGCTTCGGCGTTTCCGCATATTACTTGGTCAATGCAGACGAACTTGAGATCAAGATGGCTCAAGGTGCGAAACCAGGTGAAGGCGGCCAGCTACCAGGCCACAAAGTGAATGCCCTCATCGCCCGGCTGAGAAATACTCAACCAGGTGTTCAGCTGATTTCTCCTCCTCCTCACCACGATATCTACTCGATCGAGGATCTGGCGCAGCTCATCCACGACCTGAAGGAAATCAACCCAAAGGCACGCATCACGGTAAAACTCGTTGCGGAAGCCGGTGTCGGCACAGTCGCAGCTGGCGTTGCAAAAGCCGACGCTGATAACATCCTGATTTCAGGTCATGATGGCGGAACTGGCGCATCTCCGCTATCTTCCACCAAGCACGCGGGATCCCCTTGGGAACTCGGCCTATCGGAAGCCCAGCAGACACTGCTTATCAACAACCTCCGCAGCCGCGTAACCCTCCGCACAGACGGTGGCATTAAAAACGGCCGCGACGTCGTGATGGCAGCTATTCTCGGAGCGGAGCAGTTCAACTTCGGAACCACCGCCATGATCGCCATGGGCTGTGTCTACGTCCGGAAATGTCACCTCAACACATGCCCGGTCGGTATCGCCACAACTGATCCGAAATTCCGCGCCAAATTCAAAGGGACTCCGGAAATGGTCATCAACTATTTCGATGCCGTTGCCCGCGAAGCACGCGAAATCATGGCGAAACTTGGTATCGCCAAACTCGACGATCTCATCGGCCGCCCTGAATTCCTCGTGCAGCGTGAAGTTCCTAACCATCCGAAAGCGAACATGCTCGACTTCACACGACTTCTTAAAGACGTCGTTCCTGCTGTCGCATCCGCCTTCGAGAAAGATGTTAAGGACATTTCCCGCATCCGCACCCAGGAGCGCAATGACGGTATCGCAAAACCAGCACTGGACCTCACAATCCTCAACGACCTTGTCAAACACACCGGCGGTGAAATCGAGGATTCCCCGGAATACGGCGAAAATGCTGTAACCCAGTCCGTTCTTGATGCCCTATCGGTCCTTCCCGACCGTGCACCTGCAGCCCTTTCCTACGATGTGGTAAACACAGACAGGAACATCGGCACCCGCCTTTCCGGCCGTATCGCTGAAGTCTTCGGAAACCATAACCTCCCGAAAGGAAGCATACACATCATCTGCAAAGGAACCGCAGGCCAATCCTTCGGAACCTTCCTGGTTCAGGGGGTCATCCTTGAACTTGTAGGCGAAGCGAATGACTACGTGGGTAAAGGCATGGCAGCAGGAGAAATCATCCTCCGCGTCTCCCCGGAAGCAAAATTCGAAGCAGCTAAAAATGCTATCGCCGGTAATACCTGTCTCTACGGAGCCACAGGCGGCAGTCTCTTTGCAAATGGCCGCGCTGGAGAACGTTTCGCGGTTCGCAATTCCGGATCCACCGCCATCGTTGAAGGTGTGGGCGATCACGGTTGCGAATACATGACCAACGGAACTGTCGTTATTCTTGGCAAGACCGGGAAAAACTTCGGGGCTGGTATGTCCGGCGGCACCGCATTCGTTTACGATACCGACGGTAAGTTCTACTCCCGCGTCAATACGGAGATGGTAGTGGCAATGCCTATCAGGCGCCAAGTGGACATCGATGAAGTAAAGCAACTCGTTGAACTCCACCTCGAGAAGACCGGCTCTAAGAATGCAGCCGAGCTTCTCGCTGACTGGGAAACAACAGTAACCAAACTCGTTCGGGTAATTCCGAAAGAACGCGCGGAACTGGAAGCTGCCGAGGAGCTACATGAAGCTGCCTCGACTCCTCACTGATTCCCTTGAAACATTTCAGCCCGGGCGCGATCAGCGTCCGGGCTTTTTTGTCTCCTGAAATAACCTACCGGGAACTATTCTTCCTTTCTCCACCAGTCCTCATCCCGTTCCCATTCTTCTCTCGGCTCGCCCCGCTGGAAGCTGGCCTTGATTGCTCGCCCGTCTTTTTCCTCGTTTTCCATCTCCTCCAGAAGCTGGTCAACTTCCCCGTTCCGCTTCCCCGAACTCCTCAGCATACAGCCGAGCAGGAGGGCAATCACACCAAAACTGGTCAAGACCGTTGCTAACATCGCAATAGCCAGACCATCGGATTCAGTCAGCAACCAGCTCATAATTAACCGTTAAACTCGCACAAATAGCTCTCCACCACAACCTGCCATCGGCGGATTTACGAAAAATGGCCATTGCGCCCCCCACCGGTAGCGACTACCTGTTTTTCATGTCCATGCTCGCTGAAAGAACATCCATCATCTCCAAAACAAAAGAACTCTGCGCCCAAATCGCTGAAGACGAGAAATTCAAATCCCTTCAGGCAGACGTAGAGCGCTTTCTCTCCGATGAGAAAGCCAAGCTTCAATACCAGGACGTTCACCAGAAAGGTGAAGAACTCCACCAGAAGCAACACGCAGGCGTAGAACTCGGCGCTGCCGAAATCAAAGCCTTCGAATCCGCTCGTGACGCACTTTTCGATAACAAAGTTGCCGCTGATTTCATGGATGCCCAGCGCACCCTCGAAACCATGCAGAAGGAAATCGGCAAATACGTCGGAATGACCATGGAACTTGGTCGTGTTCCTTCTGAAGAGGAAATCGCAGAATCCTCCCAAGGCGGTTGCTGCGGCGGTAGCGGTGAAGGTAGCTGCGGCTGCTGATCCCCCTGCTCACCAAGCAAACCAATATGTCTTCGGACACATTCAAGATAACATTTCTGGGCACCGGCACTTCTGTCGGTGTTCCTGTTATCGGGTGCAGCTGCGATGTCTGTAAATCCACAGATCCTAGAAACAATCGCACCCGCTCCTCTATTCTGATCACCACCGGCGGGATGAACCTCCTTGTGGATTCCGGCCCCGATCTCCGGGAGCAAGCACTTCGGGAAAACATTTCATCACTAGATGCAGTTCTTTACACGCATGCCCATGTGGATCACGTCGCGGGCTTCGATGAGCTCCGCGCCTTTTGCTGGTTCAAGCAGGAGCCCCTCCCGCTTCACGCCAGCGCGGCTACCCATCAGGTTCTTCGTGCAATGTTCGGCTGGGCGTTTCACAAAGACAATACCTACCGGGGATACGTAAAACCCGATCCCCACACTTTCACCGGGAAGTTCTCCATCGGCCCTCTCAAAATCACTCCACTTCCAGTCACCCATGGCTCGGTGGAAACCCATGGGTTTCTCTTCCAGACGCCTGATGGAAAACGCATCGCATACGTCCCGGATGTAAATCGCTTCCCAGCGGAAACCCTTGAGTTAATGAAAAACCTCGACCTCCTCATACTGGACGCATTACGCGACACGCCGCATCCCACCCATCTTTCAGTATCGGAAGCCGTGGAGATATCCGCTAAGCTCTCCCCGAAAAACACGCTCTTCACCCACCTGAGCCACGATGTTGAACATGCCGAACTTAGTGCAAGGCTTCCCGACAATATTCTACCGGCCCACGATGGATTAATAGTCATCCTCTGAGACCCTTTCCATTCCCCACACAGCACCGCAATGGCGGGAATGATATAGCACTCTTACATGTTTGACCTTCCAAGACACTTGGTCAAAGTCGCGACATGCCTCGCAACCGTGCATCCATCCTTTGCGGATTTTTATCCCTGATCGGGCTATTTCTCTCGATCCAGACAGCTTTTTCCCAGCATCTGACGAGCAAAGACATCCTTGTATTGTTTAATCAGAATGATGAGGAATCAGCTAGATTGGCGGAAGATTACCGCCTGGCCAGGGACGTTCCGAGAGACCAGATCCTCGGCCTAAAAATGCCGACAAAAAAGGATATCACACGGGCCGAGTATGATGAATCCATCCTGATCCCACTCCGCGAGCATTTTGATGAAAATAACTGGTGGGAACGGAACCGTGATAGCCAGGGCCTGCTACTCCCCTCCGAAAACAAAATCCGGGCCATCCTCCTGATGCGCGGGGTCCCTCTCCGTATTACCCCTACGTCCACCGCACCTCCAGCAGAAGGCAAGGACCCGATTTCTCCGCGTGACGAGTCCTCCGTGGACTCAGAGCTCGCCATGTTTGGCATTGAGACCCTACCAACCAAAGGAGTGCTCAAAAATCAGTTTTATGAAAGCAAAACCGAGTTCACCCGGACTCCCTACCCATTTCTGGTCCTGACATCCCGCATCGATGCTCCCACCTACGCCATCTGCAAACGCATGATCACAGATGCCATTGCAACTGAGAAAACCGGTCTATGGGGTCGCGCATATGTGGATATCGCCAATAAAAACCCGGAGGGAGACGAGTGGCTGGAACAAATCGTCGCGGACAACCTAAAAACCGGCATCCCCACCGTTGCGGATCGCTTTAATGACACTTTCCCTAAGAACTACCCCCTCACAGACGCTTCGCTTTACTATGGCTGGTATGATTGGAATGTCAGCGGCCCGTTTCTCAATCCCGGCTTCATTTTCCGCCCCGGTGCGGTAGCCATCCACATCCATTCTTTCAGCGCCGAGCAACTCACCGACGCACATAAAAACTGGTCGGCCCCGCTTCTAGTTCGCGGTGCCGCAGCGACCGTCGGGAACGTCTACGAGCCGTATCTTCAACTCACCCATAATTTCGGGATTCTCCACAACCGCCTCCTCAAGGGCTGGACATTCGCCGAAGCAGCTTGGGCTTCCATTCCGGTAACCTCATGGCAGGGAATTATCCTTGGAGATCCCCTCTATCGCCCTTTCAAGCACATCGGAGGCACCGGAACAAATGAACCACGGGATCGCGACTTCCGTGCGATGGCTGCCGCCGCCCGCCAATGGCCAAACGACCCGGAAGAACGTATGGATAAGCTAGCTGGTGCTGCTGAAAAACTTTCATCCGGCAACCTCGCGGAAGGTCTCGCATTGGAATACCTTGAGGCAAAGGATGTCCCCACCGCTGCCGGGTGGTTCGTGAAAGCCAAATCCTTTTACAAAGCACCCGAAGATAAAATCCGTCAGGACATCCAGTTGATCGCCATTGAACGAATGAGGAAAAATAATGCAGCAGCTATTTCGGCACTCCGCTCCGCACAACAGGAATACACCCGTCTCCCCGAAGCTGATGCACTCGCTGGCTGGCTCGATATTCTGGACCCACCAGCCCCGCCGGTCGCGGATCCAACGAAGCTCCCGAAGTAAGCCCACCAAGGAACTTAGTGCCCTGATCAGATGAATTACAGCTTCCTCCTAGAAAGCGTTTGGCATCCTCCACTTTCCTTCGAGGAAGTAGCCGCTCCTAAGCTCCCACCCGAGCTAGAGCTGCAGGCCATGTGGTATTCCGGCGCCTTTGGACGCGACTTTCGCCTCAAGGATGGCCGCGGCTGCCACATCACCCAGTTCGGAGAGTGGAACATGGGCGCTGGCCCGGATTTCTCCCACTGCGCCATAGAAATCGATGGAGCCCACTTCACAGGCGACCTGGAAATAGATTCAAAGACCTCCGATTGGGTCGACCACGGCCATTATGTAAACCCAGCCTTTACGAATACCATCCTCCATGTCGCATTCCAGCCCACCATGCGGGAAATGTTCGTGGCAACAGCGAATCACCGGCAAGTTCCAGAGATACTCATCACTCCATCACAACTGGCCGATGCACTCCGGCTCCCTTCCCGCGATACCGCCATCTCGATCCCCGGCAGGTGCTTAGCCCCACTCAGAAAAATGCCGGGACTCGCCGTGGAGCGTCTTCTTGAGGAAGCATCCCTGCACCGAGCGGAGCAGAAAGCCAGTCGCTTCGTAAAAACCATCGAAGCACACGATTTCGATACCGCACTTTTCTTAGCGACCGCGGAAACACTCGGCTACGGAGGAAATTCGTTGCCGATGAAACTTCTCGCCCAACGTGCGCCCATCTCCCGCCTCCGCCAAAACCCCTCCCAGGCTGAAGCCATCCTCCTTGGAACCGCGGGATTCCTCAATTCAGAGATCCACCAAAAAGCACCTCTCGACACCCGGGAGTATCTTCAGGATCTCTGGCAGACCTGGTGGAAAATCCGGCCGAAATACGAAGCTCCGGCGGCCAGGAATCCAGCTTGGAAAACTCATGGCCAACGCCCGGCCAATCATCCCCACCGACGCGCAGGAGGCCTCACAGCCCTTGTCGAAAATTGGCCCGAGTTCAGGAAATTGGCCCTGGCATCCCCTTTCTCCGTAAAGCCGCTCACTGATTTTCTCCACGGCCTGCGCCACGAATTCTGGTCTCACCACCACACTCTCACCTCGAAAAGAAGCACCCAAGCCATCTCGGTTTTCGGGAAGAACCTCGCCCTTGAGCTCTCCGCCAACCATTTGATACCGCTCGCCCTCCGCGAAGGTAGATTTGATTTCCCCGCATATTACAAACACCGCCACTCAGCCATCAATCAGAAGCTCAAACGATGTGGTATACGACTCTTCGGAAGTGAAGAAGAGGCAAAACCTTTTCTACGCCGCCTCTGCCACCAGCAAGCTCTACTCCAGCTCTACCAGGACTTCTGCCTGGAAGATTTCACCGAGTGCAGACAGTGTCCATTTCCAGAACAACTCTCCCAGTGGAGATGATTCATTGGCGTTTATCGCCAACCCATTCCATCCTCAAACCATGAGTATCACACTGAACGGCAACGATCACACCCTCGACTCCAAATCCACTGTCTCCGACCTCCTCAGCTCGATCGGGCTCGGTGACAAACCGGTAATCGTCGAGCACAATCACAACGCCATCCTCCCTCAAAATTTCGCTAAAACCGAAATCAAGGATGGAGACAAAATTGAAATCGTGGCTCTCGCAGCAGGAGGCTGATCGTTTCCCCTCGGTCACAGAAAGAAAAATGGATTCATAGAGCAGATCCATTTCGCGCTAGATACACAGCCGATACATTTCATCGGTTGAAACCCGCTAGCTTCAGACGGGACCCACGAACAATTGTGGGAAAGAATGGTAGCCTTACTAGGGCTCGAACCTAGAATGACGGAATCAAAATCCGGAGTGTTACCATTACACTATAAGGCTATTTCCACGAAATCCGACTCAGGGAGCGGCTCGGGGGCGAAACGTAAGCGAGCTTTTACCAGTTTGGCAACCCGGAAATTTACTCCACGGGAAATTTCTTTTGCCCCATGAAAAGCAAACCTCCGATCTAGTTCAGCCGGATGCCCGCTTCTGTCTGCGTGATTATCCGTTTTTTCAAAAGCGCACCTATAGTCTGCTTGAAAGTCCGCTTTGAAACTCCCAGCTCCTCGTAGATTTCATCCGCCGGGCTCTTGTCATTTATTGCCCAAAAACCCCCGCGCGCCACCAGCTCTCCCATGATCTGCTTCTCCAGATCATCCACACGCTCCTTGCGGGGCGCCTGCAGGCAGATGTCAATCTTGCCATCCACCCGGATCATCGTCACATAACCTTTGAGCTTCTCGCCTAGAGAGATATTCTGGAATACCTCATTCTCGTAAATCATACCGGTGTGCATTCCATTCACGATCGCCTTGTAGCCCATTGGCGTTTTCCCATACATGATCAGATCCACCTCTTGCCCGGTCGTGTATTCCACCGGCTCCAGATCAATGTGTCTCGCAATTCTGGTGGTGGCCATCAGGCGGCCGCTTTTTTCATCCACCAGGATCTTAACCAGATAATCCTTCCCAACCTCCATCCGCATTTTTTGCTCACGGAACGGCACCAGAAGGTCCTTCGGCAGACCCCATTCAAGAAACGCACCAACTTCGGTCAGCGCCACACAGCGGAGCTTCGCAAACTCTCCCGGCATCGCACGTGGATGCTGCATGGTTGCTACCAGCCTATCCTCGGAATCCAGATAGATAAATACATCCACCACGGCACCGATTCCCCATTCCTTGGGCATTTCCCGACGAGGGAGGAGGATTTCTCCCAAATTTTCCGCGTCCAGAAAAACGCCCATCGGCTTCTCACGGACGATCACAAGTAAGGCGCGCTGGCCGATCTTTACCATAATTTCAATACACTAGGGTGTGTAGTCCTTCGGTGCGATCAGGATTTTTTCCACAGGGTGTTTCGTTACGATATTCCCCTGGCTGCCACGCCCCTTGATGCCGAATTCGGCGAAATGAAGTGGCCTCGTGAGATTCCGCAGACGCAGCCCTGATTTCATGTAAACCAAGAGCATCTGCGCCGAGCTCTCCTCATTGCTGGAGTGCCACTTGAAATACAATATCCGGCTCCCTTTGGTTCCCTTCGTAAGATCGTATTCCTTGTCCCGCGTGATACCTCCGATCGTGAAGCGCTTGGCCATGATATTTCCATCCCGCCCATCACGGTAGATCATCGAATAAATCAAATCCTCGTCCTTGCGAAAAACGGCCACCCGCAAAGGTCTCTGGCCCACAAAAAACTTATCAGCCACCTTGGTGACCTTCATTTTTCCGTCCGCTGAAAAGACAATCACATCGTCCAGCATCGAGCACTTCTCAACAGCCTCCTCTTTTTTCAAAGATGTCCCTGCAAAACCGTTTTTCGAGTCCAGATAGAGAGTCTCGGTGGCCAGAACAACCTGTGTGCGATCCACTTTTTCGAAGGTGGCAATTTCGGTCTGCCTTTCCCGGTCCTTTCCGTATTTTTTCCCGAGATTTTCGTACCAACGAATCGTATAGCGCGTCAGGCTGCGGAGGTTCCTCTCGCATTGAGCGATTTCATCCTCGATCGCCCTAATCTCTTCATCCGCTTTGAAGGAGTTGAACTTGGAAATTCTCTTGATCCGGATCTCGGTCAATCGCACCAGATCCTCCTCGGAAACCTCGCGTCTGAGCAGCTTTTTGAATGGCTCCAATCCATCATCGATCGCCTTCAGAACCGCCTCCCAGGTCTCGGCCTCTTCGATATCCCGGTAGATTCGGTTTTTGATGAAGATTTTCTCAAGAGAGGAAAAATGCCATTTATCCGCCAGCTCGTTCAGGCGGATCTCAAGCTCGCGTTTCAGCAGCTTCTTCGTGAAATCCGTGGTCCGACGCAGAATTTCCGTAACCCCGAGAAACGCCGGCTTGCCGCCCACAATCACTCCCGCATTGGGCGAAATACTCATTTCACAATCGGTAAACGCATACAGCGCATCCCTGGTATTTTCCGCATCTGCCCCGGCCGGCAGATAAACCAGAATATCCGCATGGGCTGCTGTATTATCCTCGATCTTCTGGATCTTGATTTTGTTTTTATCCGCTGCATTGACCACGGAATCCATCACCCCGCCGGTCGTCGTGCCGAAGGGGATTTCCGTAATACGCAGAATCCCCTTTTTCTCGATATTGATTCTCGCACGGACACGAATTTTCCCGCCCCGCAGGCCATCGTTATACTCACGTGCGTCCATGATCCCGCCGGTCGGGAAATCCGGAACCAACTCAAATGGCTCCTTCCGCAAATGGGCAATTGCCGCCGTCACCAGCTCGTTGAAATTGTGCGGTAAAATCTTACACGCAAGACCCACCGCAATCCCTTCCACACCTTGGGCAAGCAACAGCGGGAACTTCATCGGCAGCGTCAGTGGCTCCTGATTCCGCCCGTCATACGAGGGTAGCCACTGGGTCGTCTTCGGATTAAAAGCCACTTCCAGAGCGAATTTCGTGAGCCGTGCTTCGATATACCGGGGAGCTGCCGCACCATCTCCTGTAAGTGTATTTCCCCAGTTCCCCTGGGTGTCGATCATCAGATCCTTCTGCCCGAGCTGCACCATTGCATCACCGATCGACTGGTCTCCATGCGGGTGATACTTCATCGTATTTCCCACCACGTTCGCCACCTTGTTGTAGCGGCCATCGTCCAGCTCCCTCAGCGAGTGCAAAATCCGGCGCTGCACAGGCTTCAGCCCATCGTTCAAATGCGGCACCGCACGCTCCAAAATCACATAGCTCGCGTAATCCAAAAAGTAATCCGAATACATCGAGCCAAGCGAAGCGTGTTGGTCCGGGTCATTGCTCATGCTCAAGTGTGCTAGAGGACTCCACCCCCACACGCAAGCCCATCGTGTAACCACACGAAAATCAAATGGTGATGTGGATTTAAACCATGGCCAGATCCTGCCACTCTCACTAGCTTACATCCTATGCCAAATCCATGGACGGGAATCGGAAACCCATATACCAGAACCGAAGTCATCGAGCGCCTGCGAGACACACAATCAAAAGGTGAACCCATCATCGTCGCCGGTGCGGGAACGGGCATCTCCGCCAAGTTCATCGAGGAGGGCGGAGCCGATCTCATCATCATCTATGCGTCCGGCCGTTTCCGCATGATGGGCCACGGTTCCATCGCCGGCATGATGGCCTACGGCGACGCCAATGCCATCTCCATGGAAATCGGTGAATTCGAAGTTCTCCCGGTCGTAAAGGAAATTCCAGTCATCTGCGGCGTCCACGCTTCCGATCCACGCCGCCGCATGTGGCATTTTCTCAAGCAGGTGAAAGACATGGGCTTCTCCGGCATCAATAATTTCCCCACCCACTCCATCATCGACGGCCAGTTCGGCCAGTCCATCGAGGAGACAAATATGGGCATGCAGAAGGAAATCGACTGCGTCCAGCTCGCCACCTCGAAAATGGATCTCTTCTCCATCGTCTACGTCGCCACACCGGCGGAGGCGAAAGCCATGGCAGAAGCCGGTGCGGACGTAGTCATCGCTCATGTCGGTTGCACCGTCGGCGGCTCCATCGGAGTCAGCAATGCTTCCATCGGCCTCGACCAAGCAGCAAAAACCACCCAGGCCATCTGCGAAGCCGCTCACTCCGTGAACAAAGACATCATGGTTCTCTCCCACGGCGGACCCATCCTCACCCCATCCGATGCAGCATACATCAACGAGCACACCGATACCGTCGGCTTCGTTGGCGCATCTTCCATCGAGCGTATCGCCGTTGAAAAATCCATCACCGAGCTCACCCGCGAGTTCAAATCCATCCCGGTAAAACGCATCAAATAACCCACTTTCCAATGAAAACCCTAGCCGTCCTCGGCACCCTCGATACGAAGGGCGCCGAGCATGCCTTCATCGCAGACTTCATCCGCCAGCGTGGCCATGGAGTCGTGCTCATCGATGTCGGCACCTCCACCCCACCTACCGTCACCCCGGACATCACCCGCGAGCAGGTCGCCGCAGCTGCCGATATCGACCTCGCAACGCTCATCGCCCATCAGGATCGCGGAGAATGCGTTGTAGCCATTAGCAAGGCAGCCCCGATCCTCGTCGCGAAACTCGCCGCAGAAGGAAAAATCCACGGCATCATCTCTCTCGGAGGCGGCGGCGGAACAGCCATCGGCACTGCTGCCATGCGCGGCCTTCCATTCGGTTTCCCGAAAATCATGGTCTCCACCCTCGCCAGCGGGAACACCGCCCACTACGTCGGCGAAAAAGACATCACCATGATCCCCAGCATCGCCGATGTCGCCGGGCTCAACCGTATCACGCGCACCATTTTCACCCGTGCAGCAGGAGCACTCTGCGGCATGGTCGAAGCGGAAATTCCTGTTCCGGAAAACGACCGACAACTCATCGCCGCCAGCATGTTCGGCAACACCACCCAATGCGTCGATCATGCCCGCGAAATCATCGACGCAGCAGGCTACGAGACTCTCGTTTTCCACTCCACCGGCACCGGCGGGAAGACCATGGAATCCCTCATCGCCGACGGCCTCATCACCGGAGTCCTCGATATCACCACCACCGAGTGGGCGGATGAACTCGTTGGCGGTACGCTGACCGCAGGCCCTACCCGCCTCGATGCCACCGCCAAAGCGGGCATTCCCGCCATCGTCGTCCCCGGCTGCCTCGATATGGTAAATTTCGGCGCACGAGAAACCGTTCCGGATAAATTTAACGGACGCAATTTCTACATCCATAACCCCCAGGTCACTCTCATGCGCACATCCGCGGAAGAATGCGCCGAGCTTGGAAAAATCCTCGCTGAGAAAGTCAACTCCTACACCGCTCCGGTCACCGTGATCATCCCGCTGAAAGCCATCAGCATCATCAGTGCTAAAGGCCAGCCCTTCCATGACCCCGAAGCCGACCACGCACTCTTTACATCTCTGAAAGAAAACCTAACCCCCTCCATCCCAGTCATTGAGATGGACACCTCCATCAACGATCCGGCCTTCTCAAAAGCCTGCGCCGAAACACTCCTAAACCACCTAAAACCACAGTAACACCATGCCAAAAGTAAAACACTACGGATGCTTCCAGTTCAAAACGGGAACCTCAGAAGAAACCATCTCCCACTGCTTCCAAACCATGGCCAACATGGTCGGAAAAATCCCCGGTCTCCTCGATTTCAACTACGGCCCCTACGATTCCGGCGAGGGCCTCAACGACAACTACACCCATGGTTTCATCATGACCTTCGACAGTCCTCAGGCTCGCGACGAATACCTCCCCCACCCCATCCACGAAGACGTCAAAGAAGTCGTCGTCCCAAATCTGGAACGCATCGTAGTCTTCGACTTCAATGTGGAGTAGGGGCGTTCCCGCCCCTTAAGTTCAAAGCGGCGTCCCCGCCGCCCGTTCAAAAGCCAACCAAACAAAGGGAAAGACAACCGCCCAGTAAAATGCGGGATGAGATACCTGACCCCATTTATAGCCGAAAAATTGGGTATGTGAACCGTGACGGCAAAACACGGAAAGACGAAAGTCAGGATATGAACGGCTCCAGTTAAAATTTTCGGTCTTAATTACTCCTTCCGATCGCCTTCAAACATTATAATTAATGTCTTCCCTCCACCGGAAGAACCTCAGGTTGAGGGAGACTTTCCATGAAAAGCGTAGCTCCTATCTGAGTCTTCTGATCACCTGAGAGAATATTATCCAAAGTTAATTGCATACGGCTGGTTGGAGGAAGCGCATCTTTTGCTTTTTGACATAGATCAACCACGGCCTGATGTTGAAAATTGAATGCCAAGAAACCCATTTTTTTGGTGCCGGCATCCAGAGCACGCTCAATTACTCCAGCATTCATAAGGACGTCACCAGCTTGAAACTTATCCAGCAACTCATTCAGGAACTGTAAATAAGACTCAGGAGTCATAAATTCAGATACTGCGATTAAGAGATTTTGACGTCGAGCGTCAGGAGCTATCTCGGCGAATTGGCCCATGACTTCGTCAGTGTTATCAGCTATATAACTTGCAAGAGCGCTAATTTGTTCTTGAGTCCCACTGGGGAAACCTCTTTCTCCAACACTTGCCGTAGCGATGTAGTCAGAAATGTCTTCAGGCATCGCATTCAATGGTAGCCGTGCCATTATTATTACAATGGAAATTAATGTTATATGGAATATTTTCATTACGGTTTTCTGTAGTTTGTGGATTGATAGGCAGCATCTGTGATATGAATCGATTTATTTACATCATTTTGTCCCGCATTAATCCAAGTTCCATCGTAGTCTAGTAAACCAATATGGGCTCCACCTGGTTGGTTAGAAGCAGCATATTGGTGTATCGCTGCCCAACCTGGCTCAGGAAAACTTGTCGACGCTTGCGAAGTCCAAGTCGGTATCGCAAATGTAGGATTATACCAATCATTTGCTCCAGGAGGAACAGCTCTGTCCACGTAGGGAGGAATTCCAATAACATAGTCACGCCAATTTCTAGTAGGAACGTTGACTCCAGAAGCATTTGACATCATAAAAACGAAAATATTGCATTTCCAAGACCCAGCGAATTTGAGCGTCGGATCGACACCGTATCCCACTGTTATTGATGCCGATTTAGCCCAAGCTTTGCTGCCTAACTTTGCCAAGGCTGTATCTCGTATTGTTATCTGATTCGCTTTACTCACAACGCCTACGAAATCCTGCTCGCCCTCTTTAAGTTTCGTATTATCGATACCATTACTACCGGCAATGTTCGGTGCATCTTTATCTCGAATGAATTCGATGTATGAGCCGCCAATCTCAATTCGTAGCTGAAAAATCCCCCCCACTGCAGTTGTGTGTTCGAACTTAGATCCTTTCCCGTCTGTTCCAAACGCATCCCATGCGTTATAAGTACCATCGCCCTTTAGCTGTCGAAATTCCCAAGTGATTTGGTCCTCGAATTCCTGTTCTTGGTCGAAATATTTCTTACCAATTGCGAACTCTAAATCATCTCCTTTCTCCACAATCAACCCAGTTGCGGGAGCTATGGCTGTGCCTTTCTTTCTCACCACTAGGTCTACAGGCATGAGGAAAAGAAACAATGTGCAGCCATCGATATCAGGTTCGTCCTCATCAGTGAGTAACTTTTTATTGGAATAGGTTACCGCAAGGCTGACTTTCTCTCCTGGAGGAAGGAGAGTAGGAATCACGTGGAAGGACTTGTCTAGATTCGGTAGGCCTTGACCTTGATTGTGTTGGCTGTGAATTGTTTTTCCCGCGACCGCCACGTCGCATCCATCGTCTGAAAATATAGCTAAACCATAAACGAATTTCCCTTTTTTGTCGTCAGCGAGTTCGGGCGGTGTGATATCACCGCTGAAGTCCTTGCCTTCTTCCTCTTCGGTGCTGTGATAGCCGAGTTGAGTTCCGTCTCCACCGGCTTGATCTGATGCTTCTTGTCTGGCAGCAGCTAGGTCGCCATTCCCTTTTTCACTAATGTCGCAGAGAATATCATCGATCGAAGCCGCATTTACGGATATTATTAAGGCACTGAAAGTAATTACCCAATAGAAGGTAATTGCTTTTGAAATATTACAAATTTTTTTCACTGTATTGAATTGTTCGGTTCTGATGTTTCCAGCATCTCATTAGTCCAAGCTTTTATAAGCTTTTCGCGGTTATTCGACCATTTACTTTCTTCAGGAATGTGTTTAATTGTTTTGATCGCTTTCTTATAGTTACCCAATCGGACCTGCTGATAGGCGAGGAGGTGAAGTGCGAGCTCCCGATCGTCAGGTTTCTTGTTTGCTCGATAGAACAATTCTAGGCATTTTCGTTCTGCTTCATGATCGCCTATGCGTTCATAGATGTTCTTACATGACAAAACTGTCCGCCGCCATGAGGCGAAGTTCGTTTCCTCGATGGGTTTGGTGAAATCCAAGTTCGGCATGATATATTGATCCGCAAGTTGTTTGGCAACTTCTTGATACTCAGGTATATCAGCCATCTGACGTGCAATGAAGGCTAGATTGGCTACGGCAAAGCCGCGATCACGGTCACTACTACTATCACGAAGGCGTGCCTGGTATAGTGGGATGGAAATCTCTGGTGGCGCGCTTCCTTCCCACGGTGGATTCTCGATTTCGGGAGGGTTTTCAATATAATTTTCAATGGGTCCTGCAAAAATAAGCGAGCTATAGCCTAATACAATAATGCTTCCTAAGAAGGAAAAAAATGGAGTTTCATTCTTTGCTGAAAAAGCGATTAGTATTTTTTCTTCACCACCAAAATTCATTACACGTAAAGTAAATACCCATCATAAAAAATATGTCGATGAAAATCACTTGGATCTTACGGAAAAGATACCGATGTCTAATTATTCTTTGAATACAAGATCTTATTTATGAAAATCAGTTCAGGATACTAAACAGGTTTCCGTTGATCGTTCATAAAATTCCTAGTTACTTTATGGGGTGAATTTTATTGAAAAATAGCGATAAATATTTATACTGAGAAATCTAAGGCAAGCGTCCGAGCTATCGTCTAGCGGTCGTTTTCTTTGCCGATTACCTTGGTGTGACGCTTGAGAAGTTTACCCTGTAACGGGGTCAGGCAGAGATTTGGAGCATTATCATTTCTGTAACGAAGTGCCCGCGATGGATACCCACCCCATCCACACAGACGTCGTCGTCCCACACTCGGAGCGCATCGTCGTCTTCAACTTCAATCTACCAGAATAAAAAAGGAGCGGCGGATATCATCCGCCGCTCCTTCTCATTCAAAGGTAGAAAGGGTCATTCCTCTGATTCATCTTTTGCCTTCTTATTCTTTTACGGGCTTTCGCCGCTTTCTCAGCTTTTTGCGCCTTGGTAGGACGAGTCGTAGGATCCGCTTCCATTGGAAGTGTGCCATACCACTCGGTCGCCATTTTTGTCAGACGAGCCGTGATCTCCGGATTCTCTGACGCTTTGTCCATCGGCTTGTCCTGCTCGTAGCTCTCCTTCAGATTATAGAGTTCGGCACGCTTTCCATCAAAGGAACACAACAGTTTCCAATCGCCATCACGCACAGCGAGCGATGCCCACCAATGAGGCTCCTCAATTTCGCCACCCTTGTCCTTGAAAAGCCAGAAAAGCGGTTTTGTACGCTCGATCTCCTTCCCACGCAGGGCCTCAATCATATTTTCTCCGTCGAGTTCCGCACTTTCAGGAGGAACTACTCCAGCCACTGCGCAAAAGGTAGGGAGAAGATCCACGGAGGAAATAGGAGTCGTTAGATTTTCCGCGCCAGCGGGAGTATCTCCGGGCCAGCGGACTATAAATGGCACACCAACACCGCCCTCATAGAGACTACGCTTCGCGCCGCGTCTTCCACCAGTTTCACCGATGCTGTAGTAGTCGCGCCATGCTCCTTCTTTACCTTTTGCGTTTCCAGGTTTCTCCGGACCATTGTCACTTGAGAAAACAACGATCGTATTGTCTGCGATTCCCGCTCTGTCCAACGCATCGAGCACCATTCCTACCTTGTTGTCGCCATCAGTGATGACAGCCCCGTAGACCTGCTTTTTCTCGTCCGTCTCCTTTTCCCTCCAGAGGGCCAATGACTCCTTGGAAGGCGTGTGGTCCAGATGACTTTCGTGCAACCAGACATTGAGGTAGAATGGAACGTCTTTATGATCTTCAATGAACTTTACAGAGAGATCGGCGATCTCATTGCCATCCTTCGCCACCCCAGGTCCGGGACCACCATACACCGCAGACTCATCGATACCGTATTCCGCCATCGTCGGCCCAGAAGACCCCATGTGCCACTTGCCGAAATGACCTGTCGTATATCCTACGGTTTTATCTCAAAAGGGTCAGGTGCTGCATTTAAACATTTCGCAAGCTTTGCCGATACACCTAGGTTAGAACTTGAGCGCACCGGAGCGAATGGCGTGCTTATCAAAACCGAAGCCGACCTTCGGCCGCCTCCAGAGGAGAAATAGGTGGCTAAGCGCGTCTTCGACTTCGATCTACCAGAATAAAAAAAAGCGGCGGATATTATCCGCCGCTCCATACCCTTCATGGGAGGGAAGAATCACTCCTCAGATTCACCCTTTGCCTTCTTTTGCTTTTTATTTTTCTTTTCGGTTTTCGGTGCTTTCTTCGCATTCTCAGCTTTTTGCTCCTTGGTGGGACGAGTCGTAGGATCCGCTTCCATTGGAAGTGTGGCATACCACTCGGTCGCCATCTTTGTCAGGCGAGCCGTGATCTCCGGATTCTCTGACGCTTTGTCCATCGGCTTGTCCTGCTCGTAGCTCTCCTTCAGATTGTAAAGTTCGGCACGCTTTCCATCAAAGGAACACAACAGTTTCCAATCCCCATCACGCACAGCGAGCGATGCCCACCAATGAGGCTCCTCAATTTCTCCACCCTTGTCCTTGAAAAGCCAGAAAAGCGGTTTTGTTCGCTCGATCTCCTTCCCGCGCAGCGCCTCAATCATATTTTCCCCGTCGAGTTCCGCACTCTCAGGAGGAACTACTCCAGCCACTGCGCAAAAGGTAGGGAGAAGATCCACAGAGGAAATAGGAGTCGTTAGATTTTCCGCGCCAGCGGGAGTAACTCCGGGCCAGCGGACGATAAATGGCACACCCACACCGCCTTCATAAAGACTACGCTTTGCGCCACGTCTTCCACCAGTTTCACCGATGCTGTAGTAGTCGCGCCATGCTCCTTCTTTACCTTTCGCCGTTCCAGGTCTCTCCGGACCATTGTCACTTGAGAAAACAACAATCGTATTATCTGCGATTCCCGCTCTATCCAACGCATCGAGCACCATTCCTACCTTGTTGTCGCCATCAGTGATGACAGCCCCGTAGACCTGCTTTTTCTCGTCTGTCTCCTTTTCCCTCCAGAGGGCTAATGACTCCTTGGAAGGCGTGTGGTCCAGATGGCTTTCGTGCAACCAGACGTTGAGGTAGAATGGAACGTCTTTATGATCTTCAATGAACTGTACAGAGAGATCGGCGATCTCATTACCATCCTTCGCCACCCCAGGTCCGGGACCACCATACACCGCAGACTCATCGATACCGTATTCCGCCATCGTCGGCCCAGATGACCCCATGTGCCACTTGCCGAAATGACCTGTCGTATACCCTACGGTTTTAAGAAAGCGTGGAATTGTCGGCGCCCTACCATCTAACCATGCTGGCATTTCCTTCAGCCTTTTCCCGCCGAAAACGCTGTTGATCCCATAACGTGATGGATACCGACCGGTCAGCGCCGAAACGCGACTTGGAGAGCACACCGGAGACAGCACATTAAAAGCCTGGAAATCCGTCCCCTCCGCCGCCAAACGGTCGATGTGAGGCGTCTCCAGCCATTCGCTGCCGTGGCAGGAAAGATCTCCCCAGCCCCAGTCATCGGCATAGATAAAAACGATATTCGGTTTCTTAACCGGCGGAGCAGTTTCGGCCGCTTGCATGGACGAAACCATCGCCACGGGCAGAACGGCAAAGAGGAGTATATTTTTCAGTTTCATAAATTGATCATGCCTTCCTGAGACCGGGGGTTTTCCGGATCGGGCACCTCAAACAATACTCAAAAAACAAAAAACAATTACAACCAAATGACGCTGATACAACTTTTTTAAAGCGAACTGGGAAGGAATTCAGTTTCCTCCCGTTAAATGATTTCACTACTCCTTTCATCGCACCTAGTCTCTAAACTGGCTCCAAAATAAATCGCCCCAATGCCCACAGAACCCAAAGACAAAGAAACCTTCGGATCTGAAACCCGCTGGCAGGCAATCCGCGCCGACAATTCCGATGTTCGCTCCTGGCTGAAAAACGCCCCACTCTGCCCTCTTCTTCAGACCCACCACATCGCCCATACCGGGCTGATGTGGGCAAAATCCCCCTTCGAAGTCATCCGCTCCGAAGCCTCGGGCACCTTCGCCCTCATCGGGCTAGAAGGCGAAGGCGAAACCCTCATAGACGGTGACTGGCATACGCTCCTGGAAAATGAGATTTGCCTTCTTCCCGCCTTTGCCCCCACGGCCATCCGCGCGAAAAGCCAACAAAACTGGAACTTCGCCTGGGTCCGCTACGAGGAAGCCCGGGAAACCTCCCCTATCCTCTCCTCCAACAGCCCCGTCATCCAGAAAGGCAACGTCCTCCCGCTGAAACATGCCATCGCAGGCCTCGCAGCCGAGTTGGAAAGCAAATCCACCCAGCCCGCCACCCTCCATCATTGGGTGGAGCTCATCCACGGCTTCGTGGCCCGCGCCGCCTCGCCTTTTCAGGACGACGATCGCCTTTGGCGTGTTTGGAAAGCCGTGGAAAAGGACCTCGCGCGTGATTGGAACCTCACGGATCTCGAATCCATCGCCCATCTCAGCCAAGAGCACATCCGCCGCCTCTCCCAGCAGCAACTCGGCCGCAGCCCGATCCAGCAGATCACCTACCTCAGGATGCGTCGCGCAGTCTCACTTCTGGCCAGCACAAACGATAAAATCGAAACCATCGCCACCACCGTTGGCTACCAGAACCCCTTCACCTTCTCCAACGCTTTCAAACGCTGGACCGGCAAGCGCCCCTCCGACTACAGGGAGTAAATGCTGTAGTGGATCTGCCTTATGCGGAAGCTGATATTTCCAGCTGCTGAGCCAGTATATATGTCCATATAGTAATAAACCTTTTCCATGAAAAAAATCATCCGACCTCTACTGATTCTTCTAACCGGCCTCACCCCGCTACTTGCGGAACCCATCACTCTCTTCGATGGGAAAACCCTGGAAGGCTGGGAATACAATCCCAAGGTCTGGCGAGTGGAAGACGGAGCAATCACCGGCGGCTCCACCACGGAAAACATCAAGACAAACTATTTCATCTCCACCAAACAGAGCTTCCAGAATTTTGAGCTGAAACTGAAAATCAAATGCAGTGGAGATCCGGAAACCGGGCTTATAAACAGTGGCATCCAGATTCGCAGTATCCGCCTCCCGAAGGGAGAAGGCATGGCCGGTTACCAGATCGACTGCGGGGATAATTGGTTCGGAAAAATCTACGATGAGCACCGCCGCAGACAGCCCATCGCCCTGCCCGTCGATGAAGCGGCGCTCAAGGAAGCCGTCGATACCTTCGGCTGGAACGAATACCGGATCCGCGCTGAGGGGACACGCATCCAGGTGTGGATCAACGATGTTTTCGCCACCGACTATACCGAGGTAAATCCCAACATCGCACTTGATGGTGTCATCGCCCCACAGGTCCACGGGGGAGGTGTGGCACTCGTTCAGATAAAAGATATCACGATTGAAGAACTTCCTCCGACCGAGAACGCGCCAACATGGGAATCCCTCGGCGGACTCGATGCGGCACTCAAAAAAGCGCCTCCGGAACGCAAGAACAAGGCCCCGAAGAAAGCCCGCAAGAAGGCCCCCGCCCAAGGAAAAAACGCAACGCCAGCAGCGGAGGATTCACCACCCATCGCCTCGAAGAAAACCCAATCCGGCCGCACCTCCGCATCCAGCCCTTCGGAAGAACTCGCAGGCTTCACCGTCCCGGAAGGCTTCGTTATCGAACTCGTGGCATCCGAGGAAAATGGTGTCATCAACCCCATTGACATCTCCTTCGATGATGCCGGCCGCCTCTGGACCCAAACTGCCGAAATGTATCCGATGGATCCCATCACCGACATCAGCTTCAGCCAAGTCCTCAAGCTCATGGACGATACAGAAGCCCAGGAGAAGAACCCCAATTTCAAAAAAGTCCGCGATCTATATCAGCTGAAAAGCAAGGGAACCGATAAAATACTTGTCCTCGATGACCCCACAAAACCCGCAACCGGCCAAATCCATGCCTGGGCGGAAGGACTCTCCATTCCTCAAAGTATCCTCCCCTACAAGGACGGCGCATACGTCGCCCACGGTTCGGAACTTTTCCTCCTCCGCGATACTGATGGCGACAACAAATCCGATACCATGGAGCCCGTACTTACCGGCTTCGGCTTCACGGATACACACACCATGGCCCACCTGCTTGTCCGCTCACCTGGTAATTATATCCACTTCTCCCAGGGAGCCCTGAACAAAGGTCTCGTAACCGCCGTCGCCTCAGGAAAACAAACACGCATCGACGCCGCCAGCCAAGTCCGCTTTTCCCTCGATGGAAAAGACCTTGAAATCGTCTCCGTCGGCCTCGCGAACATGTGGGGACTCCAGATCCGCTCAAACGGCCAATGGTATGGCACCGAAGCCAACGACCTCGGCTATTCCGTCATCCCCTACGAGCACGGTACCGGCATGAAAGGCCCTGCCTCAAAACCAATCCGCAGCTACCAACCCTACCTTCCCGTAGTTCACGATTTCCGCGTCGGCGGCACCGGCATCTCAGGTCTCGCCTTCGCCGAGGACCTCGCCGGAGGCTTCCCCGCGGAGTGGAAAGACATCGCCCTGCTTGCAAACCCTATCACCAATACCATCAACGCCGTCCGCATCGTCCGCAATACAGACGGCTCGGTCACTGCCGAACACCTCCCCGATTTCCTGACCGCAGAAGACGATTGGTTCCGTCCAGTCAACCTTGAATTCGGCCCGGATGGCTGCCTCTACATCGCCGATTTCTACAACAAAATCGTCTCTCACAACGAAGTCACCACCTCCCACCCCGATCGTGACAAATCCCATGGCCGCATCTGGCGTATCCGCCACGTTGATCAGCCGGAACGTAAAATTCCCGACGTTACCAAAGCTACTCCCGAGCAGCTTATCGCTCACTTGAAAGCCCCTATCCTTTGGGAAAAGCGCGCCGCCTGGCATCAGATCGTAGATAGAAACCTCTCCCAGCTCACCCCCGAACTCAGCGCAATCGCCTCTGCCGAGGAAATTGATATCCCCACCCGCATCCTCGCCCTCTGGTCCTTGGAAGACCTCGGCCAGTTTGACGAAGAGCTTATGAAAAATCTCGTCTCCGCCGCAGACGAAAACCTCCGCCGGGAAGCAATCCGCTCATTGGCGACTTTTTCCATCACCCCCGCCCGCGTCGCCTCTCTGGTTGGCCCTGCCATCAATGACAGCAACGCAATGATCCGCTCACAGGCCATCCGCACACTTGGCGACCTCAATGAATCCGATCCAGCTGTTATCAATCTCCTTATCGAGGCCAGCAAACCTGCCCTCAGCGGGCTTCAGCTCGGCGGTTCATACGAGCGCACCTTCGAGCGGTTTCTCGCCCGCATGGCTCTTGAGAAATTCCCTGCGCAACTGAAGGCCTACCTCGCATCTTCATCCGACAAGCATGATCCAACCAACGTTCTCTGGGCCATTCAGGCGCTCGATGACGAGGCCTCCAAAAAAGACATTTTCCTCCAGCTCTGGAGTAAAGTTTCCGGCAGCACCATCGATTCCGAGACTTTCGTCGCCATAGCCGGCGCCCTTAACAACAAGGAAATCTACGCGGCAGTTGCCCCCACCTTCCAAAAAGAAAACACAGCGATAGACTACGCAAAAATCGCCGTCGCCAACCAATCCCGTGTGCAATCAAAGCAGCTTGCAGCTATTCTTACACCCGCTGTGAAATATCTCCTCCAGTCGGAAGAAACCCTTCCGCTAGCCCTTAACGCGATCTCCAGCCTGAAAATCACCGGTCTGAATGCGGATGTTTCGAAGATTGAGGTTGAAGGGAAAGATCCTGCCACCCTTCGCCTGCTCGTCTCCGCCATGGCGATCAATGCAAAGCAAAACAGCAAACCCCTCTCCTCCATAGCCTCGGACAGAAGTCTCCCGGCCGATCTACGCATCGATGCGGCCCACTCGATCGCCCAGGTGGACCCAAAGGCAGGAAAGGCCATTTTCGTGACACTCATGGAAGGCCGGGATCCAACAGCTCTCGCCACCGTCTTCTCACAATCGAAGGCGGGCGCAAAAATTCTGACCGAACTCTACGCGGAGAATAAACTTACCGATGATGCATTTGATCGATCCTCCGCGGAGCGCATCTCCCAAGCGTTCCGTAAGAATACAGCCGCGCTGGCCATCAAGGCATCCAGCGACAGGAAAATCGAAGAACAGCAGAAAACAGCCGCCGCCAGAATCGAACACCTCGTCGATTTCATCGGGAAAAACCCGGGAAACCCTGAAGCAGGCAAAGCCATTTTTTCCAGCTGCCTCGCCTGCCACGCCGTCGGCTCGGAAGGCGCGGGCATCGCACCACCACTCGATGGTTCCGGTCTCCGTGATCTCGAGCACCTCCTTACCGCTATCGTCTCTCCAGACGATGCCGTGGAAGGCGCCTACGGCCTCTACCGGATTACGAAAACCGATGGGTCCTCCATCGAAGGATTCCTTGAAAAAGAAGAACCCCTCGGCAAAACCGTAGCAGTTATGGGCGGCGGCAGAATCTTCGTTCCGACGGCCGAGATCAAAAGAGCTGATTTCGTCGCTGGCCGTTCCTTCATGCCAGCCAGCTTCGGCGGGCTGCCTGATGCCACCATGGCGGATCTTATCTCTTATATTTCGACGCTGAAATAGACACCAGCTGGCAGTAAAGTCACAAACTGCCCCCTTGCCTACCCATGCATCCCCACTAGCTTCGTGAGGATGCAACCATCCTCTTATGGCCGCCGCGATATCCTCAGGATCGGCAGCCTTCTCGGCACCTCCGCATTTCTCGCAGGTACTTCCCGGGCACAGGAAAAATCCTCCGAGGTAAACGGCATCATATTTATGGTCTCGGATGGCATGAGCCCCGGAGTCCTTTCCATTGCCCAGAATTTTTCGAAAATAGTCCGCAACCGCGGCACAGCCTGGTGGGACCTGATCGGGAATCCGGCTTCCGTACAGGGCCTGATGGAAACCAGCTCGGCAAACTCGCTGGTCACAGACTCTTCAGCAGCTTCTTCTGCCTGGGGTGGCGGCGTGAAAATCAACAACAACTCCGTCAACGTCCGTCCGGACGGCTCCGAATCGGAGCCAATCATGCGATCGCTGAAGAAATTAGGCCTGCGCACCGGCCTGGTCTCTACTGCCTCCATTACCCACGCCACACCGGCGGGCTTCGCGTCCGTCACTGAAAACCGGGATCATGAGCATCTCATCGCCCCGCAATACCTGGATACTGTGGATATACTCCTCGGTGGCGGTTTGAAATTTTTCGATCCAAAACAAAGAGTCGACTCCCGCGACGCACTCACCCCTTTCCAAAAGAAAAGCTATGAGCTCGTTCGCGACCGGAATTCCCTACTCAAATCCAAAAGCGAGCGCATCCTCGGCCTGTTCAGCAACGGCCACATTCCCTACGAAATCGATCGTCTCAATGACCGCTCCCTGCAGCGCACCGTGCCCACCTTATCTGAGATGTCCAAGGCAGCCGTGCGGAACATGCTTTTCTCAAACCAGAAATTTCTCCTCCAGATCGAAGGCGGCCGCATCGATCACGGCGCCCACGCAAACGATATCGCCGGGCTGATCTGGGACCAACTGGCCTTCGATCAGGCACTCGAGACCGTTCTCGAAATGACAGCCGGGCGCGATGACATACTAATTATCGTTACCACGGATCACGGCAACGGAAACCCCGGACTAAACGGAACTGGCAAGCATTATGCTAATACCAGCGAAGCCTTTCGCAATATTACTAAAATGAGCGCTTCCCACGAAAGGATCTTCCAGAAATGGAGAAGCGCACCATCAAAAGACCCCGAGTCCATGGCTAATTTAATAGAAGTTAATCTAGGCTTCAAACTATCACCCGACGAAGCAGAAGCCCTCACCGCCGCATTTAGGAACCCGGCAGGAAAAAAAGCGGCCAGACTCGCGACAAAAGGGGAAAAAGACACCACGGGGATTGTGGAACAATCCTTCACGGAGTGGAGTAACCAGTTAAGGAACCCCCAGGGACTTCTCGGCCAAATCGCAGGAAATCACACGGGAATTGGCTGGACCGGAACCTCCCATACTTCGGACCCCGCCATCCTCACCGCCCTCGGGCCACAATCCCAACGCTTTCAGGGGACCATGGAGAATCAGGAAATCCACCGCCATCTCATGGAGCTTTTATCGTAAGCGGATAGACCTCATCTACCTACTTTCCCTATCGAAATATTCAATACGCCCCTCGAAGCTTTACCCGGTTTCGCATATCTCATCAAAAGCCCCTCATTTATTCGGGTATTCTTGCCCACCTTCTCTCATCCGCTTAACTTTTCTACAGAATGAATACAAAAAACACATCTTGCACGGCCCTTCAGGAATGGGTCGATAAAGTCGAAACTCTCGTCACACCTACCGACGTCGTCTGGTGCGATGGCTCCCAGGAAGAATGGGACGGCCTCGCCCAGCAACTAGTCGATCAGGGAACATTTATCCGCCTGAATCCGGAAAAACGTCCGAACTCTTTCCTCGCCCGCTCGGAACCATCGGACGTCGCCCGCGTCGAGGAACGCACATTCATCTGCACCAAGCGGCCCGATCAGGCCGGCCCGACCAACCAGTGGGCGGACCCTATCGAAATGCGTGATTTGCTGACCGGAAAATTCACCGGCTCCATGGCAGGCCGCACCATGTATGTTATCCCTTTCTGTATGGGCCCCATGGATTCGCCCCTCGCCAAAATCGGCATCCAGATCACCGATAGCCCATACGTCGTAGTCAACATGCGCATCATGGCACACATGGGCTCCCACGTTCTCGAGCGTCTCGAAAAAGAAACCGACGGGACCCTTGAGAAAAAACGCGATGGCCATGCCCAGTTCATCAAATGCATGCACACTGTCGGTGCACCGCTCGCAGAAGGACAGGAGGACGTCCCTTGGCCTTGTAACGACGATAAATACATCTCCCATTTCGTCGATACCCGCGAGATCATGTCCTACGGCTCCGGCTACGGCGGCAACGCGCTCTTGGGTAAAAAATGCCTCGCGCTCCGCATCGCATCTAATATCGCACGCGAGCACAAATGGATGGCAGAGCACATGCTCATCCTCGGCCTCCATGCTCCGGACGGCAGCAAAACCTACGTCTCAGCCGCATTCCCATCCGCCTGTGGCAAGACCAACCTCGCCATGCTTGAACCGCCAAAATCCTACGCGGACAAAGGCTGGAAAACGTCCATCGTTGGCGATGACATCGCATGGCTCTGGCCACACGAAGACGGAAAGCTTCACGCCATCAACCCTGAGACAGGTTTCTTCGGCGTCGCCCCCGGCACCAACTGGGAAAGCAACCGCATCGCCATGGAATCCATGGCAGAAAACGCTATTTTCACCAATGTAGCCCTCACGGATGACGGCGATATCTGGTGGGAAGGGATGACCAAGGAAGCCCCGGCTCATCTCATCGACTGGAAAGGCAACGACTGGACTCCCGATTCGAAAACCCCTGCGGCTCATCCCAACGCCCGCTTCACCGCGCCAGCCTCACAATGTCCTACAATCGATCCCGATTGGCAGAACCCGGATGGCGTCCCGATCGACGGCATCATCTTCGGCGGTCGCAGAGCCACCACCATGCCACTCGTCTATCAAGCCTACAACTGGTCACACGGCGTTTACATCGGCGCGACCATGGGCTCGGAAATGACCGCAGCAGCTGCGGGAACCATCGGAAAAGTCCGCCGGGATCCTATGGCCATGCTTCCGTTCTGCGGCTACAACATGGGCGACTACTTCGGCCATTGGTATGAGATGCGCAGCAAGCTCACCCACCTCCCACGTTTCTTCCACGTAAACTGGTTCCGCAAAACAGAAGAAGGGAAATTCATGTGGCCGGGCTTCAGCGAAAACATCCGTGTCCTCGAGTGGATCATCGATCGCTGCAAAGGCAACGCCGCCGGTCACGAAACACAAATCGGATGGACTCCTGATTTCCAGGACTTCAACACGGAAGGCTTGGAAAACTTTACCCAGGAAGATTTCGACCGGGTTATGAAATTTGATACCCGCGAGTGGCGCTCGGAAGTAGTATCCCAAGGTGAACTATTCATCGATCTCTACGATCACCTCCCGAAAGAGCTCATCTTCCAGCGCGAGCTTCTCGCAGCCAGACTCGTAAAGTCCTGATTCAGGCACCCGGATTAGCCCGTATTCGCTCAATAACCCCGCGAATACGGTGCTTATCACTATTTATCACCCCTAGGCTTGCCTTATCCGCTCAGCTTTTCCAAGCTCGCGCCCATGCATCCTGATGTCGAGAAATTGGTAGAGGCCGGTAAAATACCTGCGCCTGTCGGAGAACGTCTTTCACAGCTCGCACCCGGGAATTTTTGTCTCCACAAATCTTTCGGAGCCGGCAAAATCGTAAGTTGGGACTTTGGTTCAAAGAAAATTATCGTTGATTTTGAACACTCAAGTGGACAGGAAATGGACCTCCAGTTCGCCATGCAAAAAACCGAGTGGCTCCCTGAAGACGACTTCCGTTCCAAGAAAATCGAGGAAATCGAAGAACTCAAGAAACTCGCCAAGGAAGACTCCGTAGCCCTCGTTGTCCATATTCTGGAAAGTCACGGCGGCACAATCACCGGCGAGGCCATCGAGCAACTCGTTAGCGGCGCCGTCATTCCAACCAAGGAGTATAAGAAATGGTGGGACGCCACCAAAAAGGCAGTCAAGGAAAGCCGCAAAGCCGTCGTTCCTACAAAACGCACCGAGAACATCGTTCTCCGCTCAACCGATATTACCCCAGCTCAAGCTCTTCTCGCTGACTTTGAAGCAGCCAAGGATATCAAAGGCATGATCAAAGGCCTCGAAGCAATTGCTTCGGACATCGGTGCCTTCGACGAAGATCCAGACGCACTTCGCCAACTGCTCGCAGACATCGATGATGGCGCGAAAAAAGCAGCCCGGGTCCAACTTGGCCAAGCCATGCAACTCGTTGCAGCCCGTGACGAAGTCATCGACAGCAATAAAGCATTCGAGCTCGATCCTTCCGCAGTCCGCCTCAGCGATCTTATCGCCGGCTCGGACCTCAGCCGCATCGCCGAGGAACTCATCGCACTCCCATCCACCCGCCAACGTGCAGTCTACGAAGCTTTCGAAAGCGCATTTGGTGATGAATGGATTTCAAAAATCGTAACCGTCTTCGACCAGGTCGGCGCACGCGGCGTTACAGAAATCGCACGCATTCTTTCTGAAAACGACGGAATGGACCCACTCATCGAGCACCTTGGCTCCGCACTCGCCCGTCGGGCACTCGGTCCGGACGCCCTCATCTGGGTCTGTCGTGAACGGAAAGGCTCAGCAGAGAAAATCTTCGGCGCTGATGTCGGTGCCTCCATTCTCAATCTTCTTGAGAACGACCACCTCTCGGACGGCCCACGGAAAACTTCCCGTCTTCAGAGCCTCCTCGGCGATGACAAGAACCTGCTCTCCGACCTCGTTAGCGGAATGGACCTCAACGAAGCGAAAAACTTCGCACGTCGTATGCTCGACTGCCCTGTTTTTGCCGATCTTGAGAAGAAATCCCTCATGGCCCGCATCATCAAGGTTCGCCCGGAAACAGTCGAACTTGTCTCCGGACAAAATGCAGCCAAACGCGAAGAGCCACTCCTTGTCTCATGGGGCTCCCTTGATAAGAAGAAGCAGGAACTCGAGGAACTCATCCGCGAGAAAATCCCGCAAAACCTTCAGGACGTCAAAATCGCACGTTCATACGGAGACCTTCGCGAGAACTTCGAATACAAGTCCGCCAAGGACATGGAGAAATTCCTCGCCCATCGCCGCGCCGCTCTCGAACGCGAAATCGCACTCGCCCGCGGCACAGACTTCAAAGGCGCTGACACAGAAACTGTCAATATTGGCACAATCGTCACCCTCAAAGACGAGCAAGGCACAGATCAAGCTATAACAGTACTTGGTGCGTGGGATTCAGATCCAGATAAGAAAGAGGTTTCCTACCTCTCAGACGTCGGCAAAGCCCTCATGGGCCTATCCGTCGGAGACGAAGCGAAAGTTCGCGACGTCGTGTCTGAGGAAATGAAGACCCTCACGATTACTGCAATCACTTCCTACAACCCATAAGTTTAACCTTTTCCACTAATGAATATGGACCTTACCACAATCATCGAAATCCGCGGCCGTGAAATCATCGATTCACGCGGCAATCCTACCGTAGAAGTTGACGTTCACCTCGAAGGTGGCGCGGTCGGCCGTGCAGCAGTTCCATCGGGAGCTTCCACAGGCGAACACGAAGCACACGAACTTCGCGACGGAGACAAAGACCGCTACCTCGGAAAAGGCGTCCTTCAAGCGGTTGACAGCGTGAACGAAACTCTCGCTGACGAATTGATCGGCCTCGACGCCACAGAACAAGCCATGATTGATAAAATCATGGCCGATGTGGACGGCACACCGAACAAGAAGAAACTCGGTGCAAACGCCATCCTCGGCGTTTCCCTCGCAGTAGCAAAAGCTGCAGCAGCTCAAGTCGGCGTTCCTCTCTATAAATACCTCGGCGGCCCTAACGCCAAGGTGCTTCCGGTTCCGATGATGAACATCATCAACGGCGGCTCACACTCGGATGCCCCTATCGACTTCCAGGAGTTTATGATCGTTCCTGTCGGCGCCCCTACCTTCAGCGAATCCGTTCGCTACGGTGCAGAAGTTTTCCACGCACTCAAAAGCGTTCTCCACGCTCGCGGCCTTTCCACAGCAGTAGGTGACGAGGGCGGATTCGCTCCGAAACTCGATTCAGCGGAAGACGCACTCAGCGTTATCTGCCAGGCAATCGAGAAAGCAGGTTACAAAGTAGGCGAGGATATCTCCATCGCGCTCGACGTCGCTTCCTCCGAGTTCTACGACAAGGAAAAAGGCCTCTACGTCTTCCACAAATCCGATAACTCCGAGAAGTCGGCATCCGAGCTCGTAGACTTCTACGCGGACCTCCAGAAACGCTTCCCGATCATCTCCATCGAAGACGGTTGTGATGAAAACGACTGGGACGGCTGGAAAACTCTCACCGACAAAATTGGTGCAACAACACAGCTCGTCGGCGACGATCTCTTCGTCACCAACTCAAAGTTCCTTCAGAAAGGTATCGATCTCGGTGTAGCCAACTCCATCCTTGTGAAAGTGAACCAAATCGGTTCCCTCACGGAGACCTTCGATGCAGTCGAGCTTGCCAAGGAAAACGCTTACACAGCAGTTCTCTCCCACCGTTCCGGCGAAACAGAGGATAGCACAATCGCTGACCTCGCAGTTGCAACCAACTGCGGCCAAATCAAGACCGGCTCAATGTCCCGCTCCGATCGTATTGCAAAATACAACCAACTCCTCCGCATCGAGGAAGAGCTCGGGGAAGACGCCATCTATGGCATCAACAAACTCAAAGTGCTCAAGAAGTAACTCCAGGAAAGCGGCCCACTCGCCGATTTCACTGAAATATTATAAAAAGCCATCGGAGATTTCCGGTGGCTTTTTTGTGTTCGGGTCTCCGTTTCAGACCGCAAAAAAAGGCCAGCGGGTTTCCCCGATGGCCTTGAAATTTAAATCCGGAGGATTCAGAGATTAAGCGAAAGTGGACTCATCCTTTTCGCCATCGCACTCTTCACCTTTGCACTTGCCTGCAAGGAGAGTGGACTCGTCTTTTTCACCGTCGCAGTCTTCGCCTTTGCATTTGCCTGCGAGTGTTCCTTCTTCTTTGTCACCGTCGCATTCTTCGCCAGGGCATTTACCAGTGAGAAGTGAGGACTCATCGGAATCTTTTTCACCGTCACATTTTTCGCAGTTTCCGGCGAGGGTGCCTTCTTCTTTGTCCTTATGCTTGTCGCACTTTTCACATGCGGCGATCACTGTTGACTCATCTTTTTCTTTGTCGCCGTCGCACTTTTCGCAGTTGCCTGCAAATGTAAGTGAAGTAGTGAGGAATACCGCGCTGAATGCTGTTAGTAGTAGTTTCATGTTTTTTTGATTGTCGTTAACGTGGAGATACGAATTTCCAGACGAATCGTATGCTAATTATAGAGTATCGCTAGAGATTTTTATTCGAAATATTTTTGAAGATTATTCGATCCAGGCGAGAAACTCCTGATTTCCGTCCATTCCCGCGATTTGAGCGGGGATCAGCCCCTTCCATTCCTTCCCGAAATCCTCTGTTACAAACTTCCGGATTTTCTCCACAGCCTTCTCCCTTAGCGCTTCATCCCGTACAATTCCACCGGTTCCCACATCTTCCCGCTGCAGCTCGAACTGCGGTTTGATCAGGCAGACAACCGCCCCTCCCTCCTCCAGAACTCCGAACACGGCAGGCAAAACTTTGGTTAGAGAAATGAACGAAAGATCCATCACGGCAAGCCGCACTTTTTCACCCAAGTCTGCCTCCACCATATTCCTCGCATTAAATTTCTCACGGGAGACCACCCTGGGGTCACTCCTCAGTTTCCATACAAGTTGATTTGTCCCCACATCGATCGCATGCACCCTCACCGCCCCACGCTGCAATAGGCAGTCGGTAAAACCGCCGGTCGAAGCACCCACATCGAGGCAAGTACATCCTGACACATCAATGCCGAAGTGCTCCAGCGCTCCTTCGAGCTTCAGGCCTCCCCGGCCCACAAATTTCGGCTTCTCCTTGATTTCAACCACCGCATCTTCCCCGAATCGCTCCGCGGGTTTATCCACCGGTCGTCCATTCACCTTCACCTCCCCTGCAAGCACAAGCCGCTTCGCTTGCTCCCGCGAATCAGTCATTCCTCGATTAAAAATCAGTGCGTCCAATCTATCTTTCCTCACAGCTCTTTCTAGTCAGGAATGCCACGGTTCATCAACCTACCATCCACACCATCCGATAAATTTGCGAATATTTCACCCTGATCTATACTCACATAGAACAACAAATAAGACTTATGCTCCAGAAATCACTCTCTACTCTCACCGTCCTTTTAGCCTCACTCTCCATTAGCTGTGGTGAAACCAGCGCTGAAAAAGCCGCATTCAAAGACAAGCTGACTCCCATGCAATACAAGGTCACCATGGAAGATGGAACCGAGCCCCCGTTTAAAAATGAATATTGGGATAATAAAAAGGATGGCATCTACGTATCCATCGTAAGCGGAGAGCCTCTCTTCAGCTCCAAGGATAAATTCAAATCCGGAACCGGTTGGCCTTCTTTCTCAAAGCCAGTATCCAAGGAAAATGTGAAAGACGTGGTAGATAAAAAATACGGAATGGTCCGCACCGAGGTTCGCTCCGTGGAGGCAGATACCCATCTGGGCCACGTCTTCGACGATGGTCCCGCTCCGACCGGTCTCCGCTACTGCATCAATTCCGCAGCACTTAAGTTCATCCCGGTCGATAAGCTCGAGGAGAACGGACTCGGAGAGTACAAGGCACAATTCGATAAGTAGGATTATTCACCAAGCGGGTTGAGAGTTCCTTCTGCAACCCGCAACCTTCTCGACATTGCAAAATGCGAGTCAGCTAAGATCCCCGTGTTTCCTATTCCTTGGAACCACGGTGTTTTCGTATAATTTAGAAAGGGAACGGCATCTGCAACGATTCTCGTATAGTCATTTAAACATAACCAAAACTGAATCATGAATACAGAGCCAACAACCTCTCCCGAACCACTCAAGGATAAAGTCCAACACTCCTTGGAATCAGCTAAAGAATCCGCAGCTTCATGCTGTGAGACGGTCCGTAAGGAATCCTGCCAAATGTGCGAAAGCACCAGCGACGCCATCAGACGCAATCCAATCGCTTATGTAGCCGGTGCAGCTTTTCTCGGCGCAGCCGTTTGTTACCTCATCTTGGAAGGCCGTTCGCAGCCTACATTCCGCCAGCGCTATGTGGACGGACCACTTTCAGACGCCGGAGACAGTGTCTCTCACTCGATTAACTCCGCAATCAATTCACTCAAATTTTGGTAATCCATATGAACACAGATATCATCGAAACAGAACAAGACCCTAAGATCGTGCAAGGAGCTAAAACCCTGGCCGACAACGTGAAATCCAAAGCCTGCAATCGCTTGGAAGACTGTGAGGAGAAAATCCGTCAGTCCCCTGGTAAAGCTGTGTTGATCGCCTTGGGTGCGGGATATTGCCTCAACCGCCTTCCGGTCGCAGCACTCCTTGCCGCACCAATCCGCCTCACCGCAATTTTTGCCAAACCTGCCCTGCTGGTGCTAGGCGCCGCGAAGCTTTACGATATCGTCGAGCAGCAGTCACGTAAGTAGGCTGATTTAATACTGTTAAAAACTTGAAAGGGGCGGCCATTGGTCGCCCCTTTTTTGTCTCCAAATTCTCAGAATTAAATATTCGGAGTCATCCAGTCTTTCATAAACGTGGTTGCCTCAGTCCATAACCAGTGGTCCATCACCACATCCAGCGCCACGAGCTGATAAAGGAATACGATCGACCAAAAGATTGCCTGATAACTCAACTTCCGTGTTTTGTGCCGGAACTTCTGCTGTGCCAGGAAAGCCCCCGGCCATCCGCCAAAAAGTTCTAAACCGTGAAGCTCTGTCTCGGAAACTCGCCACCTTCCGGCATTCGCGCGTTTCTTGTCATACCTGTATAAAATCCACGCCGCAACCGAGACCGGCAGCATAGCCAGCGGGACCATCCACGGAGCAGTCGGCAATTTCAGGTTCGCCGCAAAAGGTAGCGCCAGAAGGAGCGCGAGCCATAGCCAAGCCTTTATCGAAGGCACTGATGAATGTCTCGGGCATTTTAAAGCCTTGGCGGAAGGTCGGCCTTTCGGATCCAGACCTACCATGAAAGTCACTTTGTCCCCATCCCTCGGTATGAATCCTTTGTCGAATTCACGGATATGCGCAAACAGACTTCCCCCATCATATTTCACCCACCCAAATCCGCGATCCGTTTCCCACTTGGAAATTACCCCCTCCACACGGTCCTTCCCGGAAGCCAGCACTTGCTGTTCTTTCTCTATCCCATCTTTATCTGGCTTCATACAAATGCATCGCCCTCTGATCTATTAGGTTTTTATCATCAATCAGATAGCGGAAATCCAATCAAACTATCACACAACTCCTAAAGTTCAACACCCCCGCAATAAACTGTTTCTGTAAAAATAGAACCCCGTCCTTTGCTCCGTTCTTCTTTCCATATAAACAACCCTCAGGAACCACCCACCATGATCTACCGCAACGATGAATACGCCGATGTCGAGACTGCTACCGGCACCATGCGCACCCATATTTTCCGCCCGGTCGCGGAGGGAGAATACCCGGCCATCATCCTTTACTCGGAAATATACCAGGTCACCGAGCCTATCCGCCGCGCTGCTGAATTCCTTGCAGGCCACGGATTCATAGTTGCCACACCAGAAGTCTACCATGAATTCGAACCTCTCGGAAAGGTCCTCAACTACGATAAACCGGATACGGATCGCGGAAATGAACTAAAAATCACCAAGGAAATCTCAGCCTTCGATTCCGATGCCAAAGCGCTCGTCGAATTCCTCAAAAACCACCCGTCGTCCTCCGGTAACATCGGGGCACTCGGCATCTGCCTCGGCGGCCACCTCAGCTTCCGTGCCTGCATTACAGAGCCGGATATCAAAGCCGGTGCATGCTTTTACGGAACAGATCTACATCAGGCATCACTCGGGAAAGGTCAGAACGATGGCACACTCTCCCGCTGTGCTGAAATCAAGGCTGAGATGCTTATGATCTGGGGAAAACAAGACCCGCACATCCCGCGCGAGGGTCGCCGCAAAATCTACGAAACCATGTCAGATGCCGACCTGAACTTCTCTTGGCACGAATTCAATGGCCAACACGCCTTCATGCGCGATGTCGGCCACCGCCACGATCCAGAAATCGCACGCCAGGTCTGGCAACTCACCCTCGATCATTTCACCCGAATCCTGAAATAGGACAACTTTGATAAAATTGACTCATAATCGGCGTTCATCAAACTTGACCCCGTCATCCACTCTCATCTAAACGGAACCGTCCGGCCACACGTGGCTCCCGCCATTTGAAAAAACTCTTCAAATATCTCTTCCTCATTTTCGGTTGCCTTCATCTTACAGGCGGCCCCTACGCCCTTGTGCAGTCATACGCATGGGCCACGATGTTGGTCGAATATTCACAGGAATCCTCCCTCGCGGAAGCCGCCGTTGATACCTTTTCCGGTGAAAAACCCTGCTCACTCTGTATCAGGATTGAAGCCTCCAAACAGGATGATTCGAAGCAGGACCCAGTCCTCCCCACCCTGGAAAAACTTTCCAAGGAGCTCCTCCCCATTTCTCTGGCAAGTTTGAAAGAACCGGTTTCGCAGGAGGCACTATTTGCGAGCTTCTCCGCACCTGCCGAGCTTCTCGTCAGCTACCAGTCCGGCCCTCCAAGCCCGCCACCGCGAGCTTAAGATCCCTCCGAATTTACGCGGCACCACTGTGCCCGCTTAATTCCAAGCGATTCCCGCACATTTTCGCGGATCGCTCTTACCTCGGCTACCTGCGGAACCATCCGCGCTTGGAAACCGACCCCTATCCCGTAATCGGCACACCCGCATCGTTCCATCGAACGCCGCGACGCGTGCTCCCGAACCTATTTTTTGACTTAATTTCAAATGAAAACTTTTTCTATTACCACACTCTGCGCTCTAAGCGCACTCGCCCAGGCACAGGATGCCTCCCAGGAAACTTTGCCTACCACCCTCGTTCAGTCCGAGGATCAGACATCGCTCACCCAGCCCTCCATAACAAAGGACCGCGAAGAACTCGCTGAAGTGCCCGGAGGCACTGAAGTAGTGGACTCTGAACGCTACCTAACCGGACGTGCTTCCACGCTAGCCGATACCTTTTTCCTCTCTCCGGGTGTTGTTGCTCAATCCCGCTTCGGCTCGGATGAAGCACGTATCTCCATCCGCGGCTCCGGCCTGCAGCGGACCTTCCACGGCCGAGGCATAAAGTTCTCCCAGGACGGCATCCCGTGGAACCTCGCGGACGGCGGGTTCGACATGCAATCCGTGGATCCACTAGCCATCTCCCACATTAATATCTGGCGCGGTGGAAATGCCATTTCCCAGGGCTCCACCACTCTCGGCGGTGCAATCGACTACCTTTCCTATACCGGCAGGAACCACGATTACTATTCCGCCCGCATCGAAGCTGGCTCGTATGAATACCTGAAAGCCCACATCGCCGGTGGTATCACGGAAGGCTCCAAGGACCTCTATTTCTCCCTTTCCCAATCCCAGCAAAACGGCTTCCGGGACCACGCGGAGCAATCCACTCAACGTTTCAACACGAACTTTGGCCTGCAACTGAACGAAGACCTTGAAACACGCTTCTACCTCAGCGCCATCAACACAGACTCCGAACTCCCCGGCAGTCTGACCAAAGCAGAACTGGAAGCCAACCCACGCCAGGCCGGCGTTGGAGTCGTGCTCAATGACAACAAACGCGACTTCCAGCTCTTCCGCTTCGCCAATAAAACCACCCTGCGGACCGGTGACAACATCATCGATCTTTTCGCGGCCTGGACCTACAAGGACCTCGATCACCCGCTGAACTTCGGTATCATTGATGCGCTCAGCAATGACCTCGTCATTGGAGCAAACCTCGAAAACAACACCCAGTTGTTCGGTCGTGCAAACCGCTTCCGCACAGGCATCAGTTACAGCCACGGGGAAACGGATAACGCCATCTTCGCCACCACAGCCGGCGTGCGTGGATTCCAGTTCACCGATACCGACCAGACCGCCACAAATCTCGAATATTTCGTCGAAAACCAACACGAGATCACAGCAGGCCTGAACGTCACTGCAGCACTCGCCGCAGCTTACTCCACCCGTGAGGAAACAGGAACTGCTTCGCTCGACGAGGATTACTTCAACATCGCCCCGGCTCTCGGCCTCACCTACGATGTATATGGTGTTCAGTTCTTCTGTGGGTATTCCCGCTCCTTTGAGCCGCCTTCCTTCTCGGAAGCCGCACTCACTAACTTTGCCACCGGCACTCGCTTCGCAACAGACGCGCAGATCGCCGATACATTAGAGATCGGCACCCGTGCCACCTCCGGTGCCGTCAGCTGGGATGCCACCCTCTACTACTCGAAAATCGAAGACGAACTCCTGGCTCTAACCGACGCCGCTACCGGCCTCTCGGCCACCATCAATGCGGATGAAACCATCCATTACGGTTTGGAACTCGGCTTTCAGGCGGACCTCCTTGGCTCCGATTTGGTTCAGGACACCCCGGCACACCGCCTCATGTTCCGTTCCAGCTACACCTACGGTAGCTTTCGTTTCGATGACGACGCAAACTACGGAGACAACCGTATCGCCGGTATCCCACCCTCCCTCATTCGCGGGGAACTCCTCTGGGAAAATTCTTGCGGCTACTACGCTGGACCTACTTTCGAGTGGTCTCCTACGAAATCCTATATCGACCACGCCAATACCCTATCTGCTGATCCCTATGCACTCCTTGGCTTCAAGGTCGGTCGCAGAGTCGCGGATGGACTCTCATGGTTCATTGAAGCGAAAAACCTCACAGATGAGACATACGCCTCCACCTACGGCGTCCTCCAGGATGCAGGCGGCATTGATCAGGCACAGTTCCTCCCTGGCGACGGACGCTCGGTCTTCGCCGGCGTAGAGTGGAAATTCTAATAGCTGAGCCTTTTTCGCACAGGCACTTGGGGTAAGCAGCAGCCTTTCCCAAGTGCCTCTCCCCCTGGAAGGGGTGCCGGGGAGTGGCGCCCGCCCACCAGTGCACTACTCCCCGGCACCCCTTCTTCAACTCGTCCATCCACAGCAGTCAAAACCTGCCTACCACTTCAGAATTATGAAAAAATTTATCAGAAAATCGCACCGCTGGCTCGGTCTCCTCTTCTCGCTCACCATCCTCATGTCCTCCGGCAGTGGTGTCATTCACGTCATCATGAGCCGCACGCAAGCAGCCCCTCCATCCGCGAAACCCAGCGAAGCCGGCCTCAACACCGCAGCCATTACGATCAGTCCCGCACAGGCATTTCCGGATACCCAACCCACAGCCATCAATATCCGAAACATCGCAGGAACACCCCACTACCAAGCCTTCCTTCCTGACCAAACCGGATTCACATACATCGATGCTACCACCGGCACCGAAAACAAAACGGCGGACACCACCTACGCCAGAGAAATTGCCTCGAAATTTCTCGCCTCCGATGAAGTCGAGCAAACCGATTTCCTCACCTCTTTCAACCGTGAATACATCGGTATCTTCCGTATCCTACCCGTCTATCGCTTCGATCTCGCCGATGGCAAAGGCACCCGCGTTTACGTCTCCACCATCACCGGATCCGTCACTCGGCACACCGATGATAAAAAGCAATTCGAGGCAGATATCTTCAGCCTCTTTCATAAATTCATGTTCATCCCCAACAAAGACCTGCGGGACCTCACCATCTCAGCCGTGACCGGTGGAGCATTTCTTATCTCCATCCTCGGCATTGTCCTGTTCTTCCTCACCCGCCCTCGGAAAAAATAAGGCAGGGAAATCTTAGCGACGCTAGAAATTGTCCAGCCGCCAGCTGTCATACATCGCCAGCTGCTTTTCATAAGGAAGATCCCTCCGCGATTCGTCCTCGGAGAGCCATAGCTCGAAACCAGAAGGATCCGCTCTTCTTTCCCCTGGGACCGCCGCCTCCCCACCCATTCTCGATAGAACTAAAAAGAAGAACCTCCCCCATCTAAGGAAGTAAAACGCAAGTAAGGTATACACCACCAATGCGAAAATTACGGGATTCGTGGCAACAGCCAACATCTCCTTACCTACCCTCACACCGGCCCAACTGGACGTGTAATGGAGCCCTATCAGCATCCCACATTTCTCCATTGCACACCAAAGGAAAAACACGCCGATCACCCGGACAATCACCCACACCAGCTCCTCCTTTGTGATTCCCTGTTTCATTACTTCAGATTGAGCGCTCCGAAATGGCCGTCAAGCTTCCACCTCGAATTACACGGAAGCTCCCACACCCTTTTATTTCCCCTTCAGAAACCGATTGCCACACCCGCCCAGCTGGCAGGATAATCGCCCCATGTCCACCCTACCATTCCGCGTTCTCTTCATCTGCATGGGAAACATTTGCCGCTCCCCCGCCGCGGAAATCGTGTTTCACCACCTGCTGGAAGCCGAGAACCTCACCGAAAGCATCCACACAGATTCCGCCGGCACCATCGGCTATCATAAGGGAAGCGCTCCGGATCCGCGGATGAGCGAGACCCTCCGCAGGCGCGGCTACCGCATCTTCGGGAAATCCCGCCCGATCAAACCCGAAGACCTGGAAATCTTCGACCTCATCCTCGTCGCCGATCAGGAAAATCTCCGGGACGTCCTTGCCCTCGCAAAGGACAACCAACCCACCGGCCACATCCAGCTACTCACAGACTACTGCACCCGCCACGAATCAACCCACGTCCCCGATCCATACTACGGCGGAAACAAGGGATTTGAAACCGTAGCAAACCTGGTGGAAGACGCTTGCCAAAACCTCCTCAAAAAAGTCCGCCAGTCATAGGACCGCGATCTTCAGTCTGCGAAAAATCAGAACCATCGTCAGAAAGGCATATCTTTCAGCATCTTTGTGGCCTCATCGAACTGCTGCACAAACGATACAAATGTCCGATACATCCCCCAGCAGAGCGCCAGCACCACCAGCGTGATGAAAATTTTCCATGCCACATGCAACTTCGGATGAAGCCAGATCAGCGGCAAAGCAAACGGCGGCACTGTTAGAAAAGTCAGGACAATGAACGGTGTCTTGCAATACCAGGGCAAAGTATTTTCAGGAGGCACCACCGGAATCAGCGGCACTAACGGCACCGGGCGTTTTGATTCATCGAGAAACTCCATGCAGTGCTTACACTTCACCGCCTCATCCTGGATATCCTCCGCGCAATACGGGCACTTTTTCATAAGGGTAACTGCTGCAACCTAGACCTCTGCTCTTCCATGTCGATGTCCATTTCCCCACTATCAGCCCACCATCGCTGAAATGTCCTCAACATCCTCCGCCCTCTTCCATAGTCTCACCCAAGGCCCACTTCTCATCGGATCTCTCCCAGAAGCCTCCACATTTCCCTTCACTTCTCTTCAGCTACCCGAAAACCCCTCGCCACTTAATCTGGAGCAAAAACTCGGCCACCTCTACGAGGACGCGCTTGCCACACTAATCCAGGCCTCTCCCCGCTACAGACTTCTGGAGCAAAGCCTCCAGCTCCGAAAAATCGCCGGCCATACCCTTGGCGAACTCGATTATCTCCTGGAAGACCTACCCTCCCGGCAGATCATACACCTTGAGCTCGCAGTGAAATTTTACCTCGCCGTCCAGACACCCGGAGCCCTCCTCCTACCCGGCCCGAATGCCCGGGATAACTATTTTCGTAAACTAGAGAAAATGCGCACCCACCAGCTCGTCCTCACCGGAAGCCATCGCGAACTCCTCCCACCTGAATACAGAAATCAGAAAATCACCACCCGCCAACTCGTCTACGGCTGCCTCTTCGATCACATCCACACCACCGAACCCGCCACCCCCGAGTTCCTCAATCCGAACGCCCGCCGCGGCAAATGGCTCCACGCAGACCAATGCACCGAATACTTCGGAGAAAACACTCGTCTGGAAATTATCCCAAAACCCCTCTGGCCCGTCCCTCTGGATTTCATCAAAGACACCCCGCTGGAAAAATGGGAAATCGATACAGAAATCGACCGCTGCCTAATGGTCCGCACCCGCACAAAGCCCACCCCTTATTTTATAGCCCCCATCGGCTATCCTGAAACCTGCCAATAGATGGCTAAGTCTAAAAACAAAAAAGCCACTCAAATCTGGGATGGCGGAGCGGACGGGGCTCGAACCCGCGACCTCCAACGTGACAGGCTGGCGCTCTAACCAACTGAGCTACCGCTCCATCCCAGATGAGTGGAAGGAAGAGGTAATTCGCTCCCCCGCCGGACGCAATAACTGAATTAACAAAATTAGACTTTTTTTTGCCTCTCCCCAAAGGCGTGGTTGCGTCCCATCGCCAACCAATCACCGCCCGAGGATAGCAGCATCCCCACCACATCAAAGTGGCACTTATGACCATTTTTAAAAAATTATATTAACCTTATCCCGTCGGCCTGATACAAATACGGAGTTCTTAGTATTCAATGTCCAAATTGCCCACCAAAAGGAAAAAGCTTCTTCTAATCGGCTGGGACTCAGCGGATTGGAAAATCATCAATTCACTCCTTGCCGAAGGCGGAATGGACGGCATCCGCAGCCTCATGGACGGCGGCACCCATGGCAATCTCGCCACTCTGGAGCCGCAACTCTCACCCATGCTCTGGACCAGCATCGCCACCGGGAAAATGGCCTACCACCACGGCGTGGAAGGCTTCACGGAAGTCGATCCTGTCTCCGGTGCCATCGTTCCCGTCTCCGCCGCCACGCGGAAATGCAAAACAATCTGGGAAATGCTCGGGGAAAAGAACCTCCGCAGCCATATCGTCAGCTGGTTCGCCACCCAGGGAGAGCGCGATCTCGATGGGAAAATGGTCTCCAACATGTTCTGCCACCTCAAGGGCGACACCCCGGACGGAGTTCCCGAAGAACGCGAGCCTCCCATGCCCGGCACCTACTGGCCGGAGGATCTCGGGGAAAGCATGGACCACCTCCGCATCAGCCCGCACGAAATCGAGGGAGATATCCTCAAAGCATTCCTCCCCGAGGGCCACCGCATCGATCAATCCAGGGACCAGCGCATCACCCACCTCCGCCAGCACCTCGCAGAGGCATACTCCGTCCATGCCGCCACCACCCACCTCATGGAGACCGATCCTGAGTGGGATTTCATGGCCGTCTACTACCGCGCCATTGATGAGATTTCCCACCACTTCATGCCCTACCACCCGCCGCGGATGGAAGGCATCCCCCAGGATGATTTTGAAATCTACCAGCACGTCGTAAAGGCCACCTACCGCGCCCACGACATGATGCTCCAGCGCCTCCTCCACCTCGCCGGGCCAGACACCACCGTCATCCTCGTTTCAGATCACGGCTTCCACTCGGATCACCTCCGCCCGGAGTTCACCCCACGTGTCCCCGCCGGCATCACCGTCTGGCACCGGAACCAAGGCGTCCTCCTCGCCAAAGGCCCAGGCATCGCACCCGGCGCACACATCCACGGGGCCAATCTCCTCGACATCGCACCCACCATCCTCCACCACTTCCGCCTCCCCATCGGCGAGGACATGGAAGGCCGCGTCCTCCGGGAAATTTTCTCCACAGACACCCCGGCACTCACCACCCCCACCTGGGAGAACGATACCACCACCCCCACCCGGCGCGGCTCCCTCACCTCGGAGCAGAGCCAGGAACTCCTCCAGCAGTTTATCGATCTCGGCTATATCGATGAAATCTCACCAGACTCCACGGAAGCGGCAGACTCCACCAAGCGGGAAAACAAATGGTCCCTCGCGCGCGCCTACCTCTTCACCGGCAAGCACGCAGCCGCACTCCCACTCCTCGAAGACTGCTTCACTGCCTACCCGGAACGCACCGATTTCGCCCAAGTCCTCGCCCGCACCCAGCTAGCCCTCGGCCTCACCCACGAGGCAGAGGAAACCCTGGCCATTTGCCTGGAGACCTTCGGGAACTCCACCTCAGCCCACCTCCTCCAAGGCCAGATCGCCTATGAGAAAGGCGAGCCGGAGCAGGCCCTCAACCACCTGGAAACCGCCCGCGCCCAGGCACCGCGCGCGCCCAGCATCCTGGAACTATCCTGCCGAGCCTACACTATCCTTGGAAAATGGCAGCAAGCCCGGGATACTGCAGAGTTTCTCCTCTCCATAGACCCCAGCAGCATCCAGGCGCACATCACCCTCACCCGCTGCCTCCTCCGGGAAAAACAACCCGAAGCCGCCGCCCGCACAGCCCTCTCGGCCATCGCCCTCCAGTTTGCCAGTCCCCGCGCCCACCAGCTGCTCGGCACCGCACTCACCAGCCTTCAGCAATGGCCGGAGGCGGAAAAAGCACTCAACAACGCCCTCCAATTCGCCCCGCACGACACAGCCACCATCACCGCGCTCAAGACAGTCTACACCCGCCAAGGCAAAACCGCCGAGGCACAGACCTGCGATGACCTCCTCGTAAAAGGCAGGCTCTCCACCGCCCTCGCCAGCCAGAAGCAACTTCAATCCATGCGCATCGGCATCGCCGCCCGTGCAAAGGAACGCCACATCCAGCGACAGCTCCGCCGCGAGGAAGCCGCCAGGAAATCCGAGGAAGCCGCCGCCATCCAGCCCCTGGACTTCACCATCGTCTCCGGCCTGCCACGCTCCGGCACCTCCCTCATGATGCAGATGCTCCGCTCCGCCGGCATGCTCCTCATGCACGATGACAAGCGCCAGGCCGACGAGGACAACACAGAAGGCTACTGGGAATGGCAGGAGATCAAATCCCTGCGGAAAAATCCCCGCCTCATCGAGCAAGCGGAAGGCAAGGCCATCAAAGTCATCTCCGCCCTCCTCCCTCAGCTTCCCCCGCGCCACCGCTACCGCATCATTTTCATGAAACGCCCCGTCGCGGAAGTCGTAGACTCCCAGTGGGCCATGCTCGCGCGGAACGGGCGTAAGCCCCGCTCGGAAAAAGCCCACCTCATCCAGACCCAGCAGACCCATCTGGATCAGACCCTCGCCCAGCTCCGCCAGCGCACAGACGTAGAGTTACTGGAAATCGACTACCCCTCCCTCGTCTCCACACCAGAGGCACAACTCCCCGCCCTCCGGAAATTCCTGGGCACCACTCTCCCCCAGCCACAGCACCTCTCCTCACCCATCCGCCCCGAACTCCACCGCCAGAGAAAGCCCACCTCTCCGGCACTTAACGCATAACGACAATCCACAACTCACACCCTACCAACCGTGAAAACACACCAACTCGCCACCTACCTCACCCTCACCGCCGGCTCCACCACCATTGCCCAAGGTGCCATCACTGCCTTCACCTTCGCCCCAGGCACCGTCAAATCCAGCGCGGACTCCACCGATGTTCCCGCCGGGATCAATATCGGAATATCTGGTCCTTACGGCTACGCTGATACAAGTGTTTCAACCTCATCGCTATTCGCTTACTCGAGCTCTGATCAAAAGTTCAGTTCAGGCGGAGATTTTGCCGCAATCGGGTACTCACAAAGAGGGAAATATGCCCTTAACGGCTCGGGTAAGTACGGAGCTACTATCGACGGATCCACTAAAAACTATGCCAGCATCTCCTTCGACGGTTTCGACAACATTTACGAAGCCGTAGGCGAGTTCGTATTCGACGGCGCCGGCGGCGGCTACCTCTCGGGCCTCGCCATCGATTCCGCAGGAGTAGGCATCTCCATCTCCGCCGGAAAAGCCGCCATCGAGGCCGTCCCGGAGCCATCCGCACTATCCCTCCTCGCACTCGGTTCCGCAGGCCTCCTTCTCAGAAGGAACCGCAAGCAGGCTGTATAGCCGGGAGTCTTGCCCTCTACTCACACCCTACCAACCATGAAAACACATCAACTCGCCACCTACCTCACCCTCACCGCCGGTTCCACCACCGTCGCCCAAGGTGCCATCACCGCCTTCACCTTCGCCCCAGGCACCGTCAAATCCAGCGCAGACTCCACCGACGTTCCCGCGGGAATCGATATAGCCCTAGGGTTTGGTTCAAAAAAAACCTACGGTAGAACGGACCTCACGGCCTCCACTACCTCACTCTTCGCCATTACCGGAGATGTACATTTCACCTCGGGGGCTGATCTCACCCCCACCGACGCGACTGTAACAGCTCAATATTCATACAGTAATAATGGCAACCTCGTATCACGCTTTGGCGCCAACATCGACGGATCCACCAAAAACTACGCCAACATTTCCTTCAACGGCTACGACGACATCTACGAAGCCGTAGGCGAGTTCGTATTCGATGGCGTAGGCGGCGGCTATCTCTCGGGCCTCGCCATTGATTCCACAGGAGCAGCCCTCTCCATCTCCGCCGGAAAATCCGCCATCGAGGCCATCCCGGAGCCATCCGCGCTCTCCCTCCTCGCACTCGGCTCCGCAGGCCTCCTTCTCAGAAGGAACCGCAAGCAGGCTGCATAGCCGGGAGCCTTGCCCTCTACCCACACCCTACCACCCGTGAAAACACATCAACTCGCCACCTACCTCACCCTCACCGCCGGTTCCACCACCATTGCCCAAGGCGCCATCACCGCCTTCACCTTTGCCCCAGGCACCGTCAAATCCAGCGCAGACTCCACCGACGTTCCCGCGGGAATCAATATCGGAATATCTGGTAGCTATCCCAAAGACAACGGGCGAGCCGACCTTTCATATTCCTCGAGCTCTTACTTTGCAACTTACGGCACCGTAATTTTCACCTCCGGCTCGGATATCAATGCCCCTGTTGGTACGCCCGGAGGAAGATATTCCTACAACGGCATTTCGAAAAATAGCGCAGTAATTGATGGAACAACCAAGAACTACGCAAACATCTCCTTCAACGGCGCGGACAACATCTACGAAGCCGTAGGCGAGTTCGTATTCGATGGCGTAGGCGGCGGCTATCTATCAGGTTTCGCCATAGATTCCACAGGAGCAGCCCTCTCCATCTCCGCCGGAAAATCCGCCATCGAGGCCATCCCGGAGCCATCCGCACTATCCCTCCTCGCACTCGGTTCCGCAGGCCTCCTGCTCCGCAGAAACCGCAGGCAAGTCGCCTGATAGACACCAAGGAAGCAGAACATCTTCACGCGGCCAGGCTACTCGCACGGCTGGCCGCCTTCTTTCCCTATGCTTATACGCCCCGCATACCCGGATGAAATCGCCCGCGCCAAAAGCCTGCTGGCAGATCACCCCGTCCCACCTCACTCCACTTTTCTCCTAGGGGTAAAAGAGACTCCCGTAGAGCGTATCGTAGCCGCCATCCCGTGGTGGGAAACGCCAACATCCACCCCAAAGGCACTTCGCTTTCACCTCAGCTCCTCCAGTGGATTGGACGATACCCAGCTGCTCACCATTTTCCGCCAGCTCGATCAGATTGCCAAAGAGCGCGACGCCACGGAAATCTATCTGGATATCCCGCTGGCCACCGCCCATCCGCTCTACCACCTACTCCTCCGGGAGGGCTTTGAGATCGCCCAGACAGACAGGATCTTCACCAGCCCCGGAGAAATCGTAAAATCCCGGAACCTCCGCATCTTCAACCGCGCCCAGCCAAAACGTCCCAAAGATTGGGAGTTCCAATCCATCCGCGGCCAGGACCCCGCCAAGATTTTTGAAATCATCTCCGCCCACGGCCTGATGTCTCCCCACCAGTTCCAGAGCTACTGGAACACCGGCAACAAGGAGCGATTCGAGGAAAAATATTCCTCCGTCCTCACCTGCCGTGGCGAAATCCTCGGACTACTCCTCATGACCCTGCGCGGAGAGACCGAGCTCCACACTCACGTGGAAGCAGTAAACCCGAAGTTCGCCCACCTTTCCCCGCTCATCTCCGTATCCATACGGAACGCCGCCTTCCAAGGCTGCCCGGAGGGGTTCCCCGCCATCTTTTCCTTCCGCGCAGACTCCCACCGCCACAAGCAAACCGGCAACAGCGCCCTCCGCCACGGCGGCACCGAGCACCCCCCGAAACATTTCCTGAAAAGAGCAGTCCATTAAAGATTACCTACCCTCCCCCCAGGGAGCGGCTGCGTTCCGCTGCCGGGCAACCCCGGTTTTCGAACATCGCTCTCCAATCTTTCAACGTCGTCATCTTACTTAGCGACTCCGTTCCCAGCACTTACAGCCCCTTTGATTCCAGGGCTTTCTCCACGCGTTTTTCGGAGACTTTCCCCCGCACTTCCACATCCGGGGCGAAAAGTTGCACGCGCCACTCCTGAAGTAGCCATCCTGCTTCCCAGCTGCCTGGCTCATCGGGACCTGCCTGCCAACTTTCATACCACTGCGGCCAGTAATTCCTCAGCAGATCCATTTTCTCCAGATCCTTGATGAGCGGCAGGGATTGAATCCGTGCCAGCCGCGAACGGATCGCACGGAAATGGCGCGGGTAATCCACAAACCGCTCATAACCTGCCCGCCAGGCAAACCGACCGCGCAGCAGGAAACTCATTTCCTCCTCCAGATCAGCGGCTACCTCGCCGAGATTCCTATCAGTCCGATTAACAGCGATCCATTGCTGGATCTCCTCGACCGTCTCGGCAATTTCATCGAGCCCACTTCCGACTTTTGTGGCGACTTCATACCATTTTCCACGTGCTTCCTCGTTCAGGCTTGCGAAGGCTTCCGGACTACGAGGGAAACTCCCTCCCGCCACACCTTCCGCGCAGAGCAGAATCAGATCCTCCAGATCCGTGCCTCCCACCCCTATCCGACCCATCTCCACCCGCGCCAACATACCAAGAGGAAATTTCTTCTGTAGATAGGAAACGTCCCTTTCAGAACCCAGAATCATCAATCGGGCACCACCTTGGCGATGAGCCTCATTCGCTTCAGAAAAATTCGTAAAAGCTTTCACACCGACAGTTTTCCCTTCGTCGACCAACGCAGGATACGCGGGACCGCCCGGCGTCATGACCTTTTCCGGAAGACTTTCCCCATCCCAGGAGCTCATCCCCCGCCGTTCCACATCCGCCGTCGCCGCAGCCTCGAAACGCGCCCGCATCCGGTCCGCAAGCTGAAGCTTCAGCTGCGCCACATCCGTATCCATCGCCAGTTCCTCGCCCTCATCATCGCAGACCCAGATCTTGGTGATTAGCTCCTCCGGCAGCCGGTCCGGATCGAAGGCATCCAACGGAACGAATGCCCCGGTTTTTTCGCGGATGTGATTGGCAAGAATTTCAAGAAAAGGTCCTTCCTTCGGTGCACCTGCCCATAGTTCAGCAAAGCTGAAGGCTACTTCCCCGATCGGTTGGCAGAGTCTGCGAAAATCCTTCGGTAAGCCGCGCATCATCAGCTCCGCGCGCTCTTCGAGATTTCCATCCACTCCCCAGCCGGGCAGCCATTCCGGGAGAATCGGCAGCTGATCCACGTGCACGCCGATGGTCACCCCATCGTCCCGCTCACCCGGCGCGCAGTGATAATACAGGGGGTATTCCTGATCCCCGAAGCGCAGGAGATCGGGGAAAAATTCCAGCCCGTGAAGGTCCTCCCAGATGACATCGTCCATGCCCATCATGATAAGATCCTCATTTTCCTCCCGCCACTTGTGGAAGGCGGAAGCCGTGGAAATTTCCTCCGGCACATGCTTCTCCAGGAAACGCACCACCGCATCCTCACTCCACAGCATCCCCTTTCTCCGCAACTTATCCTCCAGCAGGGTTATCTGCTCCCGCAGCTCCTCCATCCGCTCCATAAAGCGAGTTTTCCGGCGCAGCCCTCCACCCAGAATGCCCTCCCGCAAAAACACCTCATGCGCCGCCTTTCTGTCCACACGCCCATAATGAACACGCCTGCCCTCCACCACATGAAGACCGCCACAGACCACACTCTCTTTCCCATAGACCGCCCCCTGTTTCTCATCCCAATACGCTTCCCCATAGCGGCTACGGCACAGATGCGGTGCCACCACCTCCACCCATGCCGGCTCCATCACCGCAGCCCGCCGCGCATACAGACGGGAGGTCTCCACCTGCTCCAGCCCCAACACCCACTCCGCCCGCTTCTTCTGCCCGAACAGATAGGAACCCGGGAAAATCGCGAAAAAACCTCCCCCGGCACTCCGGTAGCCCTTGTTCTCCTTATCCCACAGCCCGAACGCCTTTGGCGCCCCCGCCAGCAACGATCTGTGAATCGCCGCGTAATCGAAATTCTCATACTTCACCACAGACTTCTCCCGCGGCTTCCGCCCGTCCGTCCTCTTCCCACGTAAACTACGCAGCTCCTCCACCACATTTCCCCACTCTGTTATCCGCTTCGCATTCAGGAAATGCTTTCCACAGAATTTGCGTAGCTGATTCCACCGCCACCTGCGCCCGTCGTAAAATTCGAATACCTCCCGCCACAGGTTCAGCATTGCAATGAAATCACTATCCGTATCCTGCCACCGCGCATGCGCCGCATCCGCCTCACGCTTTTTCTCCGCCGGGCGCTCGCGCGGGTCACTTGTCTCCAGCCCCGCCACGATCACCACCACCTCCTCAAAGCATTTCTCATAATCAGCCTCGATCATCATCCGCCCCATCCGTGGATCCACCGGCAGCCTCCCCAGCTCCTCACCTATCTCCGTCAGATTTCTCTCCTTATCCAGCGCACCCACCTCACGCAGCGTCCGGTAGCCCTCCGCAACCGCCTTCGCATTCGGCGGATCCAGGAACGGAAACTCGGAAATCTCCGGCAGCCCCAATGCCTTCATCCGCAGAATCACCCCTGCCAGCGAACTCCGCCGGATCTCAGGTTCCGTGAAATCCGGCCTATCAAGCAAATCCTCTTCCTCGAACAACCGCAGGCAAATCCCCTCCTGCACCCGCCCACAGCGCCCCTTCCGCTGCCGTGCACTCGCCTGACTTACCGGCTCCACCATCAGCCGCTGCACGCCCTTTGCCGCGTTCCAGCGGCTCACCCGCGCCAGTCCCGTATCAAGCACGCAGGCGATCCTCGGGATCGTCAAACTCGTCTCCGCCACATTCGTAGCCAGCACCAGCCGCCGCTGACTCCCCGGTTGGAAAACCCTCTGCTGATCCCCCATCCCCAGCCGCGCGAACAACGGCAAAACCTCCGTATTGCGGTAATTTCTCCCCTCCAGCAAATCCGCGGCCTCCCGGATCTCCCGCTCACCCGGCAGGAAAACCAGCACATCACCCATCGGATCCAGATCCGTCAAATAATCCACCCCACGCCCGATCAGCGAAGAGAGATCCTCATCATCCTTCCCCGGTAAATAGTGCTCCTCCACCGGGAACATCCGCCCCGGCGCCTCCAGCAATGCCGGCTCCTCACCCTGACTTTTAAAAAACTCCACAAAGCTGCCCGCATCCAGCGTGGCCGAAGAAATCACAATCTTCAGATCTCTCCGCAAGCTCATCAGCCGCTTCAGATACCCCAGCAGGAAATCAATATTCAGGGATCTCTCATGCGCCTCATCAATGATCAGCGCATCATACCTTCTCAGCTCCACATCCCCCTGCGTCTCCGCCAGCAGGATGCCATCCGTCATGAACTTCACCCGAGTCTCCCGCGAGGTCTTGTCATCGAATCTCACCTGATACCCCACGAAATCCCCCAACGGCACCTTCAGCTCCTCCGCGACCCGCTTAGCCACACTCACCGCCGCAATCCTTCGCGGCTGCGTGCACCCGATCAGTTTCCGCCGTCCTTTCCCACCTTCCCTCTCCGGCCCCAGAGCCTCACACACCATCTTTGGCAACTGCGTGGTCTTCCCGGATCCCGTGTCCGATACCACCACTACCACCTGGCTCTCCCGGATTGCCCGCACGATATCCTCCCGCCGCTCAACAACCGGCAGTTCCGCCGGATAATTCCATTCCCCTGAAAAACTCATCCACACAATTCTCCCCAGCAGTCACCCCGACGCAAGCCCAACAAAAAATTTCCACACACCTCTCGGGAAAGATCAAGCAACCCGATTAACAATACAGCTACGACCAATGAAACATTTTCATAAAATACACATAAAATATTATTTACTTACCTATCATCAAAATTAAACATGTTAAGACACCTATAGAAGTACCCGCAACTACAAGGAAAATGAAAAACAAAAACCCTACATCCAAAATATCCAGCCTGATCGCATGTTCATCTCTAGCCCTCGTCCCACTATACGGAGCTACTACGGTTTTCGAAGATGATTTCAGCTCATCATTATACACGAACCTCTCTAATCCGAACCTTGGAGGCGGAGCGGGAAATGAACTCGTCTTTGCCACTTGGACAGGAGGAGGCCAGGTCACCATATTAAATGGGGCCCTCACAGCACTCCCAACCAGTTCCATTAGAACAGCTGTGATTGCCTTCGACAATACCACGCTCACAGCAAGCGGAGAATACTCGTTCAATTTTGATATTTCCGAATTCATCGCCAATACAGCAGGAAATAGCGTCCCCACTCCTGATAGCGCCGCGTATGTAAGTATCTGGAAGGCAACAGGATATGACACAAGCGGTGACAATCGCATCAATATTAACACGGAAGCAAACACCATCATTGACGGACCAATCATTACGGAGACAGGCACCGCCACAGCCAGCCAACTGAAGGAAGAAACATATACCGCAGCTGCTACAGCTCAGTCAGTGACCTTCAACTACGATGGAACCGGCGCCATTTTCATGCTGATTGGCGCACAGACAGGGAACTATCCATTTTCTTCCGCCAGCTTTGATAATATCTCCGTCACCAGTATACCTGAACCGTCCAGCGCATTTCTGGGAATTACATTGCTCGCTGGACTCTGCTGCAGACGTAGCCGGAGTTAAATTTATATCGCCCACTAAGCGGAAAGTTCTCCTCCCCTGGTTGGGTTTTTAGCTTACGGCAGTTACGTTTCGGCCAATCCTTAGAGTCGCCTCGATTATCAAATGATGATCGCGGTATAACCCTGTACGCCCATCTGGAGGATCTCGATTAAGAAGTGAACACCTAAGACATTGGGGATAAATTATCCAGCTTCTCTATACCGTCTTTAGTCACTGGACCAATTTCGTGCAGGTCACCCATTCCGGAAAATTTTAACCAATTACTCAAAAATCATAAAATATTTTTAGAAAAAGCTTTAACAAACTTTATAACTCAGCCATACGAAGGAAGTTCTTTCCCCTGAAGAATCCCCCATCACCCCCCCTTGACATGACTGTCTTTGAAATTCTGCCGCAAGGCCTTCGTTTCGTTTTATATTCGCTGCTCGCCATCACCCAGGCACACAGCGCCACTGTATTTTTTGAAGAAAACTTCAGTAGCACTAATATTGTAAATTCAACCCGTCCCTACCTTGGGGGCTGGTATAGCAACCAGGTATCCTACAACACCTGGACAGCGGGAAACAACGTCTCCATCGCTACTAACTCCACTGTGGTCGGGTCCACACCCGCATTGGTCGCAGCTCCTACGTCCGGTGTCAGAACGGCCGCAATCGTCTTCGATAGCAATACCCTAACATCCGCGGGCGTATATACCCTTACCTTCGATATCACCAGCTACGTTGCTAATACCAGTAGCTCCACAGCCAGTGGCAACGCCAGCAATGCGGCAATCGTCAATATCTATGCGGGCACTAACTATGACACGTCAAAGACGTCCGCAAGCGGTCTGATCGTTAACACGGAAACCGGCATCCTTGAGCAATTGGGAAATGCAAAAGCCGAGCTCCTGGATAGTCAGAAATTCACATCGGCAGTTACCAGCCAGCAAATGACATTCACCTACAGCGGCACTGGCGCAATCGTCATGTTCTTCGGAGCGGAAACAGGAGGCTGGCCTTTCCCCTCCGCTTCCTTCGATAACATCTCCATCACTTCCGCAGCCGCATCGGCATCCGCAGCCGCAGCCACAACAGTGCCGGAACCTTCTGCCATGGCGTTCGCAGCCATTCTGTTCATTGGCCTGTTATCCAGACGCCGCCGTTAGTGATATCAAAGGGTAGCCCCAGCATCGGACTCTCCGAAGAAGCCACCTTCAGGCTTCTCGATACGGTAGATCACTTCCTCCACACCGTTCCCCAGATCCCTCTCCTCGCTAAGCTTGCCGAACTGTCCCAGCAGCCTTTTGGCCGCATGGTTTCCGGAAAACATCGCGCCGAACCAGCGCCGGATCCCCACCTCCATCGCAGCAGCTGAGAGGGAACGCATCAGCTCCCTGCCCGCACCCATTCCCTGCCACATGTCCGCCGTCACCACGGCCACCTCCGCCAGATCCCTTTCCCTCCCGTCCCGGAAACATCTCGCCACGGAAACGGGAACCCACTCCCCTTCCAGCTCCACAGCCAACCCGTAGGCCAGGTGGTCCACCCCGTCGGGCTCGCTCAAGCGGCTCAATTCCGCACCGGAAAGTTCCGTCTTGTTGTAGAAAAAACGCTGCACTCGACTCTCCACTTTCAGATCTTCCAGAGCCGCGCTTAAGGCAGCCTGATCACCGGGCACAATCGGTCGCACCATTCCCGGTGTACCATTTTTTAGCGTTACCTTTCTTTCCCGCATCATCGTTCTCCTCCACTCTTGCACTACCTGCCAGTTTGGTAAATCCACCATTCCCACAAGGCTTTCCCCGAAGGGATGCCGCCTCCCTGTAAGCCGGATTCTGTCCACTGAGCTTTGACCCTCAGCTGTACGGTCATTTCTCTCAATCCCGCTCGCGCGGAACGCCCTGCTCACGCAGAGTGCGACTAATACCCGGGAAGTCACAGGCGGACCGCCCATTCCCTGTTATGTCTTGCACCACCCGGGGTTTACACTGCCACTCCGGTTACCCTCGGCGCGGTGGGCTCTTACCCCACCTTTTCAACCTTACCTGTGATCTTGCGATCCATCGGCGGTTTGTTTTCTGCTGCACTTTCCGTCCGCACCCCTTGCAGGGCACGTCCCCCGTTTTCACGAGGCAAGTCGTCCTATGGTGTCCGGACTTTCCTCAACAAGAAGCTTACGCCCTCATTGCGACCGTCCGGGAGACGGCAGACACATCAACACCGAATTTTTGGAAATCGCAAAGATAAAACGTAAAACCTGACGCTCCTGTAAATCAACCCACTGCCCAGACATCCACGAAAAACCAAATTATCATCAAAGCCCCCGCGACCAGCTTGAACACCATACCGGAAACCGTCCCCACCACACTCCCCACACCGGAAACAACCGCTTCCCTCGTCTTCCGTTTCCCGAAAGCAAGCTCCAGCCCGAACGCCCCGGCCAGCGGACCCAGCAACAACCCGAACGGCAGGAAAAACAACCCCACAATACCTCCCACCAATGCACCTACCGCGCCCCATTTCGTCCCACCGAACCATTTGGAACCCAACGAACCACTCGCAATCTCAAAAACCTGTGAAATTGCCATCAGCGCGAATAAAATTCCAATCCCCCACCACGCGATACCGCCTTCCGCCCCTTTCATCAGTCGATACCCCAGCGCACCGCAGAAAATCAACAAATGCCCCGGCAAAACCGGAGCCACACAGCCAACCAGTCCCAGCAACATCAAACTCACCGTAACCAGCCAAACACCACCGCCCTGTAATAACTCCATACTTCTCCACGAAACTACGCCCAAACCATCCTTATCCAAACTGATTTTTCCCAAAGGCTTGAATACCCGCCCAGTGCTCCTAGTCTACCTCTCATGCAGAAGATTCTCATTCTCCTCCTGGCTATGACTCTGTCCCTCACGGCACAAGAGGCCCACATGGTTGTTGAGGCCTACTCAGGCAAGGTCCTTTCGGCCCAGAACTCCACCGAAAAACGCCCGGTGGCATCCCTCACGAAAATCACCACCGCCGTCGTAGCCATCGATTGGGTGAACGCAAGCGGTGCGGATTTTGCCACACACCTTGTGAAAGTTCCTGAAATCGTCACCCAGGTCCCTACGCCCAGCAGCATCAATCTTGCTCCCGGCGATATCCTCACCCTCCGCGATGCACTCTACGCCGCCATGCTCACTTCCGATAACAAGGCCGCGCTTACCGTCGCCCATCACGTCGGCATCCAGCTCCTGAAACAACGCGGCAGAAATGGTGATCCCATCGAGGCCTTCGTCACCGAGATGAACCACTTCGCCAAAGCTGTGAATGCGAAGCAAACCCTTTTCCGCGGCCCCCACGGGCTCCCGATAAACGAAAAAGTAGGCTATTCCACCGCAGCCGATGTCGCGAAAATCTCCATCCACGCCATGCGCCGCAACGCCCTGAACTTCATGGTCCAGCAGAAAACCCGCGAGATCAGCATCGACAGTTCCGCCGGCACACGGAAATACACCCTCAGAAACACCAACGAGCTTCTCGGCGAACCGGGAGTAATCGGCATCAAAACCGGCACCACCAACTTTTCCGGACCCTGCCTCGCAACCTGCATGGAGCGCGATCCACTCGTCCGCACCAAACAGGATGGCACCAAAGGCGTCACCCCACGCCGCCTGATCGTCGTCGTTCTCAACAGCCCGGACCGCTTCGGCAAAACCCGTAAACTCATCCGCGACGGCTGGAAATTCTACGATGCATGGCTCGCCCAGGGCGCACCTGTGAACAATCAGAAACGGGAGATCCTCGATACCCCCCGGTCTTAGAAATTTCGCCGTGGAAAACGGCATGAACCCAGCTCTTGCTCATTCCTGAAATCAGCCCGCGTTTAACCTCAAACCAGAACACTCATGAGAATCGGAATCCTCAACAGCGGCGGCGATTGCCCCGGCCTCAACGCAGTCATTCACGGCGTCGTAGGCGCAGCCCATCAGCTCGGCTGGGAAGTCATCGGCTTCAAGGATGGCTTCGAAGGCCTACTGCCACCCGGAGACTTCAAGATCCTCAAGCCCTCCGATACCATTGGTATTCTGAAACTTGGCGGCACCATCCTCGGCTCCACCAACAAAGGCCACTTCGCCGCGAAAGTAGGCGTTGGAAACGTCGCCGAAGTCCCCTCCCAGATTATCGAGAAAGCCAAGCGCACCTTCGATCAGATGGGTATCAGCGCACTCATTATCGTCGGCGGAGATGGTTCGCTCACCACCGCCCTCCAGCTCTACCATGCCGGTTGGCCAATCATCGGTGTCCCGAAAACCATCGATAACGACCTCTCCGCCACCGCCATGACCTTTGGCTTCGATAGCGCGGTTACCACCGTCGTCGATGGCCTGGATCGCCTCAATACCACCGCTGAATCCCACAAACGCGTCATGGTCCTCGAAGTAATGGGCCGCCACGCAGGCTGGATCGCTCTCTGGGGCGGCATCGCCGGTGGGGCCAACGTTATCCTCCTTCCGGAAATTCCGTTCAGTCTCGAAAAAGTCGCGGATTTTATCAAGGACCGCGATTCACGCGGCCACCACGCCAGCCTCATCGTCATCGCGGAAGGCGCGAAAATGCCATCGGGTGATATCGTCACTGTGGACTCGAACAAAGGCGGCGAAGTCCGTCTCGGTGGCATCGGCGAACGCGTCGCGGAGAAACTCGAAGCACTCACCGGCAAGGACACACGCTCCTGCACCCTCGGACACCTCCAGCGTGGCGGAGCTCCCACCGCTCTCGACCGCATCCTCGGCATGCGTTTCGGCGTAAAAGCAGTGAAACTGGCTGCGGAAGGCGCCTTCGGAAAAATGGTTTCCTACCAGTCATACCACGTAGGTTCCGTCCCTATCGAAGATGCCGTCAATCAACTCCGCCTCGTCGAGCCAGACGGAGAAGTCGTCCAGGCTGCAAAAGCCGTAGGTATCTGCATGGGCGACTGATCTCCGGCGGGATCGCCTTGCAATCCCCGCCCGAATCTTCACTTTCCTTCATCGATGGATTTCTTCCGCAGCGGTAGATTGCGCTTCCTGTATTTGCTCGCGCTTTTGCAGCTGATCGGTGGACCCCTGGTGCTGCTGAATATCACTGTTTTCTCGAAAATCACTCTTCAGGAAACGCCTCGCCTCGGCCTCACAAGAGCGGCGGCAACAGCATGGAAATCCCCTGAATTCCAAACAGTCCTCACCGCATCTGTTTCAAATCAGCAGAACAAAGTCCATAAGGACGGATCCGATGACGGGAAAAGGGTAAAACCCACCCTGCAGAAGCAGCCGGACATCCCTTGGCAGCGCCCGCAAAACTTTCTCTGCGCGGAATACCTCCGCACCGGAATCATGGAGAATCTCCAGTCATGGACCCCTGCCTGGCCCAATGCGCCACCCGGTCCACCTCCGAAAATGGTATAGAATCACAGGCAGCTATTTAGCTACAGCCTGCAACAGCCCTCCGCGCCGGATTTCTTTCTGAAAATCCCGGCCGTAACCGCGTGTTCCACCCGCCCTCGTGCCTGGATCACGCAACTGCTCTGATTTGTTCTCAAAACCATTTCCACAAGAAACATGAAATTTCCAAAATATTTACCCATTCTACTCTCATCAACCATCTTCCCCGCAACAGCCCGGGAAACAGCGGAAATAGGCGATCTCGATACCCTAGTAATCACCGGCAAGGCAGAAAGCCTCATCGGCAGCGCCGGCACCGCTTCCAAAGGCCAGGCAAACCGCGAAGAACTTCTCGAACGTCCCTACCTCCGCCGCGGCGAGCTACTGGAAGTGGTCCCGGGCGTCGTCATCACCCAGCACTCGGGCGATGGTAAGGCAAACCAATACTTTGTCCGTGGCTTCAATCTCGACCATGGCACAGACTTTTCCATCCGCATGGATGGCCAGCCGGTCAATTTCGTCACCCACGCCCACGGCCAGGGCTATGCGGACCTGAACCCTCTGATCCCGGAGCTCGTCGATAGCCTGGATTACTTGAAAGGCCCCTTCACCGCGGAACTCGGGGATCTCAGCACCGCCGGCGGCGCACGTTTCAACTTCATCGACACGCTCCCACAAGGTATCGCCAGCGTCGGAATCGGGGAAAACAACTATTTCCGCGGGCTCCTCGCCGATACCATCGATATTTCCCCAGCGAATGATAGCGGCGACCGCTCCGCACTCACATACGCACTGGAATACAATTACTACGACGGCCCCTGGGATAAGGAAGGAAACTCACAGCGCATCAATGCATTCCTGAAATACTTCCAGCAATCCGGCCAGGACACCTTCAGCATCACCGCCATGGCCTACGATGCGGATTGGGATTCCACAGATCAGGTTCCCACCCGTGAAATTCGAAATGGCGGCATCGACCGCCTCGGAAACATCGACGACAGCGTTCGTGGAGATTCCTCCCGCTACAGCCTCATGGCAGAATGGGAACGCGAGCTTACCGATGGAAAAGTCCACGCGGATGTTTACTTCGGCCGCTACGATATGGACCTGTTCTCCAATTTTACCTATTTCCTCAACGATCCCGTCAATGGCGACCAATTCGAGCAGGAAGACGGCCGGTGGTTCCTCGGCGGCGAGGTGAACCGCCTCTGGGAATTCGGCGGAGGCAATACACTCACCGTCGGACTCCAGACCCGCAATGACTTCATCAGCGACATCGGACTCTACAACACCACCGATACAGTCAGAACCAGCACCGTCCGCGTTGATGATGTTACGGAAACCAGCGTGGGCGTCTACGCCACCGGAAATTATGTAGTAAACGATTGGTTCCGCATGCAGCCCGGCCTCCGCGCGGACGCCTTTTACTTCGATGTAGATAGCGATGATCCAAGAAATTCCGGCACGGAAACCGATGGCATCGTCAGCCCGAAACTCAACCTCGTATTCGGCCCTTGGCAGGAAACTGAAATCTACGCCAGCGCCGGCATGGGCTTCCACTCGAACGATGCCCGAGGCGTCACCATCACCGTGGATCCGGCCACCGGACTCGCTGCGGATTCCGTTGATCCACTCGTCCGCACCTACGGCTACGAACTAGGCGTCCGCACCGAGGCCTTTGAAAACATCGTCAGCACCGTTTCCCTATTCTATCTCCATAGCGATTCTGAGCTCCTCTACGTAGGAGACGCCGGGACCTCCGAGGCTGGTCCGGCAACGGAAAGATACGGTATCGAGTGGTCCACCTACTGGCGCCCGAACGAGTGGCTCATGATCGATAACGAGCTCACACTCAGCGAGGGGAAACTCCTCGGGGTAGGCAGTGAAAATGAAATCCCCGGCTCGGTCCCTTTCACCATCAATACCGGCATCACCGTCGGTCGCGCGGAAGGTCTCTTCGGCAGCCTCCGCTCACGCTACTTCAGCCCACGCCCGCTTACCGAAGACGGAACCGTAGACTCGCGCCAGTCCTGGCAGATCAATGGCCGCCTCGGATACCGCAAGAATGATTGGGAAGTCGCAGTAGATGTTCTGAACATTCTCGGCCGCGATGATAACGATATCGAATACTTCTACACCTCCCGCCTTCCTGGCGAAGCCGCGGGCGGAGTCGACGATATCCACCTCCATCCGGCAGAACCGCGCACCGTACGTCTAACCCTCACCAGACACTTCTAACCTGCTTGCAGCTTGTAAAATCGCCGGACGGATGGATCATCGCTTCAACCGTCCGGCCTTTCTGTCCCCATGTCCCGACTCTTCCTTGGTTTCATACTCCTCGCCTCCGCCACCGCTGCAGTGGTCCCGGAGTATTTCATGATTGGGTTTACCCACATCATCCCACACGGGCTGGATCACATCCTGTTTCTTCTGGCTCTATTTTTCCTCACCAGAAATTTCAGTGAGCTACTCATACAGCTAACACTCTTCACCTTCGCCCACGCACTTACCCTCGGGCTCTCACTTTACGGGTTTATCAGCGCCCCCACTACGATTGTCGAAATCGCCATCGCACTCAGCATTTGCTTCGTCGCTGTTGAAAATCTGTTCAAAGACCACCTCTCCCGCTGGAGACCTTGGGTCGTCTTTGGATCCGGGCTCATCCACGGCCTCGGCTTTGCTCATATACTCAGGGAAAATCCCGCCACTCCCGATAACTTCCTCGTGGCCCTTTTTTCCTTTAATATCGGCATCGAGGTCGGACAAATAGCCGTCTGCTCCATCGCTTACCTTCTGGTCGCCGCCGGGTGGAAACGGGATTGCTACCAGCGACTCATCGCCCGTCCCGCCTCGATCTTGATCGCTTTATCTGGTTTCTGCTGGGCGCTCGTGCGCATTGCCTGATTCCTGGATTGCACATTGCACCTTAATTGTACGACTTCATATTTCCTGATTCATAGGAAATATACCCCAAAAGCCATTTATCACTTATTCTAAGAGACTTACAGCGCCACCCATCCCTCTTGGCAGAAATCCTGCAAAGGCCATAACATCCCCAACCCCCACACGTTATGATCATTGTCAGCCTCTTCAAAACACATCTCTCCGCAAAATTCAGCCTTCCGGAGAAAGGCAGAGCTGCCGTTTCATCCATTTCCCGGAAACTCGGATTCCATGGAAAAGAACGTAATTACCCGCATGGTTACAGTTACGGCATCACACCTCGGCCGGCCCGCGCCCTCATGCACGATCCACTTTCCGCCATCCATTCACATGGCTATTCAAGCCGCGGATTCTCTTCTCTCCCGGAAGCATAAACCCTGGCATTCAGCCAGCAGCCATCCTACTTCAGAAATTCATTTTCCCGCCCTGAAAATGACACGGCACTTCCAGCTCAAACCTTGGATGTTCCCATTATTCTGGAGAAAATCCCATGCCGGGGACTGAGTAGGAAAGCCATCGTGAAAATCCCTCCCAAGGTTAGAATAATCGTGGAACCCGGACTGAAGTTTAGATGATGGGATAAGATTAGAGCAACGACTGCGGCTATCGATCCTATAAGCCCGCCGCCCCAGAACAACGCCTCGGGTCGATCGGTAAGGAGGTAAACCGTAGCCGCTGGCGTAACCAGAAGGCCCAGCGCCAGCAGACAACCAACCGCCTGCAGCGTGGAAATTAGAACCAGGATCAGCAACCCAAACAGCAGGTAGTTTAAAAGCCGGACCGGCACCCCAAGCGCCCGCGCCGCATCCGGCTCGAACAACATTAGAATCATCGGACGCCGCAGCACTGTCAGCATCACCAGTGAAACAGCTGAAACCCAGAAAACAGTCATCAGATCGGCATCCGTGGCGAATAGGATATTTCCGAACAGATAGTGATCGATATCCACGTGTACAGGGGCGAACTCCAGCAGCAGAAGTCCACCGGCAAATGCTGTCGTGAACAAAATCGCCAATGCGGTTTCCTGCCCCAGCCGCGAGCTGCGCGCTACCAGCAAACTTCCCAGCCCTACAATCAGGGCGGCGAATAAAGCTCCCGCAAACGCGCTCGCCTGGCTCAGTCCAAAGAGCAAGATCCCCACTCCGATCCCCGGCAGAAGGCTGTGCGAAAGCGATCCGACCTGGAGCGCGGATTTCCGCAAAACTACAAACGCACTGAAGTAGCCATTGGTGAAACCCACCAGAATACAAATCAGAAGCCCACGCTGTATATGCTCATAGCCCAGAGGCCCTATCAACCATTCCATCATATCAAATTTCTACTTTGCTCTTCGCTACTACCACTCTTCTTTCCCCGAAGCATTCGTTGAGATTCTTCTCATTGAAAACCTCAGCCACAGGCCCGAAGGCTACTGACTTTCTCTTCAGCAAAAGCACCTCGTCAAAAATATCAGGAACACTCGCCAGGTCATGATGTGCCGCCAGAATCAACCGCCCGCCCTTCGCCAGTAGACCCAGTAACTCGGTGAGCAACTCCTGAGATGGCCGATCCAGCCCGGTAAAAGGCTCATCCAGCAGTAAAACATGTGCCTCTTGCGCCAAGGCACGCGCCACGAAAGCCCGCTGCTGTTGCCCGCCCGATAGTGCACTGATCTGCCGTTTCGCCAGATCCATCAGCTTCATCAATTCCAGAGCATTGTCCACCACCTCGTGATCCACCCGCCGGAATCTCCGCCACCAGCCAAGATGAGGAAAACGCCCCATCTCCACCAGCCCCCGGACTGTCAGTGGAAAATGCCAATCCACCTGACTCCGCTGCGCCAGATATGCGATCTCCGCAGTCGAGCGGGAAAGCGGGTTCCCCCGCCAGGTAATTCCTCCGGAATCCGGCTTGATCAATCCCGCCAGTGATTTCATGAGCGTGCTCTTGCCCGCACCATTCGGCCCAACCAGCGCCACACAGCGCCCGCATCGCGTCCGCATATCCACAGACTCCAGCGCCACCGTATCGGCGTAGCGGACAGTCAGTGAATCCACCCGCAATTGATGACCGGTCGGATTCCCGCAATCATGGGAGAGCCCTAAATTTTCGAGACCTTGATTCATATTAATTCGTGCCTTCCTCCCATAGAAACAGAACGGGTGCTCCAATATTCGATTCACCCGGAGCTCCCCAGAGCGTCACCGTTTTCGAATCCAACTCCATATCTTCGGGAGCCAGCTCGAGGCTGATGGCAGGCCGTCTCTCCCCACTATTTCCGGGTAAAAAGCTAGCTTCGACCCAAAATTCCAGCCCCTCTGGAGGATTTTCGATTTCCCCGAGATCGTATTCGAATTCCAAGCCATCCAGGCCATCCGCCGCAGTAACTTCCACTATCGGCAAATCCAGATTCGAGATCGAAAGACTCTCCAGCGGTGTCGAGCTCATGATCCGCAGGGTGAAGCTCTCCCCCTTCGGCCGGGCCACGAGAGCTCCGCCGGATTTTGGCCCAGCCTCCTTCCTTTCATTTCCGGTCACCTTCTGCAACGGCCACCAGGCGAGACCGAAAAAAGCGACAACAATCAGCAGATTCAATATGGGAAAACCACGCATACGTTCTCTTTTCCGGTAATCAGGAACCGCTGGCCAAACCACTTACCACAGCATCAACGTTATGCTCGATGAAAGCCTTATATGTCGTCACTCCGGCAGCGGATCCATCTGCAATCAATGCCTTTCCTTTGCGGATCCCAGCAGTCTTGATGATTGAGTCCAGCGCCCGCGGATTCGCATTCTCTTCCGGAAATGCCGTATTTACCCCGTTTTTGTGAATGATTTCGATTACTTCTGCCAGATATTGGGAAGAGCCATTCTCTTCGCTGGCTCCTGAAACCGGGATCGATTTGAAGCCGAAATCCCGGCAGAAATAGCCGAAGGCAGCATGAGCAGTGACTAGGTACCGCTTGGAACGCGGAATCCGGGAAAACTCGCGCTTGGCCCAGGATTCCAGGCCGTCCAGCTCCTTACCCCATCGTTTTGCATTCGCCTCGTATTCACTTTTGTTCGCCGGATCCAGTTTTCCAAATTCCTTTCCGACATAAGCCGCAGCGCTCTTCATCCCGGAAACGCTATGCCACCAATGCGGATCGATGCTACCCGCCGCATGTTGCGGGCAGCAGGCAAACGCGGAATCAGAGGCAGATAACTTCACAGAACGGGCAGCATTTCCCGCTTCCAAAACCTTCGTTGAACCACCAATCGCACCCTTCAAGCGCGGCAGATAAAGTTCCAGGCCCTTCCCGGATGCCAGCAGGACATCCGCACTCTTCGCCTTCACCATATCATCGGAGCTCGGAGTGAACTTGTGAATATCCTCCCCGGCTTTCATGAGAGGCAGCACTTTGACATGATCCCCTCCCACCTGCCGCGCCAGATCCGTCATCATCGGATGAAGTGTCGCCACTGTAAGGTCAGCAAACGCAACCGATGGGACCGCCAGAGCAAATGCATAACACACGGCTCTGGCTATCATGCTTCCTGTTGCCAGGAGTTTGGGGAAATTTCGAATTTTCATAATTTCGGAAAGTTTATTTTATGAGCAATTAACGCACCTCAGCCCCACCGAGATTGAACCCGACCTGGAACCACACCGAATGCTCATCACCAAAGTCATTTGATTGATCCCAGTTATATTGGAGGCGTGTCTGAACTGTCCGGGACTCGTTCACATACCAGCTCACGGAGGGAGAAAGGCGGAATCGGCTATCCAGCCCAACATCCGAGATACCTGACACCCAGCCAGCACGCAGACCTAGATCCACCGAATCATCGATTCCGTAGGTAAGACTCGAGTAGAAGCCAAACTCGCTGAAGCTATCGCGGCGGCTCGCTTCATCATCGTGATCCTCGTCATCGTGATCTTCCTCATCGTGGTCGTCGTGATCCTCTTCTTCATGATCATGGTCATCTTCTTCCTCGCCCGGCAAATGTCCGGAAATTGCCCCGAATTGACGATACATCATCTCATTCCGCCAGCGGATCGAGTTTCCACCCACGCCATATCCGTTTTCTCTCCAAAGATATTCCACACCGATTCCGTAGACCTGCGAAGTGCGTCCATATTCATTGTCGCCCCAGGCGGCTGAAACCACTCCGGTCACACGGTTCATGTCGTCGATGTCATACTGATTTATCCAGCTTGCTGTCACCGCAGTATCGGAGAAATTCGCGCCTTCCGCTTCGAATTCACTTTCATCCTCGTGTTCTTCCTCTCCATGCGAGTGCGCATGAGTTTCCGCGCGACCGACGGATAACGAGATAAGTGAGGACTGCATCGCGGCAATCGGCACATTCCAGGAAATTTCAACACCCCTCGTAATCATCTCGCCCTCGTTCAGAAAGCGCCCGTTTACCAGATTCTGATCGATATTCGACCAGCCGTGATTGTGCACACTATTCTGGAACCCGAAGCGATTCAGATACTGACCACCACGCAGCTCGAAGCCCATCGGCAGGTCCACAAGTTTGAGAAACGCCTCCTCAAGGGTAAAACTGAAGTCACCCTCGGAATCGGTAATCCCGGAGCCAGTAACAAAACCCTGCAGCATGCCCGCCCTCAAAGACGCACCGGTTTCCAGCCCTTGCAGGGTCACATCGCGCTGCGGATCATGATCATTCACCGCCAGATCCCCATCCTCGGCAGAGGAAAATCCATACGCGGAAAATACATGCAGATGTGGAAAAATCACCCCACCGAGGCTGTAACCATCGCCCGATTTCTCCAGGATAGATCCCGAAACCTCCGCTCCCACCTCGGGAGTAATCTCTACGAATTCCACTTCTTCCTCAGCCCCCGCAGATGCCAACGACATCGCAAACACCACTCCCACACCCCCGGTAGCACCGGCGGTAATCAATCTTCGTAAATTCATCTTCATGCGGGAAAACTGAAACCACTAACGCAACTGTATTGCAATACCTAAATGCATCTTACTTGCATTAGCTCTTAATTTGCACTCCTCCACCAGCAATTTCCACCGCTTTGTCAATTATCCCAAACGCATAGTTATCAACCAAATCCGCCCATTCCGCCTTGCCTCACCACCCACCCAGCACCACCATCCGCCGCGAACAAATTCTCATATGGAAATCTGGCAAGCCATCCTACTCGGCCTCATCGAAGGCATCACCGAATACCTCCCCGTCTCCTCCACCGGCCACCTCATCGTCGCCCAGCGTCTGATGGGCATCGGCACTCTTTCCGATACCGATAAACTCGCAGCAGACGCCTTCGCCATCTGCATCCAGGGCGGCGCAATCCTAGCCGTTCTAGGCCTTTACTATAAGCATGTTCTGAAAATGTGCATGGGCGTTCTTGGCCAGGATCCGGAGGGCCTCAAGCTAGCCATCTCCATCATCGTAGGCTTCCTTCCTGCCGCCGTCCTCGGCTATCTGCTCAACGATATCATCGAGGAAAAACTCTTCGGCCTCTGGCCAGTCATAGCCGCCTGGATCATCGGCGGCATCGCCATTCTCTGGACAGTTTCCTGGCGCCGGAGGAATCCGCCCCGTGGCAATGGCCGCGATATCCTCCGCCTGGCTTGGCAATCCGCACTTTTTATCGGCTTCCTCCAATGCATCGCCATGTGGCCCGGCACATCCCGCTCGCTCATGACCATCTGCGGCGGCCTCATCGTTGGTCTTTCCGTGAAATCCGCGGTTGAATACTCCTTCCTTCTCGGCGTTGTCACCCTCTCAGCAGCCACCGCAAAGAAAGCAATCTGGGGCCTTGATGGCGCCGGTGCAAAATACGAGGAATGGACCGGCGGCGCCCTCCTCATGTGGGACCACTACGGCCCCATCCCTCTCATCGTCGGCCTCCTCGCTGCCACCATTTCCGCCGCATTTGCAGTGAAATGGCTGGTCAGCTACCTCCAGTCCCACGGACTCGCCGTCTTCGGTTACTACCGCATTATTCTCGGTATTACCATCGGCACACTCCTCCTTACCAACACCCTCTAATCCGGCAACCTACAGGCCCGGCTCCTCCTTTATCTCCGCCCATCCGGCACTTCCCTCTCAATCTCATGCATCCCTTCCTAGCTCCAGATTTCGAAGTTAAATGGTCTACCCTTACTCCGGAAACCATCGAACCCTCCATCCGGCACGCACTTGCCGAAGCAAAGGAGAATATCGAAAAAATCTCCATCCAGGACGCCACCAAAGCCACTTACGAGAGTAGCTTCATGGCCCTCGAAAACGCCACCGAGACCCTCTCCCGCGGCTGGGGCCGGCTCCATCACCTGGACTCAGTTTCAGATAACCCTGCCCAGCGTGCAGCCCTCAACAACCTTCTCCCGGAGGTTACCGATTTCTACTCATCCCTCTCGCTCAACCCACGTCTCTGGAACGTAGTCAAAACCGCAGCCGAGAACATCGATCTCCACGCCGTTTCAGAAATTCAGCGCCGCCATATTGAGGAAACCATCGCCGATTTCCAGAACGCCGGAGCTGATCTCCCGGACGATCAGAAAAACCGGATCGCCGCCATCGATGCGGAGCTATCCCTTATCACCAAGGAATACTCCGAACATGTCCTCGACTCCACCAACGAATGGTCACTCGTCATTCTCGAAGAGGAAAAACTTGCCGGTCTACCGGAATCCGCGAAAGCCGCCGCAGCCGCCAACGCGAAAGCAAAAGACCTACCGGAAGGCTCCTACCGCTTTACTCTCCAGTTCCCATCCATGTTCCCCGTCATGCAGCACGCGCATGATGAGGACCTCAGGAAAACAGTCTGGGAAGCCTCCACATCCATCGCGGCGAAGGATCCATACGATAACTCCGGTCTGGTTTGGAAAATCCTCAAACTCCGCCAGGAAAAGGCCGAAATCCTCGGCCACCAGAACTTCGCATCCCTCACGCTCCAGCGCCGCATGGCACGCAATGGCCACAACGCTCTCGCCTTCATCGAGCAACTGCACGACCGCATCAAGCAGCCTTTCCTCGAGGAAGCCCAACAACTTTCCGAATACAAAGCCGCCAAAACCGGCGAGCCAGCCGCACCTCTCGAGCCATGGGAAGGCGCCTACTACGCGGAGCTCCAGCGGAAGGAAAAATACGATATCGACGATGAAGCACTGCGCCCCTACTTCCCGGTTCAGGGCGTAATGGACGGAATGTTCAAAATCGCCTCAACCATCTTCGGAATCACCATTTCCAAGAAAAAAACCAAACATGACTCCCCGGAATCCGGCATCGAAACATGGCACCCGGAAGTTGCCTTCTACGAGATCTACGATTCCAAAAGCCACACAAAACTCGGCTCCTTCTATGCCGATTGGCACCCACGCGAGACAAAACGCGGCGGCGCATGGATGAACTCGCTCCACACCGGTGAACTCGGCGAGCCACACCTTGGTCTCATCATCGGAAACATGACGCCACCCGTCGGCGATACCCCCGCCCTCCTCACCCACAACGAAGTTGAGACCATCTTCCACGAGTTCGGCCACCTTCTCCACGGCCTCCTCTCACAGGTGCCTATCAAATCCCTCTCAGGCACCAGCGTCGCCTGGGATTTCGTCGAGCTTCCCTCCCAGATCATGGAAAACTTCTGCTGGGAGCGCGAAACGCTCGACCTTTTCGCCCGTCACTACCAGACCGGCGAAGCCATCCCCGAGCCACTTTTCGAGAAAATGCTCGCCGCGAAAAACTACATGTCCGCCACCGCGTTCATGCGCCAGCTCTCCTTGGCAAAACTCGACCTCGAGCTCCATATTAACCCGGAGAAATATATGGACCGCGACCTGGACGAAGTGGACCGCGAAATCCTCGCCGACTACCGCGCCCCGGCGAAGACCCAGTCCCCATCCATGATCCGCCGCTTCGGCCACCTCTTCTCCTCACCCACTGGCTACGCTGCAGGTTACTACTCCTACAAGTGGGCGGAAGTCCTCGATGCGGACGCATTTACGCGCTTCCAGAAGGAAGGAATTCTCAACCCGGAAACCGGAGCCAGCTTCCGCAATGAAATCCTCTCGAAAGGAAACTCCGCCCCCGCGGAAGTCCTCTACGAGAAATTCATGTCGCGCCCCGCGGATCCACTCCCACTACTCACCCGCGCCGGCCTCGCATGATCAAAAACTAAGGGATCAAAACCTTGCATCATCCCCCGTTTCCCATCACACAGGAAAACCCTTTCCAATGATCACCACCAACTGATCACCTTCCACTTATACATGAAAATTCTAATCGCATGCGGCGGCACCGGCGGCCACCTCTTCCCTGGCATCGCAGTCGCGGAATCCCTACTCTCCCAGGGCCACGAGCCGCTCCTTCTCATCTCCCAGAAGAAAATCGACGCCCAGGCATCCGCGAAATACCCGCACCTCAAGTTCGAGGTCGTCCCCGCCATCGCCAAGCCCAAGACACTTTCCCTGAAAATGCTGCCCTTCCTCTGGGCCGTTCATAAATCAGTCCAGACCTCCAAAAAAGTCATCCGTGACTTCGGTGCGGACGCAGTGCTCGGCATGGGCGGTTTCACCTCCCTTCCACCCGTGTATGCCGGCCGCAAACTTGGAAAAAAAACCTTCATTCACGATTCAAACGCACGCCCCGGTCGCGCGAACATCCTGACCTCCCGCTTCTGCGATAAGGTCTTCATCGGTCTGGAGCCAGCCGCCAAATTTTTCAAGAAACCCACCCAACTCACCGGCACCCCTGCACGCCCGGAAATCCTAAACCTCCCTACTCGTGAGGAAGCAGCCGCAAAGTTCGATCTCGACCCGGCGAAAACCACTCTTCTGGTAACCGGAGGCTCCCAGGGCGCAACCCGCCTCAACCAAATCATCGCCGCGGCCGCCACCCAACTCCCGCCGAACACACAGATTCTCCACATCGCAGGCCCTAACGACTACGAACGTATCAACCGCGAAAACCCGAACCGCAGCTCCAGCTACAAACTCATCGGCTTCTGCGATCAAATGGCATCCGCCTATGCATGCGCCGATCTCGTCGTAGCCCGCTCCGGCGCCTCCACCCTCACGGAAATCTCCCTCGCTGGCCTGCCATGTGTCCTTGTTCCCTTCCCATACGCAGCGGACGATCACCAGACCGCCAACGCGAAAGTCTTCACCGACGCCGGTGCAGCAAAACTCATTCAGGAAAAGGACATCAAACCCGAGACCATGGGCCGTCTACTTTCCGATCTACTGGATCACCACAACATCCTCGATAAAATGTCCGCCGCTTCAAAAGCTCTGGCCATCCCCGATGCCCCGGAGAAAGTGACCAAAGAAATCTTAGCCGCCACCAAAGCGGCCAAATAGAGATTGAAGTGGCAACCTGAAGCGAATTCAGAATTTATCCGGACAGCTCACACGGCATAGCGGCTTCAGCTATGTCAGCGATCAACTTTGTAGTGCGCTACCGATAGATCTTTAGCCTTTGCCATTTGAAAAGGCGTTCCGAAATAAACGCCACCTATTGGCTCGCCGATCCCGTCGTAAAACGTCAGGTGCAAAAATCCTCGATGTTTAATGGTCAGAGTTGCTTCGAACTCATGCCAGCCACGTTTTGCCTGGACGATTTGGGATTTGTCAGTCTCTTCAAATCCATCTGATTCAGTCTGCGTAACCAGTAGGATCAAGCGCGCAGCCTCGATGGAATCGAGTCTGTATCGCCCTCTAACAGTGACGACATCACCAGGTTCCAGATTCCTTGAGGTTGAGATGACCTCGGAAATTTGCACAACGTCACCATCCCTGAACGCCTTCGCACCGATCTGAACTGGCACAATTATCTTCTCAACCGAAGCTCGAGCAGCGACTGAAAATACAAGAATCGATATCAGGAGAATAGCGGTGGTTTTCATGGTCAAAAGTTACTTGGGTTCGTTCGCAGTATGCACTGCCGGAATCTTGCATCCAGTGGGATCTTTCACCTGCACTCTTTCGCGTTTTCAATAGATCCCTGACTAGCGCCGGACTTGGCCTTCCCATCAGTCTGAGCCCTCAGGGGCTACCCTAGCTGCCTAATTCATCCACCAAATCCTCCAAAGGGTAGCTCCAGATTTCGCTTAGAGTCGGGTGATACCAGTGCACTTTTAGAAGATCCGCAGGTTTTGCTCCCAGAGTAATGGCTACCGCCATCGCGTGGATCAACTCACCCGCATCCTTACCCACGCATTCCGCGCCAATAAGCTTCCCGCTCGCTTTGTCCGCCCAAGTCTTAACGTAACCATACTTCGCCTCCATCAGGATTGATTTTCCGTGATCATCAAAAGGGTAATCCGCCACCACGACAGCGATCCCACGGTCTTCGGCTTCCGCCAAAGAAATCCCCGCCGAGGCAATCTGCGGGTCGGTAAATACCACCGCCGTCTTGCCATCGTAATCCACCGGTGTCACCGATTTCCCCGCAGCATGCCCTGCCGCCACCTCGCCCTGCATGATCGCCAGGTGCACAATTTCAAATGGCCCGGCAACATCTCCCGCAGCATAAATCCTCGGATTAGCAGTCTGCTGCATATCATTCACCTCGATATGTCCTGATTTCTTCGTCTCCACCCCTGCTTTCTCCAGGCCCAGTTTGGCGGAATTAGGCTTCCGTCCCAGCGCGTTGAACAAGTGAGCGGCACGCACTTCTTTGCTCTCTCCATTTTCACTGAACCTGACCACATATTCCTCACCTTCCTTCGCCACGGATTCCAGACTCGTATCCGTGTGCAAATCGATCCCTTCATCGCGGAAGGCCTTCATCACCACCTCTGCCGCGTCCGGTGAGGTCTCTTTCAAAACAATCGAACTACGCTGGATCTGAGTCACCTTGGTCCCTACCCGATTGAGGAACTGCGCTAGTTCACATGCCACAATCCCACCGCCCAGCACGATCACCGACTCCGGCAGGAAATCCAGATCCAGCACATCATCGCTGGTCCAGTGCGGAGTTTCACGCAAACCCGCCACATCAGGCGTATTTACCACAGATCCGGTCGCGATCATGAAATAATCCGCCGTCACCCGTTCTCCGGAACCTTTCAGCTCCACAGTCTTCTCATCCACGAAAACCGCACGATCCCGGATCAGATGAAAGCGATCCGATTTCAGCTGCTCCCTCCTGTATGATGAAAAATCCTCGATCGTCACCAGCTTCCTTTCATGCAAAGCCTTCATATCCGCCCTTGCATTCTCCACTTTCAGGCCAAATTTTTCTCCGTGCTGCGCAAGATGCAGAACTTCCGCGGAATAGATCAAAGTCTTTGATGGCATACAGCCCCTCAGGATACACAGCCCGCCCAACTCTTCGGCATCCTCGATGACTGCCACGTTATCAAAAGTCTCCTTCGCTGTCCGCGCCGCGGCATAACCCGCGCTACCACCACCTATTACCACATAATCAAAATGCCGAGTTTCCATATTTACGAAACTACGCGAACAACCTCATCTGACAACCCGCTATGAAACAAAAAACTTTCCACCTGAAAAACGGCGACACAATCCCCGCACTGGGCCTCGGCACCTGGCGCTCCCAGCCAAACGAAACCGCAGACGCGATCATGGCCGCACTCGAGAACGGTTACCGCTATTTCGATTGTGCATTTATCTATCGAAACGAAAAAGAGATCGGCGCGGCCTTCTCCAAGGCATTCGCCTCCGGGATCGTGAAGCGTGAAGATGTATGGATCACCTCCAAGCTCTGGAACAACCGCCACAAACCCGAAGAAGTCATCCCTGCCCTCCGCGAAACACTTGCGGATCTACAACTCGACTACCTCGACCTCTACCTCACCCACTGGCCCGTTGCCTACAGCTCGGAAGTCGTCTTCCCGGAGAAACCCGAACACTTCTACTCCCCGAAGGAACTCCCTCTCACAGAGACATGGAAAGGCATGGAAGCAGCTCTCGAAGCAGGCCTCTGCCGTCACATCGGGGTTTCCAACCTCAATCCCGTCCACCTCGAAAAACTTACGAAATCCGCCACGCATCCTCCGGAATTCGATCAGGTCGAGTGCCACCCATTCCTCGCCCAGCACGAACTTCTCGAAGTTTGTAATAAACACGGAATCATCCTCACCGCCTATTCCCCACTTGGCACCGGCAAGGAAAAATCACCCGACGCCCCCGATGTTCACACGAATCCCGCACTGAAGAGCATCGCCAACATGCACGATGTCACTCCCGCACAGATCGCCATCGCCTGGGCCATCCAGCGCGGCACCAATGTCATCCCGAAATCCAATAACCCGGAGCGCCAGCAACAAAATCTCGCAGCCTCCCATATCGTCCTGACCGCGGATGAAATGAGCCGGATCGACAGCCTTGATCGCAATTACCGCTTCGTCGACGGCACCCAGTGGACAGTCATGGAAGGCTCCCCCTACACCCTTGAATGGCTATGGGAAAGCAAGGCGTGACGGAAATGTCCCTTGCACTGTTCCAGATCAAGGCAAGCTTTCAGCATGGATCAGAAAACACTCACACTTAAAAACGGCGACAAATTCCCGGCCCTCGGCCTCGGCACCTGGAAAGCAGAACCCGGCGAGGTAGCCAAAGCGGTCACACGCGCACTTGAGATGGGCTACAAACACATCGATTGTGCACCTGTATACGGAAACGAAAAGGAAATCGGCGAGGCACTCTCCGCCGCTTTCAAGAGCGGTATCGTAAAACGCGAGGACGTTTGGATCACCTCGAAACTCTGGTGCGATAAGCACAAACCGGAAGATGTAATCCCAGCCCTTAAGCAAACCCTCGCAGATCTCCAACTGGACTACTTGGACCTCTACCTCGTGCACTGGCCCATCGCCCTCACACCCGGAATAGACTTCCCCGAAAAAGCGGAGGACTTCATTTCCGCAGATGATCTACCCCTCTCGGAAACCTGGAAAGGCATGGAAAACGCGCTCAGCGAAGGTCTCTGCCGCCACATCGGCGTATCCAATGTAAATCCGGTTCTTTTGGAATCCATCGTCTCATCCGCCAGCCACCCGCCGGAAGTCAATCAAGTGGAGTGCCATCCATTCCTTTCACAGAAAACCCTTTTGGAAACCTGCGAAAAACACGAGATCATCCTCACCGCCTATTCACCACTCGGCAGCGCCAAGGAAAAAGAAGGCGACGCACCCGATATCTTCAGCGATGAAACATTGGAGAAAATCGCTACAACCCACTCTTCCTCACCCGCCGAAATCGCTCTGGCATGGGCCGTCCAGCGTGGCACCGTGGCCATCCCGAAATCCACCAACGAGAAACGCCAGAAAGACAATCTGAACGCATCCTTCATCACCCTTTCCGAGCAGGAAATGACTGATATCGATGCACTCAATCAGGACCACCGCTACGTCGATGGGAAATTCTGGACCGAAGACGGCTCCCCATACTCACTCGAGTGGCTTTGGGAAGGTGCCCCGAAATAGTAGCTTAACTTAGCGAAACTGCCCACTCGGCGGATTCCATTTCCTCAACGGCCACCTTCAAATACTCGGAATCAATATCAAAGCCGATGAACCGCCCCACCCCACAGCGGGCGGCGGCCATCGCTGAGTGACCTATTCCCAGAAACGGATCCATCACCACTAGATCTTTCCGGATGCCGTGCAACTTCATGCACTGCTCCGCAAGTGCGGTGGGAAAGGTAGCGGGATGCGGTCTATCCTTTGCTCTCCGCGTGATTGTTTTGTATGGGATAAACCACGTATTTCCACGGCATTTCACATCCTTTCCGTCCGTATGGCCCCACCGCGCGATATTTGATTTATCAGCATACGGCACCCCGATCGCCAGCCGATCCAGTTTAGTCGTTCCCTCCAATGTAAGGTGAAACACCGGCTCATAGCAGTCGTTCAGAAAACGCTGGGAATTGATCGGTTTGTAATGCCCCCGTTGTTTCTCGGATCCTTCATCCGTCGGCATCGCGATCGATTTGATCCAGTGAATCGTGTTCTGTAGTTTGAAAATTCCCTCACCAACCAGCAGATTGATCACAGAATACGGAAGCATCGGCTCCTTTAAACTCCCGGCTACGTTCAGGAAAAACGAACCCCCAGGCTTCAGACAGCGCCGCACCTCACCGGCCCACTTTTTCGTCCATTCCAGGTATTCGTCAGCAGCTAACTTATCGTCATATTTGGAATATTTGATCCCCAAATTATACGGTGGAGAAGTCACCACCACATCCACGCTGGCATCCGGCACATACTTCGCCATCCCCTTCACGCAGTCCCCGGTATGGAACCGGAACCCTGCCGACGTACTCTGATTGCTTCGCATTCAACGATAAGAAACCCTCACCGCTCAAAAGTACAGCCGGAAAATCTGACTCCCCGCCTACCGCCTCTGATATTGTTCCGTAGGGAGAAACAGCGACACAAATCCCATAAACAAAGCCTTGAACAGCTTGTAGATTACGAGAATTACCGCAGCGCACATTCCCACCACGACCAGCAATACCAGTCCTATAGCCCCGAGAAACGCCCAAAGCGGCCACCACCGTGGATCGAGTTCCCGCACTTTTCCCTGCCAGCTACGCCAATCCTGCCAGTCACCGCCAGCGCGGTTCTTTTCCACAGGCCGCGGCTCCACCGATACTCCGTCGATTTCTACCACTTCTGCCTCGATTGTCTGCTCACTGCGTTCCATTGCGGGAAATAATAGCGCATCTGCGCACAAGTGCATCCTTAGTTTTTTCAGGACACAAAAAAGCGAACCGACTGATTAGCTTCAGGGAAAACCCAATAACCTAAAGCGTCTCAGTCGGATCGCTAAAAGTATAACAGCACTAGCCGTGCCAAGTTTTACTCACTCGTCCTTGAAAAGAATATCGATCAGCAACCAGATTGCTCCCAGTGCCGCTACAAAGAAGAAAATGATCGCCAGTCCGGGATAACCCCAGATCTCGAAACTCGTCGGAACACGGGCCAGCATCGAAGATCCAATGATCAGTGCAGCCAGAATTAACCCCATCGTGATCCGGTTGGCGATTTTCTGAAATCCCTTCATCAGGGTCTTCTCGTCGATCATATCGACCTTTACCTTCAGCTTATTATTCGCAGCCAGATCCAGGATCTCATTCGTTTTACGCGGCAGCGTGCTCATCATGTCCTTCATCTCAGTCAGGATCCCCATGATGGAAGCCATCGAGAAAGTATCCTTCAGCCGAGCTGTTGAGAGGGTTTCGAGATTCTTACGGATCGCCGCGGAAGGATTGAATTTCGGAGAAAGCGCGATCCCCACTCTATCCAGATTCATCAATGTTTTCCCCAGCAGATTGATTTCAGCAGGAATACGGATACCCACCTCCGCACATGCCTGCATCACCAGCAGCACCACCCCGCCAATCTGTAATCCTTCCAGATCGGAGCTATTGGATTGCCCGACCAAATCATCTATCCGGTTGATAAACTTATTCCGGTCAATGCTTTCCCCGCGTGATTCGCCTATCCTGATCGCCGCCTCCGCGGTCTGCAATCCATCACCATGGCTGATTCCCGCCAGCAAATGCACAAGCTGGTCCCTCAGACGTTCATTGATCCTACCCACCATCCCAAGATCCAGAATCGCGATCTTGTGATCCGGAGTCAGCAGTAGATTGCCCGGGTGTGGATCAGCATGGAAATATCCATCCACCAGAATCTGCTGGAGATAGGCCCGGAAAAGCTCATCCGCCAGACTTTCACCATCCAGGTCAGCTAGAATCGCCCCGGAAAGCGAGGTCACCTTGGTGCCTGGAAGGTAATCCATCGTCAGCACCAGACCTGTGCTGTAGTCATCCACCACTCTTGGAATCACCAGACGCTCGAAAGATTTCAGATTTTTCCCCAATTCCTTCAGCTGGTTCGCCTCCTTGTTGTAATCCAGCTCATTCATCAGGCTCGTACGGAACTCAGAAAGGACCCGCCCGACCTCGTAGCGCTTGCCGAATTCCGTGCGCTCTTCCATGAAATCCGCGATTTCCTGCAAGCTTTCCAGATCCGTTACAATCTCCTTCCGGATATTCGGCCGCTGAACTTTCACTGCCACTTTCCGGCCATTTCGTAGAGTCGCACGATGCACCTGACCCAGCGAAGCCGCACCCAGTGGACGCTCTTCAAATTCATTGAAGGCCTTCGAAATTCTCACCCCGAGCTGATCCTGCACGATCTGCTCGATCTGGTCATATGGAACCGGCTCCACATCATCCTGCAGCCTGCTCAGAGCATCCATGTATAGCGGGGAAATCAAATCACTCCGCGTGGAAAGCAGCTGACCGATCTTTACAAACGTCGGCCCAAGCTTCTCCAGATCCTTCGCCAGATCTTCAGCATCCGCTTTTCCCTCAGCCTCTGTGAACTCACTTGTTGTTGCGAAATCCCCTTCATTTGCGATCTCGGAGTTTCCGTGTTTCCAGAATAACAGGGCTACATCCTTATAACGCTTCAAATGGGTAGGGGCTACTTTCATGCCTCAGCCTATTGCATCCGGCGTGCCGCGCAACTCATCCATCCGAAACCCGCCCCATAGCTCACATTTCGCGTAAAAAACCATTTTAGATATCCTGCATTTTGCAATATCTCCCCTGTTTTATTCATGCATCTAGGTGGAAATAGTCGCTTACAGAAATCACATTACCCGTCCGCAAATCCCATTGCTACTGCGGTTTCATTGTTCTAGGCGGCAACGGCACATGCCTTGCAATTCCGAAAGTGTTTCAACAAATAAACACAACACAACCATGTCTAACGCAGCACCAGCCAACAAATTACTCCTCATCATCCTCGCCGTACTTCTGCCACCCCTTGCGGTAGCACTTCACTCCGGCTTCGGTAAAAGCTTCATCATCAACCTGATCCTAACCCTCATTTTCTATATTCCCGGCCTCATTCATGCGCTCATAGTTATTCTGTAAATTCAGAGTAAAACCCTAGCGCTTACTTGCGGACCGCTAACCGGGCAGGTAAAAAGGTTTTGTGATTTTTACAAAGCCTTTGAGAACTGCCTCTTTCCGCATGAGATCCCTTCATCTCCCGCTTTTCGTGTTGCCTATTCAGGCGGACGAAGCGGGAGATCTCCGTTTGGAGGTAGCTGTTTCCAGAGCTGAATCGTAAGTCGATCCAATCAATTCCGGCCAAAGATCCTTCCACCTAGGAAAACACAATCATCAGATAAGGAACAAATTGATATGAACTCACGTTTTCCGCTCCTTATCTTAACCATATTCACACTGGCTGCCTGTGGCGGAGAAGCAAACGGCCAGAAACGCGCAAAAGAAGTGGAATCCCGAATCTCACAGCCGCTGACCGAGCGCCTCAAAGAAAAGACACTTGAACTGGGTTCCCCCATCTTCATCCGCGCCTTCAAGGAAGAACTCGAGCTCGAACTCTTCGTTAGAAATTCCAAAACCGGAAAGTTCGAGCTATTCGAAACCTACCCCATTGCCCGTAGCAGCGGAAAACTTGGGCCGAAACTTGCCGAAGGCGACCGCCAGGTCCCCGAGGGATTCTACTATGTCCCCCCTTCCGCCATGAACCCGAACAGTACATACCATCTGTCGTTCAATATCGGCTACCCCAACTCCTTTGATCGCGCGCACAACAGAACCGGATCCCTCATCATGATCCATGGCAGCAATGTCTCCATAGGCTGCCTTGCCATGACAGACCCCGTCATCGAAGAAATCTACACCTTGGCCACAGCCGCCCACAAAAACGGGCAATCCTACTTCCGCGTCCACATTTTCCCCTTCCGCATGAATGGGGAGCGAATGCGGAAAGCCGCAGCAAGCCCCCATCTCCAGTTCTGGGAAAACCTGAAGGCAGGCTACGACCACTTTGAAAATAGCAAAGTCCCCCCTGAAGTCTCTGTAGAAAATAGAACCTACACCTTCAAATAACCCGGGCCACCTACTTCAATCCGCCCCAAAGCCCAATCCAGGAAAAGCCATTCCCTTTCCCATTCAGTTGCACGCCCCCGAAATCTGCCCTAGGAATCCCCGCAGATGATCAATTTCTCAATTTTCAATATCCCTGTCCGCATCGAGCCAATCTTCTGGCTCACCATGGCATTCGTCAGCGGCCGTCTCTTCGCCGATAGTAAAGAGCAGATCTTCGGCCTCCTCCTCTTCATCCTCGCCGGTTTCATATCCATCCTCATCCATGAGTTGGGCCATGCCCTCACCGCCAAATCCTTCGGAAAACGTGTGCATATCGTCCTCCAGGCATTCGGCGGCTACGCGGAATACGATAACAATAAACCTCTCCGCCCCCGGCAGACATTCGCCATCACTGCAGCAGGCCCAGCAATCCAGATCGTCCTCGGCTTCACCGCGATGGTCTGTCTTCGATCTATCCCGAACCTCTCGCCCTACGCCGTTGATTTCCTTCGTTCGCTCTATTTTATCAGCATCATCTGGGCGATCCTCAACCTGCTCCCAATCCTCCCGCTCGATGGTGGCCGCCTGGTCCAGACACTGCTCGGCCCACGCCGCATCCGCACCACACTCATGATTTCCGTAGGAACCGCGGCGTTCATTTGCGTCTTCGGCATGCTTTCCGGACAGCTTTTCCTCGGTATCTTTGCTGGATTTATGGGTTACCGCTCATTCCAGGCGCTCCAGCAAATCCAAACCCGGAAATTCTGATTTCTAGAAAAAAAGCAGCCTCACCGCCGCAAGAAGAGAGAAACCGACGATCATCCACTCGAACGCGGCTTGTGGCACACGGCCAATTAGCCATCGCCCTGCCACTACGCCGATTACCACCCCCGGCACCAGCTTCGCATTTTCCCACAGGCTATCCTGCGTAATCGTCGCCAGCTTCGCATTCAGCGGTAGCTTGATGATATTGATCAGCAGGAAGAAGCGCGCGCCCACCCCCAGCATCTCCATTTTCGGAGTCCGCCGGGACATGAGGTAGAGTTGTATCACCGGCCCGGCCGCATTCGCCAGCATCGTCGCAAAGCCTCCCAGAACCCCCGCGCCCAGACCGAACCCGCTTGAATCAGCCATCCTGGAGAAAACATCAGGCGAAACCCTCCGAAAAACCTGCACAACAATCATCAGCAGCACGCAGATACCTATCAAACGCTTCGCCAATAGGTCATCGATCTCTCCCAGCAAAAACCATCCAAGGCCCAGCCCGACCAGCGTCGCCGGCAAAAGCTTCCACACATACCTCCACGCCCCGTGCTTTAGAAACGCCGGATAAGCCATCAGATCCGCGACGATCAGCAACGGCAAAGCCAAACCCACCGACTCCTTGGCACCGTAAACCTCAGCCAGCAGAACAACCGAAATCAGTGAAATCCCACTGAACCCCGCCTTCGCAAGCCCTATACAAACCGCTGCCACCAGCGCGATCATCAACATCTTCGGGTCGTCCAACATCTGCATTGACCTTGATTCGAACCAACCTCGAATAGAAAGGATTTATAAAATTCTATAAACGGTTCAAATTCACCTCGCAGCATCTGTTTCGCTCACACTCCTCCAGATTTCCTCAGCAAATCGGACAGCGCACCAGCCGGACCGGTAGGCGTTGAACCTTGTGCGCTGATGATCGTGAATGGACGGGTGATGTGCAGATCTTCGATCTCTATTCGTGCCAGCTTACCCAGCGCCAATTCATTGGAAACTGCGAGACGGGATAGAAATCCCAATCCTATTCCCGCTGCGATCAATCCCTTTATCGTCTCGCTCCCTGAACTCTCCATCGCGATGTTCAGCTTCGCGGAATTAAGGCCCACCTTCTTCAGGGCTCGCTCGACCACCCGGCGGGTTCCGGAACCCGGCTCGCGCAGGATAAATGAATATCGCTGCAGGTCCTCCGCGGTAACCTTCTTCTTGAGCACCAGCGGATGATCAACAGCTGCCAGGCAGACGATTTCATCCATGAAAAACGGCTGGACTGCTAGATCACGACCTTTCCCGGAATTTTCGATCAGAGCGATGTCCAGCCGCCCTGCCAGCAGGGAGCCCGTGATCTCCTCGCTATTTCCGTTCTGCAGGGTCAGCGATACATCAGGATACATTGCCTGAAATTCACCCAATCGTTCAGGCAGGAAATACTGGGCGATGGTCATACTGGCACCAATCCGGAGGGGCCCCGCCAACCGCGGCGAACCCGAACGAATTCGAGCCTCTGCCACGCGCTGCAACTCTTGCACCTTTAAAGCATGTGCATAAAGAACGCGCCCTCCCTCCGTCAGGGTAATCCCCCCTTTACCGCGTTCGAAAAGCGCGACTCCATACAATTCTTCCAGAGCCTTGATATGCTGGGTCACCGCTGGCTGGGAGATATGCAGCGCCTCAGCCGAACGGGTGAAATTCAATTTCTCCGCGACGGTCTGGAAAACATGTAATCGGTAGTCTGACAATGGACGAAAGGTGATCGCTTCGCCTGACCGTTCAGGCTCTCGAACAAGAAATAAACCCGCATTCGACAGAGCCCAAAGCGCAAACTTAACAAATGTTCATAACGTAGATCTCCACAGCAGCTACCCCAGCCAGGGTTACCCAACCTATTAGTGCTACCACAACCGCCCGCAGACCATTTTCACGAAGCTTCCCGAAGTCCACCTGCAGTCCCATCCCCGCCATCGCCATGGCCATCAGGAAATTGGCAATCACCAGGATCTGCTCATTGTAGTTATCCAGGATCAGACGCGAGTCTGGAAAGACCTTGTATGCCAGCGTATTCAAAATTCCCACCACCAGAAATCCGAGCACGAACCATGGCTTCGGGCGCCCGCCACCTTCCTTGGAAGCCACTGCTTCGCCCCGCTTCTCCCGTGCTTTCCTCTTCTGCAACCAACCGCTGAGAATAAACACCGCCGGAACAAGTAAAACCACCCGCGTCAACTTGGTCACCGTTCCGATTTCCAGCGATTCCGGCACAGCTGTCACCGCCGCCATTACCTGCGCCACCTCGTGCAGGGTAGCACCTGCGAACATTCCGTAGATATGCGGATCCACCTGTAGCCAGCTTTGGCCAAAGGTGTAAACCAACACCGCAAGCGTCCCGATCAGGCTGCACATCGGGATCACCAGTGCGGGCGCATCATCATCCGCACCCAACGCGGGAGCAGCGGCAGCCACTGCCGACGAACCGCAAATCGAGCTATCCACCGCGATCAAGCACGACAAGGTCGCATCCAACCCCATTTTCAGTCCAAGCCACGTGATGAACGTCAGCCCGAATCCAATCACCGTCACATCCAGCAACAAAATGCGAAAACCTCCCTGTAGGACCAGATCCAGATTCAACCTCACCCCTAGCAAAATGATACCAAGACGCAGCAGGCTTTTCGCCGAAAATCCAATCCCCACATGATGCCCCAACGGCACCCCCATGAAAGCACGCCAGATCAATCCCAGCAGGAGTGCAGTCGAAAGCGGCCCGATATGCCTCAGTATCGGAAAATGGCTCAGCCCGATGGCTAGCACGGCAAGCAATACAGTCATGCCTACACCCGCACGGAAATGACGACTCTTTAAATTCACAACACTCATCTACCCCAACCACACCAATTCGGGAAATATCACTTCATGATAGTCGATAACATGAGATTATAACCGATCCTCTTTCGCCTCTCGTTCAACCAGACCCGCCTGATTAAAAGTTGGCTAGAACTCCCCAATTACTTAGAAAGACTTCATGCTCCGCCTCATCCGCCACACCTTGCGCTTCCCCCTTCTCAGCGGACTTTCCCTACTCATGGCAGTGATCTGCACATCATTGGTGCTCATCCTCCCCGGCATCACCATGCGCTTTATCGATGTGATCATAGGCCAGAACCGCCCGGATCTCATCCTTTCCACCGCACTCCTCGGCGGCGCGGCTATCCTTGCCCGCCAACTGCTTTTCACACTCCGCACCTACCTGAACAACCACCTGGAACTGAAACTTACCCACCTCATCCGGGTAGAGCTCTACGATAAACTCCAGCGCCTCCCCATCAAATGGTTCGATGAAAATTCCTCCGGAGAAATCATGTCCCGCGTAGCTGATGACGTCCCCTCCACCAACCAAGTCATCATTGAAGGTTTGGACCAAGCCATCGCCGCCGTTCTCCAGTTCCTCATCGTAATCGGCTACCTGCTCTATCACTCATGGGAGCTCACCCTCGTCACACTAGTCCCTCTCCCTTTCATCGGGATCATCACCGCCTGGTGGTCGAGAAAAGCGGAACCCAAATGGACAGCCTCCTCGGAAGCGTCCTCAGCCCTCAACGCAATTCTCCACGATAACCTCGCCGGAATCCGCCAGATAAAAGCCTACACCGTCGAGCCACAAGCCCTCTCGGATTTCGATGCAGCTTCCCAAATCGTCGGAGACAAACACATGGACGTCATGAAAGGCCAGGCCATTGTCTGGCCCGCCGTCTCCTTCATCGCGGAATCCGGCATCATACTCATGGTCGCATTTGGAGCCTACTGGACACTCAATGGCCAGCTTTCCCCCGGCACCGTAATCGCCTTCCTTGTGGCCTGGGGGTTCCTCTTCGAGCCCATTTCCCGCATCAACCCACTCTCCCAGACATTCACCAAAGGCCTGGTCTCCGCAAAACGGCTTTTCAAAATCATCGACACCCCGGATGAAACTCACATCACCGAGGGCAAGCGGCCCGCCACACTCAGCGGAAAAATCGAATTCCAGGACGTAACCTTCGCCTACAACGATGAAAGCACCGCACTCAGCCACGTGAGCCTCACCGCCAGTCCTGGCCAAACCTTAGCCCTCGTCGGCGCCACCGGCTCGGGAAAATCCACGGTCCTCAATCTACTCTCCCGCTTTTACGAGCCCTCATCCGGCCTCATCCTGCTCGATGGAACCCCCATTTCAGAAATTTCCAAGGAATGGCTGCGGGACAACACCGGCTTCGTCACTCAGGAACCATTTCTCTTCAACACCTCCATCCGCGAAAACCTCACCCTGGCAAAACACCACGCCACTGACGAAGAGCTCTGGGCCGTCCTCGATGCGGCCAACGCCGCCGAATTCATCCGCGCCCTCCCCGAACAACTCGACACCACTGCGGGAGAACGTGGCATCCGCTTTTCCGGTGGAGAAAAACAGAGGCTTTCCATCGCCCGCGCCCTCCTGAAAAATCCACCCATTCTCCTGCTCGATGAGGCCACCTCCGCCCTCGACAACACCACCGAAAAACTCGTCCAGGAGGCGCTCGATCGCCTCCGCGCAAACCGCACATCCTTCGTCATCGCCCACCGCCTCACCACCATCCGGAACGCCGATCTGATCTGCGTTCTCGATCACGGCAGCATCGTCGAGCAAGGCACCCACGAGGAACTCCTTGCAAAACAATCACACTACTTCCGTTTGCATCAGAAGAAAGCCGATCCGAACCTCACGGAATTATGAAACGCCCGGAAATTCTCTTCTTTGATGTAAATGAAACCCTACTCGACCTCACACCGCTTCAGGAAAGCGTAGCCCACGCCCTCGGCGACCGCAGCGACCTCGTCACCCTCTGGTTCACCACGCTCCTCCACCATTCACTCGTCGAAACCTGCGCTGGCTCCTTTCACGAATTCGGGGAAATCGGCGCCGCCGTTATGGTCATGGTCGCAAAAAACAACGGGGTGGAACTCGACCTCGATGCCGCTCGGGAAGCCACAAAACCCATCACCTCACTTCCCCCACACGCCGATGTCATACCGGCCCTCCAGCTGCTGAAAAAAGCAGGTTACCGCATGGCCCCACTTACCAACTCCCCGCAGCACGGACTGGAGGCACAGGTCGAATTCGCCGGCCTCGGCTCGTTTTTCGAGAAACAACTCAGCGTCTCCAACGTCAAAATCTACAAGCCCCACCCGGGCACCTACCACTGGGCCGCCGCTCAATTCGGAGTTTCTCCTGAAAACTGCATGCTCATCGCCGCACATGGCTGGGACACCGCCGGCGCGCAATGGGCAGGGCTTCGCTCCGCCTTCGTCGCCCGCCCCGGTGCACAAATCTACCCGCTCGGTCCTACCCCGGACATCACCGGGAAAGACCTCCTCGAAATTGCCGAAGAACTAGCACAGCTAAAGTAGTCACCTACTCCCGTCAGAGCTCAAAACCCGGGCTCCCCGCTCCTCGAAAACCTTCGCGGTGAATATTCGCCGGAAACATCTTCACTCCCTCGACTTTACTGAACGGAAAACAAGAAGACTCGCCACGCTCACACCCACCGAGAGCCAGCCCAGCCAGTGGTAATTGATCAGCCTTTCATCCACCCCCTCTTTTACAATCATACTCCCCACCGCCGCGGATATACCAACAGTCAAATCCCGCGTGCAGGAAATCAGGCTCATATACGCCCCGCGTCGCTTCCTTTCCACCGCTTGGGAAACCACCGCCTGCACCGGAATAAACCGACCGCTTGCGAAAATAAAGAATGCCGCAGCGATCCCCAGCACCTGCCACACTGGTCTCGGCCCTGAGTTCGTCAGCACCAGAATCACCGCGCTCGCAGATGCCACCAGAATTGAGTAAACGCGGAGTCTGCCGTGCCTGTCAGCCATTTTCCCCACAAACGGTCCCGTCACAATCGTGACCAACCCTCCAACCATATAAACGAGGAAAAGTTTATCCTCCGGCAGTGTCACATTGTGCACCAGATAAGGAGAAAGATAGGGAATCACCGAAAAATGGCCGATCACCACCATCGCCATCAGCCCGATTCCCCGCCACGCATTCGTATCCCGCACCAGCGCCAGAAACTCCCCCGGCGTTCTCACCTTTCTCACACCCGCCTCATCTTCCAGATGACCCCGCACCGGAGGCAGGATGTAAAACAACATCACCCAGATCACCGCAGCCAAAGCCGCCACCACCAGAAACGGAGCCTCCCATTTCCACCACTGCGCCAGCTTCAGCCCGAAGGGAACGCCCAACGCCGCCGCCGCGGAAAAAGCAGTCATAATGATCCCCATACCCTGTGCTCTCCGCTCCGCCGGCACCACATCGGACACAATAGCCATCAGCGTAGCCCCAGCTACACCACCGAAGGCTCCACAAACCGCACGGCAAAACATCAGAACACCTACCGAACCTGATAAACCGCAGGCAAGAGTGCCCAGACCGAAACCAGCATAGCAAAACAACAGCAGCTTCCTCCGGTCAAACCGATCCAGAAACGGAGCCGCCGCCAGCCCAACGATCCCCGCCGTCAGCGAGAACGAGGAAATCAGATTTCCAAACTGCTGGGGGGAAATCTGCAGATCCCTCATCAACTGTGGACCCAGCGGCATTATCACCATGAAATCCATGATGTGCGTGAACTGCACCGCCGCCAGCAGCAGCAAAAGCATCCGCTCCGTCAAAATCACCTCCCTACCATTCATACCTGCCTTCATATCTACTGCCCCCTCTTCCGAGTCAACGAAGGAGGCTCGCCAAACTTCCGTTTGTATTCACGGCTAAATTGAGAAGCGCTGGAATATCCCACCTCCAGAGCAGATTGAATTACGTCATTGCCGGATTGAAGCAGCCCTTGGGCCCGGTGCAGGCGTAAACACTTGATATAACGGAGTGGCGATTCCCCTACGACACTATTGAAATGCGCATGAAGCGAAGAAACGCTCACTCCGACATGCCGTGCTATTGTTTTAATCTCAAGTAGTTCAGATAAATTCCGTTGAATGAAAACTATCGCACAAGCGACTTTTTGGATTGGGGTGTTACTCTCGATTCGCTTTCGCAAAATATGCCCGGAAGGCCCTCTCAATACTCGATAGAACATTTCGCGTTTCATCCCCTCACTAAGAACGCGCCAATCCAGATTGGATTGAGTGCAACGAAGTAAACGGAGAAACGACTGGTAAAAATCACGATCGATTGCCGTAGGCAAAACTGCAGGCAACCTTACTGGAGCAGATTCCAAGGCAATTTCTTCACCCACAATACTCAATAGCTGGCTTACACAGGTCAGATCTAAATCGATGATCAGGCCGAGCAAAGGCTTGGCCGCACTCGCATTCGTAACCTGAATATTCACAGGAACTGTCAAGGTGGATAAAAAGTAGTGAGAAGGGCCAAAATCACGCACCTCACCAGGCAGGATAACTCTCACGCTCCCCTGCACTATCACAATCAGAGACGGTGAAAAAATCATCGGCTCAGGAGCCCCCTCCCGATCCTCACTCCAGAACCTCAAACCAGAGCAGACCTTCACTCTCGAATCACCCGCCCCTGCCAATCCCGCAGCAATCAACGAAACAGCTTCCTGCAATTGGCTTGGCTCAAAATCCATACTCACAATCATCACTTCATCTGATAAAATGGAGGAATAGGCAAGAAATACGAGCCATCAGTCATGAAAATCTAGAAATGAAATAGTATCGTTAATGCCACCCTAAACCAAAAACACGAAATACTATGGAGAAGCATTCAACTAACAAAATGGAATACAGACAGCTTGGAAACTCCGGGCTGCGCGTTCCAGTCCTCAGCTTTGGCACAGGCACATTTGCCGGGAAGGGACCGCTCTTTTCACACTGGGGTCAAACCACCGTAAAAGAAGCAAGATCCATGATCGATATCTGTCTAGAAGCAGGCGTAAATCTATTTGATAGCGCAGATGTCTATTCGGACGGCGAAGCTGAGATCATCCTTGGCGAAGCCATTAAAGACATCCGAAGCCAGGTCCTCATCGCAACAAAAACATCCCTACCCACCGGAGATGGAGCAATGGAAGCAGGCTCTTCCCGGTGGCGCTTGCTTCGCGCTGTCGAGGCCCAGTTAAAACGCCTTCAGACTGACCACATAGACATTCTCATGCTCCATGGCTTCGATCACTTCACACCCGTGGAAGAAGTTTTATCTACTCTCGATACATTGGTCCGCGACGGCAAAGTTAGATACGTAGGCGCCTCAAATTTCGCAGGATGGGAATTAATGAAATCTCTAGGCCTGTCCAATCAGCTGAAATACCCCCGTCACATTGTCCACCAAGTCTACTATTCCCTACTCGGCCGAGATTACGAATCTGAACTCATGCCCTTAGCACAAGATCAGGGCGTTGGCGCTATGGTCTGGAGCCCCCTTGCTTGGGGAAGACTCACTGGAAAAATTCGCCGGGGACAAGCATACCCAAAAAAAAGCCGTCTCCACGAAACCGCATCCTTTGGCCCTCCGGTCGATGACGAACGCTTATACAGCCTGATGGACATCCTTGATGAAGTTGCAAAAGAAACCCAAAAATCCATCCCGCAAATCTCCATCAACTGGCTATTACAGCGCCCCACAGTTGCCAACGTGATTATTGGAGCCCGCAATGAAAACCAGCTACGTGATAACCTTGGAGCCATAGGCTGGAAACTGAGCAACGACCAAATACAACGACTAGATAACATAAGCAGCCAGCTGCCTCCCTACCCCTATTATCCTTATCATATCCAAGAAGGCTTCGCCCGGATCAATCCACCGCTTGTCAGATATAAAAAATAACCGAACCAGCCAGATCCGGCCGAGTTGCAGGCGGATCCTGTTAAATACCCGAATGATTTCCCCAAAAAGCAAAAATCAGGAACAAAGATCTCACCACTTTTCCTCATTGCCGCAAATCCCCTGCCCATCTAAAAATCCCGCACGCGCCAATGTCCGATCTCACTTCCCAGCTCACCGATCTATCCACCCCTCAGAAAATCCACCTCATCGGTGTCGCCGGATCCGGCATGAGCGGCCTCGCCCTCCTACTCCTCGGCATGGGTCATACAGTCTCCGGTTGTGATCGCGTCACCACCTCGGAAACAGATCGCATGCAAGGGCTGGGTCTTATCTTTTCCTCCCCGCAAACCGCAGAGCCCATCAAAGGTCAGGACATCGTCGTATACTCCTCCGCCATCAAGCCCGGGAACCCCGCCTACGATGCTGCATTAGAAAACAAAATCCCCCTCATCCGCCGCGCGGAATGCCTCGCCGCAATCCTCCATACAAAAGCCGGCATGGTAATCTCCGGCACCCATGGGAAAACGACTACGTCCTCCATGACGGCACACCTCCTCCGTGAGTCAGCCCTCCTGCCCTCCTACTACGTCGGCGCGGAAATCCCCATCCTCGGAGCAAATGCCAAATGGGAGGAAGAAGGCGAATACATGGTAGCCGAAGGTGATGAATCAGACGGCACCCTCGCCCTCTACAAGCCAAAGCACTCCGTCATCCTCAACATCGAGGCAGAGCACCTCGACTTCTACCGCGACCTAGATCACGTCAAAGAAGTCTTCACAAAACTCGCGGACCAGACCTCAGGTAAAATCATTTACTGCGCGGAATGCCCCACCTCCCACGAAATTTGCTCCGCCCGCGAAAACTCCGTGTCCTATGGCTGGGAAACCACCGATGAAGAGACCAACTACACCGCCTCCAACATCCGCGATCTCAAAGGCTCATCCGCATTCACCGTTAAAAAAGACGGCGAAGTCCTCGGCGATATCGAACTCGGCATCCCCGGCGAGCACAACATCCTCAACGCCCTCGCAGCCATCGCCACCGCAGACATCTGCGGCGCGGAATTCTCGCACATCGCCCGCGCACTCTCCTCCTTTGCCGGAGCGAAACGCCGCTTCGAGACGAAATACCGCTCCAAGCACTTCCGCCTCGTCGATGACTACGGCCACCACCCGACCGAGCTCGCCGCGACTCTGCAGACAGCCCGCTCACTAAAGCCCTCCCGCCTCATTGTCCTCTTTCAGCCGCACCGCTACACCCGCACACAGCTGCTATCGGACGAGTTCGGAAAAGTCCTCCAGGCCGCGGATCGCGTCTTCATCACAGACGTCTACCCTGCCTCGGAAGCTCCGATCCCGGGCGTTTCCGGACAGACACTTATCGATGCCATGAAGGAGCACGGCACCATACCCGGCACCTACCTCCCTGATTTCGAAACCGCCCACCACACCGTCGGGAACTCTCTCGAGCAAGGCGATCTCCTCCTCACCCTCGGCGCGGGAAACATCCACGAAATAGGCACGAAAATCGCCGCGGACCTCAAAATTCTCGAAGACCTCCGCGACGTAATGCCCGAGGGCGAAATCGACGCAAAGCTCTACGAGCCCATGCGGAAACACACCACCCTTCTGGTTGGTGGCCCCGCACAATATTGGCTGGAACCACATTCCTTCTACGCCTTCGCATTTCTCGTGGATTCCTGCCGTGAGCAAGGCATCCCCATCCGCGTCGTCGGCCGCGGCTCCAATCTGCTCGTGAAAGACGGCGGCATCCGTGGCGCAGTCATCCACCCTACCGGTGGCGCATTTTCCGAGCTGTCAATTGATGAAAAAGGCCACGTCTCCGCAGGAGTTGGCGTCCGGCTCAAGAAACTCGCATCCTTCGCCGGTGCACACGGCATCGGCGGCTTCGAGTGGATGGAAGGCATTCCCGGAAACGTCGGCGGCTCCCTCCGCATGAACGCCGGAGCCATGGGTATCGAAACCTTCGACCAGGTCGTCCGCGTCACGTTTCTCGATGAAGACGGAGTCATACGCACACGTGAACGGGAGGAAATCGAGGCATCCTACCGCAACGTCCAGGAACTCCGCCGCCACTTCGCTCTCCAGGCAGTCTTCAAAGGGAAGAACGACACCCACGATAACATCAAGGACCGCTGGAACGAATCCCGCGAAAAACGGAAAAACTCCCAACCTATCGCCGCCTCCGCCGGTTGCACCTTCAAAAATCCACCCGAAATCGCCGCAGGCCGCCTGATCGATTCTCTTGGACTCAAAGGCATTTCCGTCGGCAAAGCGGAAGTCTCGGAAGTTCACGGAAACTTCATCACTAACAATGGCAAAGCCACTGCTACGGAAATTCTCGAACTCATCGCCTCTATCCAGAAAACCGCCAAAACTGAACGCGGCGTCACCCTCGAAACCGAGGTAAAAATCATCGGCGAAGACGAGTGGACTTTCTGAGCCCCGCCAGCGCAAAAAGTCACCAGCTCTTTGCAATTTGCACAAAAAAAGATTCTCCCTACGGCCCTATAGCCCGAATTTCAAGGGATCCAGGCATGGTACAGACCCCGCTACCCGGTCAGAAACCGCGATAGCCACCAAATGCCAAACAGTTCCAAGAAAAAAGCCACGAAAAAACAGCGCCCTGCCCAGAAACAAAGCCGGCAGCCGGGCCGCGAATCCGAAATGGTCCCGGCACCAGAATACGAGAACCCGAACCTCAAGGGAAGCGGCCGCCTCCGGGACAAGGTCGCCCTCATCACCGGCGGCGACTCGGGAATCGGCCGCGCCATCGCCGTCGCCTACGCCAGGGAAGGAGCGGACGTCGCCATCGTCTACCTTGAGGAAAACGGTGACGCACGCGACACGGCCTCCCTCGTCGAAGCGGAAGGCCGCAAGTGCCTCCTGATCAAATCCGACGTCTCCGCGAAAAAGGCCTGCCAGAAAGCTGTCCAAAAGACAGTCGATGAACTCGGCAAGCTCGACATACTCGTCAGCAACGCAGCTGAGCAACACCCACAGAAGTCCCTCGAAGACATTTCCGAGAAACAACTCCGCAAAATCTTCGAAACAAACGTATTTCCCATGTTTTTCCTCGCTGCGGCAGCCCTTCCTCATCTGCGGGAATCCCCTTCCGCATCCATCATCACCACCACCTCGGTCACCGCCTACCGCGGCAGCCCGAAACTCATCGACTACTCCGCAACAAAAGGTGCCATCGTTTCCTTCACCCGATCGCTATCCGGAAACCTTGCCGGAGAAGGTATCCGTGTTAACGCAGTGGCCCCAGGCCCCATCTGGACTCCTTTGATCCCTTCCACTTTTCCCAAGGAAAAAATCCCGGAATTCGGCTCCCAGGCCCCGCTCGGTCGGGCAGGCCAGCCATGGGAATGTGCCACTTGCTACGTTTTTCTCGCCAGCGAGGAATCCCGCTACATGACCGGCCAGGTCCTCCACCCCAACGGCGGTGAAATCATCAATGGATGATGAAATATCTTCTCAATCCCCGCCTTCCGGCACCTCATCCGTCCCTCGATTTCATCGTTACCATCCCCGCCCACAACGAGGAATCCCTGATTGCTGAGACCCTCCGGGCTCTCCTCATACAGACCGACCCTGCGGGGAATCCGATCGATCCGGATTCTTTCGAAATCCTTTTACTCGCTCACAACTGCACCGACCAAACCGCCGCGGCAGCCCGCGCGGCGGTGAGAGGCCCTCGGCCGGCGGTGCATGTGATCGAGTGGGAGACCACTGCCATAGACGCCACAGTCGGTGCAGCCAGAAAAGCCATCACCGAGCTCGCGGCCAGCCGCCTGTCATCCTTGAATAAACCCGATGGCATTGTAGCCACCACTGATGCAGACACCGGCGTTTCCCCGGAATGGATCTTTCAAACCAGGCGGGAAATGAAACCAAACATCTCCGCGGTCGCCGGTTGTATCGAGGTAGATTTCACAGGCGTGATTCTCACCACTCCTGCCATCACCCGCTATCAGCACGATTACGAGACCTACCGGCGCCTCTGCTCGGAGCTCGCGGCGAAACTGGAACCCGTCGCCCATGAGCCCGGGCTCCGCCACGAAATCCACACGGCCGCATCATACGCCGTGCGTGCCTCAATCCACACGGAAATCGGCGGGATCCCCTCCCTGGAACGAGGAGAGGACATCGCATTCCACCGGATGATCCTCGCAGCCGGCCATCTCGTCCGCCACTCCCCATTGGTCAGGGTCAGCACCTCGGGGCGCGATTGCGGGAGGGTTTCAGGCGGTCTTGCCGATGCCTTGTGCGGTTGGACCGACTGCGCCCGGAACGATGGCGATTACATGGTGGAATCACCCGATGTTTTCATCCGCTACTACAGCACCAGATCGCGGATCCGGAAACGTCTCGAAACCTTCCATCCGGAATCCATCGAGCGTGCTGCCCGTCTCGTTGCCGACCTTCGGTTTGATGGCTTTTCGTATCGGGAAGCATTGGCCATACTCGCTGAACAACCACCGGTTGAACTTTTCATGGAAGATCTGGAGACCGCCCGCCAGGCAAACCCTCTTCAACGGCCCGTTCCATTCCGCGATGCAAAATCCTACCTGGAGCAAAGGATCAGACCTCCCGTCCCCACACTTCACGGCGAGCTCATCGCTTTTTCAAATACATCAATCCGGTAGGTCTCCGCCCGCCGCCCCCCCACGCGCTTCAGATCCAGCCTCCCGAGCGCGTAGTCGTGAACCTCATCCCCGGTCTGCGGATAGCTCGCGACAAAAGGTGTCCAGTGCACCATCAACACTTCCCCGCCCGCCGGCAGCGACTCGACCACCCGGTCAAACAGTATCTCCAGATCGGCGCGGGACAGATAGTAGGCGACCTCCGAGATGACGATCAGGTCAAATATACCTTCCGGCCATTCCCGGGGAAGAAAACCTGCCCGCACCACTACGTTCTCCAATCCTTTGCATCGATCCCGAGCTCTGCCCACCGCTGTCCCCGAAGCATCCACCGCCAACAACGCCTCCGACCTCCCCGCCAGCATCTCCGTGAAAACCCCGATTGAACAGCCCAGTTCCAGCACCCGCCCGTAATTTTCCCGTCCAAGGCTTACGAGGGTTTCCTTATATTTCGCAGCTTCATACTCGCTCGTCGCAAATTCCCACGGATCCTCCTCCCTGACATACATCCCTTCAAAGTATCCACTACCCAGCGTCTCGTCCTCAGCCGCTTCCGCCGGCTCGAAAAAAATTTCATAACCGTCCGTAAATCGAGCCAGCTGCGTGTCGTTCATCACAAACCCTGCCGGATCGTCCGAAATTAAATCTGTCATCTGCGAGGCATGCGCGGCGATGGCCGCCTTTTTCCTACCAAGCACTGATCGCACATCCAGCCGCCACGCCCGCATCTCTCCGCTGGTCGGCGCCTTGTCATGGCTGTCCGCCTCCCACACCCACACTGGATACTCCACCACCCTAATCTCGTGCAGGATCCGTTTCCGTGCCTCCGTCACAATTGAGGTCGTTGCAATATGATCATGATGAACGTCCCGCCTCCACGGAGTGAAAATCGTATCCGGGTCCACCTCTTCAATCACCTCAGCCATCCTCGCCACCGCTTTTTCAAATCCCTCATCCCAATCGTGCGGCACCTTCCCATCCGGAAGCTCCAAAAAACTCGTCTCACCCTCCCCCACGCGAAGAATCTCCAACGCCGCCAACGCCTCTCCCCGCCGCAATTCGGCAAGCGCGGCCGCAGGATACATCCTGGAGTTCAGGTGGGAAGCACTCCCATCACTCACTATCACCACCCGAACCTCCCTGCCGGACTCCCGCGCTAGGGCGATCAATCCGCCGCAGGCCAGGCTCTCATCATCCGGGTGCGGTGCAACCACCATCAAAACTCCGCCCGGCACAGCTTCTTCCAGCTCACATACCGCGATGGATTCCGGATCGGCCAGCAGGGAGCGATGTAAATTCGGGTTCTTCTTCATTCTTTCTTTCCTTTCCATAGACTTTCCAACGGTTCCGCGATCCCCAGCGCGTAGCGCCCCGCCCCCATCAGCGAGCCATCCGGATTTGGCTGGCGCAGATACGTCATCAGATCTCTCGAGACCCTCTCCATCGCGTGCGGCCTCAGCATCCCCTGGAGTCCCACACACTGATGCGCCCTCTGTATTGTACGGAAGCAGATTCCTTCAATCGCGCTGCGCATCATCCCCACATAATGGACCAGCCTTTCGGGCTCGCTCTCGGCCGCCTCCGCGCGTTCGGCCGCACCTCCCAGCCAGAGCCTACCGCTCTCACAATCCGTGAGCATTTTCGAAACACGTTCCTCTTGGTAGGCGTGATCCGTCCGCCCCGTCGCCCGCAGATGCTGCCTGGTAATCTCCAGAAGCGCCTCCGCTCCACCCAACTGAACCGCCGCGAAACGCATCGCTCCACCCGAAAGCCACGGCTGCCTCGCATAGCAATCCGGCTGGCCAAGCAACATTTCCGTAAAAACCTCCACTCCGGTCACATCCAGGCGATGACTGACAGAACCGGCCATCCCCATTGGATCCCATGTCGTCCGGTCAAACTCCAGCCCGCTTCCCGCCGGAGCGATTACCAGCAACTGCGATCCCCCATCGAAATTTTTCGCGGAAATAATAGGCCTATCCACCCACTCGGCCCCGGAGGCGAAGACCTTCGCCCCTTCCAGGAAAATTTTCCCATCCTGCCCCTTCACAAATTTCACATCCTCCTCCGGCCTACCTGTGTTCCAGATACCGAAACAGCATCCGTCCAGCGCATCACCACTCCATCGTGACTTCTGCTCGGCAGTCCCAAAACTATGTATCAGCCTCAGCGCGTTCACATGCCCCTCATAGATTCTCCCAACCGCCAGTGAACCTCGCCCGATCTCCCGCAGAAGCTCCAGCATCGGTAACATCCCCGCGGGCGAAATCTCCCATCCCCGCCCGCCCCATCTCTCCGGCAGACACACGCTCAGATATCCTTGCTGCCTCAGAAGTTCAATTCCCGCCCCCGGGCCTTCCTTTTCCATCATGGCATCCATTGAGGCCAATTTCTCATACACACTCATACGCCGGTTTTGTTCGTTTTGAATAATTCCTCCCACTCCGCCAGCACCCTCGCGATGGAGAACTCCGGAGCCTCACGCACCACCGGCCGGCCGCCCGCCCTCCACAGCCGGATGGTTTCCAGGACATTCCGCGGAGTACAATTCACCACCTGTCCCTGCCCACCCTTTTCCAGCACCTCCACCGCCGCCCCGATCCCATGGGCCAGCACCGGCACACCAAGCGCGTTTGCCTCCGCGAACACCAGACCGAAGGTCTCCTCAAAATTCCTCTGCGGATAAAAAACACACAACGCCGTGGAAACCTCCGCATGGATCTCCTTGGGCGGCAGATGCCCCAGACGGACAACCCCGGGCACATCATCCGGAACCGGACCGCCCCAATACCCCGGGTCCCCCAGATACAGCCGCATCGCCGGGAACTCGCTTCGGATCTCGGAAAACCGCCGGAGAACCTCTTCCAGCCCCTTGTGTGGTGAGGAAAAGAAAACCAGTTTGTCGACATCGGTCTCGGCAGCCTCCGCCCGGACAACCACCGGGTTATAAATCGTCACCATCGGCAACTTCTCACCGAGAACATCCCGCATCCGCTCCCGCAGAAAGTCGGAAACGCAGATCGCGGTCGTGGCACACCTCTCAAGCATCGGACCGGCCTTTTTCCACCTGCTACCGGGGAAACAATGCATCCACAGAAACATCCTCGAGCCCGGAAAAATCTTCCGCAGCCCATTGAGGGTTTTGAAACTCCGCAACACGACGATCACATCCGGATCAGGAACGGATGGCTCTCCCACCCGGAAGGGAACATACCCCACCCCATTCATTTCCAGCGTTTCTTCCCGGTTGTGCTGTGCGATGGCCACCCTATACCTGCCGGTCCCCGACAGCCCCTCCGCAATGCGGAACAGAGTCGATTCCGTCCCGCCCAGCGGCTCCCGGTCGAGGGAGCTCCCATCCAGCGGCCGCGGGCAGTCCACATCTATGAAGAGTAGGTTCAAAGGCATCTCGCAAGTTGTTCAGAAAGATGGTCGCGGCTCCCCGCCGTCATCGGAAAGTCCTCGTCCACCACCAACTCCCCGCCATTGCGGATCCCCTCGATCTCAATGGCACGGAAATCCACCACCACTTTCCCGGCTTCGGCCGCTGCCCTTCCCCACTTTCCATTCCGGTACACACGATTCCTCTTCCACACCTCCTCACGGTCGGCCCTACGCCTTTCTCCACGGTAGCCGGTATCTCCATCCGTCGTCAGCGATACCGCCGTCTCCACTTTTGTCAGTAGTGGCTCTTCGATAAAATGGAAGATATGCCCTGAGGCCAGCAGCCTGTTTCTCAACTCCCGGTCCTCTTCGACACTGTCCAGATAGCCTCCCAAACGGTGGAAGCAACTCTTCCTAAACAGACCCGAGTTGATTAAAACCCAATCTCCTTCCGTTTTCGAAGGGCTCTGGATCGTGGGGAAGAAATCGTCCACCAGCGAGACCCGCTTCCCGATCGTAAACACAGATCCATCCAGCTTGATGAACTTGTGCGCACCCACCACGACATCCACTGCCAGCTCGGATCCCGGCGCATACCCCAGAATTTCCCAATCCAGAATCTCATCCGCCTTACCGCGCAGCGATATCGCCCGCGTCTGTAGCAGAATCTTATGCCTTTCCGCCTCGTCATCGGAATCGTGGAAAGTGATCGCCTCACAATCGGAAAGTGCAATTCCCAGGTTCTTGGCGAGCGCGGTTCCCACGTTCTTACCAAGTTTCACATAGGATACCCGGCTATCATTCAGAAATGGCTCCACCACTTTCCCGGTGTCATCGCTCGAGGCATCATCAATCACGATGACCCGGATATCCGGGTAACTTTGCCCCAGGGCGCTTCTCAATGCTCCCGCCAGGCAGGAAGCTCGGTTGTAGGTAGGTATTACGATCGCAGTCTTCATAGATTAGGTTGGGGAATAATCGGAGTTGGCGGGACAGACAGCCGCGTCTTCCATCCGCGCCGCACCACGCTTGAGAATACGCGCGAGGCGCAGCCGTGACAGACTCCGGAGACAAAGAAATAGAGCCAGTGTCGCGAACACCGGAAACCCTTGGAATATCAGCAGAACAGACAACATCACCCATACCGTGGCACGCACCACCCCGCAGAGTTTACACAGTTCCTCCGGAGACCCATCCTTCGGCGTTCGGATGAAAACCGGCCGATGAAATGGCAATAGCCCCAAGAGCCCTCTCGCCCCCTCCTCGCTCAACGCCAGACGCACCAGCGAGGCCTCCAGCTTCAACCTCGCATCACCCCTCACCGTCGCTGCCACCAAGGCAAACTCCCCTGCCACAAGCAGTAGCGCTACGAAGATGACCGGATACCTCCACCCCTCCAGCCCCGCGCCTAGCTCTGCGAGAAAAACCAGTGGAACCAGGAGATACAGCCCCTGCAACCACGCACACAGCTGCCCAGCCACCAAAGGGAAACGCCCGTCAAGATCCCCGCTCACCCCCAATAATTTCCTTAAAACACATGCATTGCCCATCGCCCATCTCACCCGTTGGCGCGAGAGGCAGGGA